>NZ_JAURVJ010000158.1 GCF_030655615.1 Nocardioides sp.
CGGGTGGCCGCGCAGGCGACGGCGAGCCGAGCTTGCGAGGCCTCGCCGTTGCACGCCGATAAGCAGACCGCGAGAGGCTCGGGGTCAAGGATCGCGCAGCGACCGCGCAGCGGCGCCGCAGGCGTCCTTGACGCCGAGACGCGGTCTGCTACGCGCGGCCACCCGACCCGGACACAGCAAGACCCCACCCAACAGACGTGGCTTCGAGGCTCGCTGCGCTCGCACCTCAGCCGACGTGACCTCAGGCAGTGCGCACGTGCACGACGTCACCCGCGGAGACGGCCGTGCGCACGCCACCCGACTCGACGACGAGCTGTCCGGCGGGGTCGATCTCGATGGCGCGTCCCTCGAGGACGGAGCCGTCGGGGAGGTCGACGCGGACGTCGCGGCCGACGGTGACGCAGGCGGCGGCGTAGGACTCGTGCAGGCGCATGCCACTCGGGTCGCCGCCCATCTCCCAGGCGTCGACGGCCTCGCGGATGGCGGTGAGGACCTCGATGAGGACGTCGGTGCGGTCGACGGGGCGACCGAGCTCGAGCTCGAGCGAGGTGGCGGTGGGGACGGGGAGCTCGTCGGCGGTGAGGCTGACGTTGATGCCGACGCCGATGACGGCGGCGGGGCCGCCGGAGGTCTCGATGCGCTCGACGAGGATGCCGGCGACCTTCTTGTCACCGACGAGGACGTCGTTGGGCCACTTGACGCCGGCCTCGAGGCCGGAGGCCTGCAGGGCCTTGTCGACGGCGTAGCCGGTGAGCAGCGGCAGCCACGGCCAGGCGCGGGTGGGGCTGTCAGGGCGGAGCAGGATCGAGAAGGTGACCGAGGTGCCGGCCGGGGACTCCCAGGTGCGGTCGAGCCGCCCCCGGCCCGCGGTCTGGTGGTCGGCGACGACGACGAGCCCGTCGGGTGCGCCCTCGTGGGCCCGGCGCACGACCTCGGCGTTGGTCGACTCCAGGGTGTCGACGACCTCGACGGTCAGGTCGGGCATCAGCTCGGGGTTGTCCCCGCCGAGGCGGGCCTTGTCGAGGGGTGGGCGCGCGGCCGGGGCGGAGGTCACGAGGTCTAGCCTGTCCTACCGACCGACCAAGTCAAAGCACCCCCCGGCATCGACCGGTGGTGGCGAGAGATCAGGAGTCCCGTGAGCGCGCAGCCAGGCGAAGGCACCGAGGTGCCGCCCACCGACAGCGGCATCGACCTCCACACCACGGCGGGCAAGCTCGCCGACCTGGACCGGCGCCTCGACGAGGCCGTGCACGCGGGGTCCGAGAAGGCCATCGAGAAGCAGCACGCCAAGGGCCGCCAGACCGCCCGCGAGCGCATCGAGCAGCTCTTCGACGAGGGCTCGTTCGTCGAGCTCGACGAGCTGGCGCGGCACCGGTCGACGGCGTTCGGCCTGGAGAAGACGCGTCCCTACGGCGACGGCGTCATCACCGGCTACGGCACCATCGACGGCCGTCAGACCTGCGTCTTCAGCCAGGACTTCACCGTCTTCGGCGGCTCGCTCGGCGAGGTCTACGGCGAGAAGATCGTCAAGGTCATGGACCTCGCGATGAAGGTCGGCTGCCCCATCATCGGCATCAACGAGGGGGCCGGCGCGCGCATCCAGGAGGGTGTCGTCTCGCTCGGGCTCTACGGCGAGATCTTCCGCCGCAACGTGCACGCCTCGGGCGTCATCCCGCAGATCTCGATGATCATGGGCAACTGCGCCGGCGGCCACGTCTACTCCCCCGCAGTCACCGACTTCACGATCATGGTCGACCAGACCTCGGCGATGTTCATCACCGGTCCCGACGTCATCAAGACGGTCACCGGCGAGGACGTCACGATGGAGGACCTCGGCGGCGCGCGCACCCACAACACCAAGTCGGGCAACGCCCACTACATGGCCTCCGACGAGCCCGACGCGATCGAGTACGTCAAGGCGCTGCTGTCCTACCTGCCGCAGAACAACCTCGACGAGGGCGTCGTCTATGACGAGGACGTCGACCTCGAGGTCACCGACCTCGACCGGACGCTCGACGTACTGATCCCCGACAGCCCCAACCAGCCCTACGACATGCACGACGTGATCACCGCGGTCCTCGACGACGAGGAGTTCCTCGAGGTCATGGAGCTGTTCGCGCCCAACCTGATCATCGGCTACGGCCGGGTCGAGGGCCGTCCGGTCGGCGTGGTCGCCAACCAGCCGATGCAGTTCGCCGGCACCCTCGACATCGACGCCTCGGAGAAGGCCGCGCGGTTCGTGCGCACCTGCGACGCCTTCAACATCCCGGTGCTCACCTTCGTCGACGTCCCCGGCTTCCTGCCCGGCACCGACCAGGAGTGGAACGGCATCATCCGCCGCGGCGCCAAGCTCATCTACGCCTACTCCGAGGCGACCGTCCCGCTGGTCACGGTCATCACCCGCAAGGCCTACGGCGGCGCCTACGACGTGATGGGCTCCAAGCACCTCGGCGCCGACATCAACGTCGCCTGGCCCACCGCGCAGATCGCCGTCATGGGCGCCCAGGGCGCCGCCAACATCGTGCACCGCAAGACGCTGGCCAAGGTCGAGAAGGACGGCGGCGACGTCGAGGCCCGGCGCGCCGAGCTCGTCGACGAGTACGAGACCACGCTGGCCAACCCCTACATCGCGGCCGAGCGCGGCTACATCGACGCCGTGATCTCCCCCCACGAGACGCGCATCGAGATCGTCAGGGCGCTGCGCCTGCTGCGCTCCAAGCGGGCGACGCTGCCGCCCAAGAAGCACGGGAACATCCCCCTCTGATGACCGACGACAGCACCGACGAGAGCACCGACGAGAGCACTGCTCCCGAGCCGGCGCGCCCGCTGCTGCGGATCGTCGGCAGCGACGCGACGCCCGAGGAGGTCGCGGCGATCGTCGCGGTCTTCAGCGCGCTCGGTGGCGGTGAGCCTCCCGCGCCCCGGCGGCGTCCGACGTGGGGCGCGCCAGACCGCCAGGTACGCCGCACCCTCCCGCACGGCCCCGGCGGCTGGCGCGCCAGCTCGCTGCCCCGCTAGGTCTGCGCGGCGGTCTCCACCCGGACGTCGTAGCGCTCGACGTAGGCCGCGAAGCGCTCGCGCAGCTCGGCCTCGACCAGACCGTGGGTGGCGAGGTCGTAGCGGTGCGTGCCGAGCTCGCTGCGCGGGTGGGCGCCGACGTGTGCGGCCATCGCGGCGAAGGCGCCGTCACCGGGCGCCATGCCGAGGGCGTCGTAGAGCGACTCCATCGTGGTGACCGGGTCGGCGACGAGGTCGGCGTAGGCCACGTCGACCATCGGGTGGTCAGGGTGGCCGGCACGGAAGGCGTCGATGCCGGCGACCGACTGCTCGAGGGTCTGCGTCCAGTGCTCGCGGACGTAGGCGCTGTGGTCGGCGTCGGAGAACATGCTCGACATCGCCCGCACCAGGCTGCAGACCGACGCGGTCAGCACGACCGGGTCGCGGTGCAGCACGACGAGCCGCGCGTCGGGGTAGACCGCCGTCAGCGCGTCGAGGGCGAGCGCGTGGTGGGGGCTCTTGAGCACCCAGCGGCCACGGGTGCCGCCGCTCTGCAGGACCCGCAGCGTCGTGCGGTGGAACTCGTAGGCCGGCACGTTGGCGAGCGGGTCGGCCCGCCACCAGGCGGCGTAGGACGGCACGTTGGCGATCGCCTCCCACGACACCGACCGGAACGCCTGGCCGAGCACGGCGATGCACTCGGTCGGGGACTCGGCGTCCTCGTGGTGGATCGCGCGGACCTCGGGGTTGAGCGCCTCGAGCATGTCGGTGCCGACCTGCGCGGCCTCGACCCGCGGGCCCGACCGCCGCTCGGCCGGGACCGGCGGCGGCACCGAGTCGCCGGACTCCCACCGCAGGAGCGCGCGGTTGGCCGGGTCGCAGTCGAAGAGGTTGCTGATGAGCGTCGTCCCGGCGCGGAAGAGGCCGACCACGACGACCGGCGCCTCGACCTGCTCGTCGGCGACCTCCGGGTGGTTCGTGGCGTGGTCGATCACGCGCAGCCGGTTGACGAGGGCCGCCACCAGTGCGCCGCCGATGCCCAGCCCGCCGAGCTCGTTGAGCTGCGCCTCGGCGTTGACGGACTCGACGAGGCGCTCGAGGCCCTCGCGCGCCGACGGGTCGCCGAGGTCGTCGAGGCCGGTCTGCTCCACGGCCTGGGCGACCAGGGCGTCGGCGTCGAGGCCGCTCACGGGACCACCACCGTCCGGCCGGACGTACGCCGGGCAGCGTGGTCCTCCAGCGCGGCCGCGACCCCCTCGAAGCCCACCGTGCGGCCGACGACGGGGCGGATCCGCCCGGCCGCGGCGAGCTCGAGCAGCGCCGCGTGCGCGCGCTCCCCCGTCGACGGTGGGAACGCGTTGATGCCGAACTGGCGGAAGGGTCGCGGCGTGTCGAGGTAGGCCAGGAGCACCCCCATCACGGTCATGTTGGCCATCGAGAGCTTGCGCAGCGGCCGGCCCGTGAGGCCCGACTCTGGGTCGTCGTTGAAGCCGACCGCGAGGTAGCGGCCGCCGAGCGTGCCGCAGGTCCAGAGCGTCTCGGTGAGCTCGCCGCCGATCGGGTCGAAGACCACGTCGACGCCGCGGTCGCCGGTGGCGTCCATGACGGCGTCGAAGACGGCCGCCCTCTCGGCGGCGCCTCCCGGGCCGCTGTCGAGCGCCACGTCGGCCCCGAGGTCGAGGCACAGCTGCCCCTTGTCGGCGCCGCCGGCCAGGGCGATCACGCGCGCCCCGGCAGCGACGGCGAGCTGCACGGCGGCGGTGCCGACCGCGCTCGCCGCGCCGCGCACCAGCACGGTCT
>NZ_JAURVJ010000159.1 GCF_030655615.1 Nocardioides sp.
CGCGCTCGCCTGGGCGGTCGACGCCGCCCGGTCGGCCACCGACACCTGGCTGGTCGTGCCCGCCCACGAGCACCCGTCGCCCACCGTCGTCGTGCCGGTCGAGGCGCGCGCCGCGGTGCTCGACGCGCTGGCCCGACCGGGTGGGCCGGCGTACCTCTGCCTGCGGGACCCGGCCGAGGCCGGCTGGCCCGAGCGTCGAGGACCGGTGGCGGCCCTGGCCGCCGACCTCCGGCGCGGCCGTACGTCGGTCGTCGGGCTCGAGCCGTGGCCGCTCGTCGACGGGGCGCCGTCGCTGCTGTCGACCGGCTGCGGGGTCGAGATCGAGTTCTGGGAGACCGACCCGTCCGGCTCGCTGGTGGCGCCGCGCCGCAACCCCTACGCCGACCGGATCCCGCCCGCGGTGCTGGCCGGCGACGTGGTCGAGGCCGAGGTCGACGGCGTGACGGTCCGCTCGCTGCCGCTGATGCTGGCGCCGACCGCGACCGAGGTCCGCTTCCCGGTCGACGTCGTCTACACCTGGGTCGACGGCGACGACCCCGTCTGGGACGCGGCCCGGGCCGACCGGCTCGCGGCGCTGACCGGCGACACCGCGGGCGTCGCGCAGACGCGGGCGTCGAGCGGGCGGGCGAGGTACGTCGACCGCGGCGAGCTCCGCTTCTCGCTGCGCTCGCTGCACCTCTTCGCCCCGTGGGTGCGGCGCATCCACCTGGTCACCGCCGGGCAGGTGCCGTCGTGGCTCGCGGTCGAGCACCCCGCGATCAACGTCGTCGACCACCGCGACATCCTGCCGGCCGAGGCGCTGCCGACCTTCAGCTCCCACGCCATCGAGACCGCGCTGCACCGCGTCCCCGGGCTGGCCGAGCACTTCGTCTACCTGAACGACGACTTCCTGCTCGGCCGGCCGCTCCGGCCCGAGGCGCTGTTCAGCCCCGCCGGGCTGACGTCGGTGTTCTTCTCGCGGCAGAACGTCGGGCTCGCCTCGTCGGACGGCGCCGTCGCCGACGCCCCCGCGTTCCTGCGGGCGGCATGGAACAACCGCCGCCTCCTGCAG
This sequence comes from Nocardioides sp., assembly GCF_030655615.1. Lineage (GTDB taxonomy): Bacteria > Actinomycetota > Actinomycetes > Propionibacteriales > Nocardioidaceae > Nocardioides. Next base: position 1,052 of record NZ_JAURVJ010000159.1, read on the forward strand.
GACGCGTTCGGCGCCGTGACGCTGCGCAACCTGGCGCACGCGCCCTACGCCCACCGGGTCTCGGTGCTGACGGCGCTCGAGGAGCGGTTCCCCGACGCCTTCGCCGCGACCGCGCGCTCGCCGTTCCGCAGCGGCACCGACATCTCCACCCTCAGCTCGCTGGCCCAGCACTACGGGCTGCTGACCGGCACCGCCTTCGTCGCCTCGCTCGAGGAGCACCCCCTGACCTTCGTCAACCTCGCCAACGCCAACGCCGACGGGCAGCTGCGCCGCACCCTGCGTCGCGAGCAGGACTTCGTGTGCCTGGGCGACCACCACGACCACGCGCTCGGCGCCGGCCGGCTCGACCGCAGCCTGGCCGACTTCTTCGAGCGCTACTACCCCGTGGCCGCGCCGTGGGAGCGTGGCTGAATGGGCATCCTGTCGCGCGTCGTCCCCGGCCGGGTGGCCGGCTCGTCCGCCGAGGCCGTGCACGCCCGCGTCGCCGACGGCGAGCACCTGTGGCTCGCCGTGCGCGGCGCCGAGTCGCTGGTCCTCGTGCGTGACGGCGGACCCGACGTGGCCGTCGACGTGGTGAGCGAGACCCACGGCGACGAGACGCTGCTGACCGCCGTCGTGCCGGTCGCGGCCGCGCTGGCCGACGACCCCGCGCGCGAGGTGGAGCTGTGGCTCGCCCACGGCCGCAAGCACCAGCCCGTCACCGCGGCCTGGGCGCCCCGGCCCGAGACCCCGACCCTCGACGCCCCCGTCACCGCCGACCGGCGGTGGCAGCTGTCGGTGCACGACGAGGGCGGACGGGTCGTCGTACGTCGCTCCCCCGTCGCGCCGGTGGTCGTCGTGCTCGGCATCACGACCGTCGACGACGGCGTCGCGGTCCGGCTGGGGTCACCCGCACCCCTCACGACCGTGACCGTCGGCGGGGTGACGCTGCCGGTCACCGACGGCGTGGTGGTCCTGGGCGACGTGCCCGGCCTGCGGCTGGAGACCAACCTGCCGCTCGAGGCCGACGGGGTCGCGGTCGCCCGTGCCCGCAACGTGATGGAGCGCCCCCACTACGCCACCGCCTTCCCGACGCTGCCGGCGCCCGACCTCGAGCTGCGGTGGCTGCGCGACGGCCGGCTGGCCCTCTTCCGCCGCGAGGGAGGCGCCTCGTGAAGGTCTCGTTCCTGATCGCGACGGTCCACGACATCGGCGGCACGGCCGGCGCCGTGGTCACCCAGGCCAACGCCCTGGCGAGACGCGGCGTCGACGTCGAGATCCTCAGCGTCTTCCCGCCCGAGGGCCGCACCCACTTCCCGCTCGGGCCCGGCGTCGTCGTCCGCGACCTGGTCGACAACAGCCTCGAGACGCTGCGCGGCCGCACCCCGCTGCTCATCCCCGACAACGCCGACCCCGGGCTCGACGCGCGGGTCGACGCGGCGCTCGAGGCGGCGCTGCCCGCGCTGCGGTCCGACGTGCTCGTGACCGTGACCCCGGCGATGCTGACCTACGCCGTGCAGCTCGCGCCGGCGCGCACCGTCGTCGTCCACCAGGAGCACCGCTCCTCGCACTCGCGGCCCAACAGCCGCCACCTGCTGCTCGACGTCGCCCGGCGCGCCGACGTGGTCGCGATGCTGACCGAGCCGATGGCGCACTGGCTGCGCGTCGAGCTGGGCTCGGACTGCCCCGAGGTCGTCGTCGTGCCCAACGCCCTGGCGCCGGGCTTCCGCCCGCGCTCGCCTCTCACCGAGCCGGTGATCGTCGGCGTCGGCCGGCTGGCGAGCGAGAAGCAGTGGCCGGTGCTGGTGCGGGCCTTCGGCGCCGTCGCCGACCGGATCCCCGAGTGGCGGCTGCGCATCTTCGGCGAGGGTCACGGGCGCTTCGAGACGATGGGCATGGTCCGCAAGCTCGGGCTCTACGACCGCGTCGAGCTGCCCGGGCCGACCTCCGACATGCAGGCCGAGTGGGCGCGCGCGAGCCTGTCGGCGCTGACGTCACAGCCCGGCGAGGGGTTCCCGCTGGTGATCCAGGAGGCCATGGCCGCCGGGGTGCCGGTGATCGCCTACGACATGCCGACCGGGCCCCGCGACCAGATCGACCACGGCGTCGACGGCCTCCTCGTCACCCAGGGCGTCGAGGCCGGCCTGTCCGCCGCGATCCTGCGCCTGGCGACCGACCCGGCCGAGCGGCTCCGGATGGGCGCGGCCGCGCTCACCAAGGCTGCGACCTGGGACGGCGAGGCCATCGCCTCGCGCTGGATCGAGGTCTTCGAGGACGCCCTGCGCCGCCGCGTCCCGATCGGTGGGGCCGCAGGCGGTACGCCGGTCGCCGGCCGCACCGCCGCCGTCGCCGTCGGCCGCGTCGACGCCGTCGCGATCCACCAGGACCGCGCGCCGCTGGGCCGCGACGGGGTCGGCGTCACCCCCGAGCAGGCACGCCACGAGACCCTCGCCGCCGCGACCGCCCTGGCGACCGGGCTCGGCCCGCTCGCGGAGGGGTGGTTCGTGGTGCCCGGACGGGCCGGTCGGCCCGTGACCGTGGTGCTGCCGATGGCCGCACGGTCGTCGTACGTCGCGGGGCTGGTGGGGCTGGCCGAGTCCGGCGTGCTGCCGTCCTACGTCTCCGTCCACGACCCCGAGCACCGCGGCTGGCCGAGTCGCCGTGGCACCGCCGCCGAGATGGTCGGGCCGCTGCAGCGCGCTCGCACCGGCCGGCTGCTGCTCGACCCCTGGCCGCGCACCGACGGCCCCGACGGCGAGCGCGGCACCCTGCTCGGCCGCGGCTGCGAGGTGGCCGTGGAGTTCTGGGAGACCGGTCCCGACGGCGACCTGCACGCCGTACCCGGTCACGTCACCTGGACGACGTCGGTCCCCCGCGGCGCCACCACCGTGCCCGTGCGCGTGCACGACGTCGAGGTGCCGACCCTGGCGGCGATGGCCGCGCCGACCGTCTACGACGTCCGCTTCCCCGTCGACGTCGTCTACACCTGGGTCGACGGCTCCGACGAGGCCTGGGAGGCGCGGCGCATCGCCCGCCTGGCCGAGGTCACCGGCGACCCGACGACCCAGACCCGCGCCGCGAGCGGACGCGCCCGCTACGTCGACCGCGGCGAGCTGCGCTACTCCCTGCGCAGCCTGCACCTCTTCGCGCCGTGGGTGCGGACGATCCACGTCGTCACCGACGGTCAGGTCCCGGCCTGGCTCGACGTCGACCACCCGCGCATCCACCTCGTCGACCACCGCGACCTGCTGCCGGCCGACGCGCTCCCGACCTTCAACTCCCACGCGATCGAGTCGGTGGTCCACCGCATCGACGGCCTGGCCGAGCACTTCGTCTACTTCAACGACGACTTCTTCGTCGGGGCGCCCACCTGGCCCGAGGCGTTCTTCAGCCCGGCGGGGTCCCCCGCGGTGTTCCCGTCGTCGACGGTGGTGGGGCTGCCCGGCCAGGGCGTGCTGCCCTGGGCGCTGGCCGCCGACAACAACCGCCGGCTGCTGTCCGAGGCCTTCGGCGCGACCACGGTCAACACCCTGGTCCACGCGCCCTACGCCCACCGGGTCTCGACGCTGCGCGAGGTGGCCGAGCGGTACGCGTCCGCCGTCGACGCCACCACCCGTGCCCCGTTCCGCTCCGCGACCGACGTCTCGGTGCTGTCGTCGCTGGCGCAGCACCACGGCCTGCTCACGGGCGCGGCCCACGTCGGCGAGACCGACTACGCCTTCGTCGACATCACCGAGACCGTCGTGCGCCGACGCCTCATCGACCTGCTCCGCCGCGAGCGCGGCGGCTTCTGCCTGGGCGACAGCCACGACTTCGGTCGCGACCCCGCCCAGGTCGAGGTGCTGGTGGCGGAGTTCCTCGAGGCGTACTTCCCGATCGCCGCGCCCTGGGAGCGGTAGGCCTCCCTGGGCCGGGCCGCGCCCACGGGCTGGGCCGGTCGAGCGGTGAGTGAGCCACCGAATCCCGAGTCGCCGTCACCCGGAACGGTGGCTGACGCACCGCTCCGCCGGGCCGGACCGGTCGAGCGGTCAGTGAGCCACCCAATCCCGGTCACTCTGACCCGGAACGGTGGCTGACGCACCGCCCCCGCGGGCCGGACCGCGCCGGGCCGGGCCGGTCGAGCGGTCAGTGAGCCACTGAAACCCCTATCCCCACGACCCAGAACGGTGGCTGACGCACCGCCCCTACGGGCCGGACCGAGCCGGGCCGCCACGACGAGCTCCTCAGCCGCGGAAGCGCCCGAAGAAGCCGCGCGGCCGGTCATCGAGGTCTTCGTCGCTCGTGCCGAGGTGGGCCTCCTCGAGCTGCTGCTCGAGCTCGGCGATCTTGGACTCGAAGTCCTCGCGGACGTTGCCGCGCGTGCGGCGCCGCACGTGCACCTCGCGGGCCTGGGTGTGGTCGAGGGCGACGCCGACGGCGTGGTCGAAGACCCGCTCGTAGTCGGCGCGCAGCCGCGCGAGCTCGGTGGGTACGCCGGGGTCGGCCGGGTCGTCGACGAGCCGGAGCATCTGCTCCCAGGTGCCCTCGGCGACGGCGCGCAGCGTGTCGGGGACGTCGACGGAGTCCCAGGTGGTCTCGGAACGACGCAGCGTCGGCTCGATGAAGGCGTCGACGAGCGGCGCGCCGGTCTCGAGGTCGAGGTCGAGGTCGAGGCGGGCGCCGACGTCGGCGAGCACCGGTCGCCACTCGGCGAGCAGGTCGACGTAGCGGACGAAGACGCGCGGGTCGGGGCGGGTGACCTCCTCGGTCACCAGGCACGCGTGCACCCAGCCCGCGATGTTGGCGGTGGCCCGCTGGCGGCGGAAGCTCTCGCCCCGGTCGGTCGGCGTGTAGTGGGTGTCGCGGGACTTGGCGACCTCGACGGGGTGGCGCAGCATCGTGACGAAGCCCAGGCCGGCACCGCGCTGCGTCGCCGCCGCGCGCCACAGGTCGTGGAACCAGAAGGCCCGCGGGTCCTTGACGACGACCTGGCCCTGCCGGGCCTGCGCGAGCGCCTCACCGAGCCACTCGTCGAGCTCGTCGGCGTCGACCTCGGTCGGGAGGCCGCGGGCGAGCTCGGCGGCCTCGGGGCGCGAGTCGAGGGTGCGGACGACCGGGCTGCGGCGCAGGATCGCCTTGTGGAAGTCGACGACCCACTGCGACTCGTAGAACCCGCGCGGGTTGGTCTCGTCGGCCGGCACCTGCGGCTCGGGCAGGTGCAGCCCGAGCATGCTCAGTGCGCCGGCGACGGTGCTGGTGCCGCTGCGACCGGCGCCGGCGACCAGGACGACGCGGCTCACGAGGCCGTCCCGTCGGCGCGGGCCTCGGCCTCGCGCAGCTTGCGGCGGAGCTTCTCGAGCCGCTCGTTCTTGACCGCGAGCCGCCCCTCGAGCTCGGTGCGCAGCGCCAGCAGGTCGGACGACGTCTCGTCGGAGACGATCGCAGCGGAGGTGCGGTAGAGCTCGGCGTAGTCGGCGGCGAGCCCGTCGAGGGTGGCCATCGCCTCGGCGTCGGCCGGCTCCTCGACCAGCACGTGGGCAGCGGCCCAGGTGCGCTCGGCCAGGTCGACCAGCACCGCGGGCACGGTCAGGCCGTCCCAGGTGGCGGCCGAGCGGTTGAGCGACGTGGTCACGAAGTCGTCGACGGAGTGGGGGCCGCTGAGGTCGCCGGGGTCGACGCCGACCTGGTCGCAGGCGCGGGTCATCGCGGTCCGCCAGTCGCCGATGAGGTCGTAGTAGGGGACGAACGCGCGTGGGTTGCCGCGGGTGGCGCGCTCGGTGACGAAGACCGAGTTCATCCAGGCCGCGACGTTGGTCGTCTCGCGCTCGAGGCGCAGGTCGTCGGACCGGCCGCTGAGGTAGGCGGAGTCGCGCGAGCGGACGACCTGGGTGGGGTGGCGCAGCATCGTCAGGCTGGCGAGCTCGGCGCCGGTCGCGGCGACCACGCGCTCCCACAGCGGGTAGACCCAGTAGGCCCGGGTCTCCTTGATGACCACGACGTCGCCGTTGGGGCGCTGCGCCAGCTCGTCGGCGAGCCAGGCGCGCAGCGTCTCCTCCCGCTCGGGCGTCACGTCGGCCATCGCGACGTCACCGGCGTGTGGCCGGCTGTCGATCGTGCGGACGGGGATGCCGTTGAGCCAGTGCTTGTGGAACTCCGCGACCCACAGCGGCTCGTAGTAGCCGCGTGGGTTGCGGTCGTCGGTCTCGACCTCAGGCTGCGGGATGTGGAAGCCGAACCGCTTCAACGTGCCCGCGGCGCTGCTGGTGCCGCTCCGGCCGGAGCCGGTGACGACGAGGACCTTCTTCACCCGGGCGAGGCTATAGGACCCGTCCGGGGTCACCCGATGAGGGAGTTGGGCTGGAACCTCGCCAGCGGGTCGAGGTCGTCCGACGCCGGGCGGACGAACTCGAAGCCCGAGGTCAGCACGACCTCCCACGACGGCTCGAGCGCCCGGCGTACGTCGTCGGCGCAGGTGGCGTGCAGCGGCGGGGCGTGGAACTCGTTGCGGGCCACCTCGTCGGCCGACCCGACGAACGCGATCGGCCGGCCGAGCGGGGTGCCGCAGCCACCGCAGACGCGCGACAGCGCGCACTGGGTGACCTTGCGGCGGAGCAGGACGCCCTCGTCCCAGGCGAACAGGTCGGTCACCAGGTCGGTCACCCCCGTGCGGACGCCTGCGACCGGGACCACCCACCGAGCTCGGTACGCCGCTGCTGCCGGTCCTCGTGACGGTGCTGGCGGCTCTGCTCGACCTCCACCTCGACGTCGGTCCGGGGACCGTCGGCCTTGGTGAACTTGTTGGGCAGCGCCAGCTTGTGGATGGTGCGCAGGACCTGGCCGTACTGCCGATGCAGCGGACCGGTCGTGTAGGGGATGTCGTACTTGTCGCAGAGCGCGCGGATCTCGGGCGAGATCTCGCCGTAGTGGTTGCTGACCAGGTCGGGGAACAGGTGGTGCTCGATCTGGTAGCCGAGGTTGCCGCTCATGATGTGCAGCAGCTTGCCGCCCTCGAAGTTGGCCGTGCCGAGGATCTGGCGCAGGTACCACTCGGCTCGGGTCTCGTCCTCGAGCTCCTCCTCGGTGAAGTGGAGGGCCCCGTCGGGGAAGTGGCCGCAGAAGATGATCATGTAGGACCACACGTTGCGCATGAAGTTGGCCGCGACGTTGGCCTTCATCGTGGACTTCCACTCCTTGCCGCTGAGTGCGGGGTAGAGCACGTAGTCCTTGAACATCTGGTTGCGGCCCTTCTTGGCGATCTGCTTGAGCTGCCGCTTCATCTCCTGCGGGTCCTTCTTGCCCTTGCGGATCGCCTCGAGGTCGAGGTCGTGCAGCGCGACGCCCCACTGGAAGAGCCCGGCGAGCAGCGCGTTGTAGACCGGCTGGCCGAGGTTGACCGGGTGCCACTTCTGCTCCCGCGCCATCCGCAGCACGCCGTAGCCGATGTCGTTGTCGAAGCCGAGCACGTTGGTGAACTGGTGGTGGATGTAGTTGTGGCTGTGCTTCCACTGCTCGGCCGGCTGGCCGGTGTCCCACTCCCAGGTCGAGGAGTGGATCTCGGGGTCGTTCATCCAGTCCCACTGGCCGTGCATGACGTTGTGGCCGATCTCCATGTTCTCGAGGATCTTGGCCAGGCCCAACGAGATCGCGCTCGCGGCCAGGACGGGCCGGCGCACCTTCGGGTCGAGGGGCGAGCTGACGATCATCCCGATCCGGGCCGCCGCGGCCATCCAGCGCTGGGTGCGGATGACCCGGCGGATGTAGGCGGCGTCCTTGGCGCCACGCGCCTGCTCGACGCGCTCACGGATCTTGTCGAACTCGGCTCCGAGCGCCTCCACGTCGGCCTCGGTCAGGTGGGTGTACTCCTTGACGTCCGCGATAGCCACGGGGGTCCCTTCGTTGGTCGGTCAGGTGATCGATCAGGTGGTGGGTCAGATGTTGAGGGTGCAGGGGCCGACCGGGACGGTCACGCACGTCTGCACCTGCTCGTTGGGCTGGTCGTACTCGTCGCCGTTGCGCAGGTCGCGCACGGTGCCGGAGATCTTGGTGACGGTGCAGGTGTGGCAGATGCCCATCCGGCAGCCGTAGGGCATGCCGACGCCGGCCTCCTCGCCGGACTCGAGCACCGTGGTGGCGCCGTCGGACTCGACCTTCTTGCCGGAGTTCTGGAAGGTGATCTCACCGCCCTCGCCCCCCTCGCCACCGAGCTGGAGCGAGAAGCGCTCGAGGTGCAGGCTGTCCTCGAGGTCGTGCTTCTCCCAGTGCTCCTCGACCGAGTCGAGCATCGGGCCGGGCCCGCAGGCCCACGTCTCGCGCTCGGCCCAGTCGGGGACGACCTCTGCGAGGCCGGCGAGCCCGAAGATGCCGCTCTCCTCGGAGAACCACTCGTGGACCGTGAGGCTCTCGTGCTTGTCGTGCAGCCGGCGCAGCTCGTCGCGGAAGATCATCCGCTCGGGCGTGGTCGAGGAGTAGTGGAGGACGACGTCGCCCATCGTGCCGCGGCGGTCGAGGGTGCGCAGCATCGCCATGACGGGAGTGATGCCGCTGCCGCCGACGAGGAACAGCGACCGGGCCGGCGGCGGGTCGGGCAGCACGAAGTCGCCGTTGGGCGTGGCGAGCCGGACGATCGTGCCGGGCTCGAGACCGTTGACGAGGTGGTCGGACAGGAACCCCTCGGGCATCGCCCGCACGGTGATCGACAGCGTGCGGCCCGAGCGCTTGGGCGGGGAGCTGACCGAGTAGGAGCGCCAGTGGAACTTACCCTCGACCGAGACCCCGATGCCGACGTACTGGCCCGGGCGGTGGTCGTAGCGCCAGCCCCACCCGGGACGGATGACCAGCGTCGCCGCGTCCTCGGTCTCGGGGATGACCCTCTCGACCCGGCCGCGCAGCTCGCGCGAGCTCCACAGCGGGTTGAGCAGGGTGAGGTAGTCGTCGGGCAGCAGGGGTGTCGTGAGCTTGTCCGCACTCCTGCGGACCCGCTCCCAGCTGACCCTGCTGCGCGGAGGCTTGGTGTCGCTGGTCACCGGTTCAGTGAACAACTGTTGACTGACTGCCGTCAACGGAACTCGGGCATTCGAATGGTCAAATCGGGCCAGAAGTGGTCGTAGTCACCCGGAAGGGCGAGACGTCAGCCCCTTCACCGGTCGGTCGGGTCGATGAAGTTGCCGTCGGCGTCCCAGTGGTCGGCGACCTTCTTGCTCGGCTGCACCCGCGGCGGCTCCCCCGGCATCTTGGGGTAGTCGGGCGGGAAGCTGAGCTCGACGGCGCCCTGCTCCTCCCAGAGGTCGAGGAGTGGCTGCAGGGAGTAGGCCGTGTCGTCGATGCTGGCCCACGGATCGCCGTCGGCGACGCGGTCGGGCACCGTGAAGAGGTTGAACTCCTTGGGGTCGCGCAGGTCGGCCAGCTCGGCCCAGGTCACCGGCGTCGAGACCGCCGCCCCCGAGACCGGGCGCAGCGAGTAGGCCGAGGCGATGGTGCGGTCGCGGTTGTTCTGGTTGAAGTCGACGAAGATGCGCTCACCCCGCTCCTCCTTCCACCACTCGACGGTGACGCCGTCGTCGCGGCGGGCCAGCTCGCGGCCGAAGCCGATCGCGGCGTGCCGGACGTCGGTGAACTCCCAGTCGGGCCGGATCCGGACGTAGACGTGGACGCCACGGTTGCCGCTGGTCTTGGGGTAGCCGACGAGCCCGAGCTCGCGGAGCAGCTCGTCGGCCAGCCCGGCGACGCGCACGGCGTCCGCGAACGTCGTACCGGGTTGCGGGTCGAGGTCGATGCGCAGCTCGTCGGGCCGGTCGACGTCGCTGCGACGAACCGGCCACGGGTGGAAGGTCAGCGCGCCCATGTGGGCGCACCAGACGGGCACCGCGATCTCGGTCGGGCAGATCTCGTCGGCCGTGCGCCCGCTGGGGAAGGTGATCCGGACCGACTCGAGGTAGTCCGGAGCGCCCTTGGGCACGCGCTTCTGGTAGAACGCGTCGGCGTCACGGTCCTGCGGACCGGTGGCCAGCTTCATCCCCTCGCGCACCCCCGAGGTCCACCGCTCCAGCGCCGTCGGCCGGTCGCGCAGCGCCCGCATCAGGCCGTCCTCGACGCTGGCGAAGTACTGCGCCACCATCAGCTTGGTGACCTCGGGCGTGCGCTCGGTGGCCTCGTAGATCACCCGGTCGGGGCTCGAGACGCGCACGGCGCGTCCCCCGGCCTCGACCTCGGCGGCAGGGGTCTTGGGCATGGCCCGACCCTAGTGCCGCGAGGCCCCGGGCGGAGGGGCCGCGGGTAGCCTCGGCAGGGTGAAGCTCGCCTGGCCGTTCGGACGCCGCCACCGACCGCAGGAGTGGGCGGCCACCCGTAGGCTTGACGGCATGGCCTACGACGTGGAGAAGACCGACGAGGAGTGGCGAGCCGAGCTCTCGCCCGAGGAGTACCAGGTGCTGCGCAAGGCCGGCACCGAGCGAGCGTTCGTCGGCAAGCTGACCGACACCGAGACCAAGGGTGTCTACAAGTGCAAGGCCTGCCAGGCCACGCTCTTCGAGTCCGACACCAAGTTCCACTCCGGCTGCGGCTGGCCGTCGTTCTACCAGCCGGTGACCGACACGATCGAGTACATCGACGACAGCACCCTCGGCATGAAGCGCACCGAGGTCCGGTGCGCCAGCTGCGGCTCGCACCTCGGTCACGTCTTCCCCGACGGCTACGGCACCCCCACCGGTGACCGCTACTGCATCAACTCGGTGAGCCTGACCCTCGAGCCGGTCGACGGCTCGGGTCCGATCGCCGGCTGACGTTCCGGCCGGACGCGGGCGGGGTAGCGTCCCGGCCGTGTCCCTCACCTACGGTCGTTATCGCGTCGAGCACCAGATCGGCCAGGGCGGCATGGGGGTCGTCCACCTCGCGACCGACACGGTGCTCCAGCGCCCCGTGGCGCTCAAGGTGGTCACTGCCGTGCTGGCCGACAGCGACGAGTTCCGGGCCCGCTTCGCCCACGAGGCCGAGGCCCTGGCGCGCCTCGACTCGCCCCACATCATCCAGATCTTCGACCACGGCGAGCAGGACGGCGTCCCCTACATCGCCACCCAGTACGTCGCCGGCGGCGACCTGGGCGGCCTGCTGGCGGAGCGCGGCCCGCTGCCCAGCGCGATGGCCGCCTCGGTCTGCGCCCAGGTGGCGGACGCGCTCCACGACGCCCACCGCATCGGCATCGTGCACCGCGACGTCAAGGCCACCAACGTCCTGGTCCGCGATCCCGCCGCGGCCGACCTCCACGTCTACCTGTGCGACTTCGGCATCGCCAAGAGCGACGACTCCGACGGCATGACGCGCCCCGGGGGCGTCGCCGGCACCTGGGCCTACCTCTCACCGGAGCGGGCCGACGGCTCCCCCGCCACCCCCGCGAGCGACGTCTACGCCGCCGGCTGCCTGCTGTGGACCTGCCTCACCGGGGCCCCGCCCTTCGGCGGCACCGAGGCCCAGGTGGTCCTGGCCCACCAGAACGCGCCCGTCCCCCAGCTGGCCGACGGGGGTGACCCCGCGACGGCGATGATCAACCGCGTCCTCGCCCGGGCACTGGCCAAGGACCCCGCCGCGCGCTACGCCGACGCCGCCGAGCTCCGCGGCGACCTGACGGCGGCGGCCCGGACCGGGTCGAGCACGGCGGCCGTCCCGGCCGCTGCGCCCGAGACGGCGGTCGCCCCGTCGGCCACCCG
>NZ_JAURVJ010000050.1 GCF_030655615.1 Nocardioides sp.
CGTCGCCGCCGGCCGCGACGCCCCCGGCGCCACCCGCTGGCACGCCGGCGCCGCCCCGGTCGGGGTCGCCGACGAGCTGACCCGGGTCCGCGACCTCGCCGTCGCGATCACCGAGCACCCCGAGCAGCTCGAGCTGCACTACCAGCCGGTCCACGACCTGCGGGTCCACCGCCTGGTGGGCGCCGAGGCGCTGCTGCGCTGGACCCACCCGCTGCGCGGCGCCGTGTCGCCGATGCTCACCGTCGAGGCCGCCGAGCGCACGGGGCTGATCGTGCCCCTGGGCCGCCTGGTCCTCGAGAAGGCCCTCGCCCAGGTCGCCGAGTGGGGCGACCAGCTGCGGCCCGAGTTCCGGATGCACGTCAACGTGTCCCCGCTCGAGCTGCGCGAGCCGACCTACGTCGACCACGTTGAGGCCGCCCTCACCCGCGCCGGCGTCGCCCCCTCGATGCTGCTGCTCGAGATCACCGAGACCGCGATGGTCGCCGAGGACGCCGACGTCCACGTCACGCTCCTCGCGCTGCGCGACCTCGGCGTGAGCCTCGGCATCGACGACTTCGGCACCGGCTACTCCTCGATCGCCCACCTGCACCGTCTGCCGATCGACACGGTCAAGGTCGACCGGTCGCTCGTCTCGGGCATCGCCAAGGACTCGAGCGACTTCATGCTCACCCGCGCCGTCCTCAACCTCGTCAACACCCTCGGCGTGATGATCGTCGCCGAGGGCATCGAGAACGCCCTCGAGGCCGCCCACCTGCGCTCCATGGGCTGCCACTTCGGCCAGGGCTACCACCTCGGCCGCCCCGTCCCGGCCTCCCGCTTCCTCGCCCTCGGCGACCCCCGCTCCGCCACCGCCTGACGCTGACCCGTCAGCGATCAACGACGGGTCACCGTGACATCTCGCTGACCCGTCGTAGATCTACGACGGGTCACCGTGATTTCCGCTGACCCGTCGTAGATCTACGACGGGTCGGCGTCAGTTGTGGGTGGGGTCGAGGTCGTCGCCGGCCTCGAGCCAGCCGCGGAAGGCCTCGAGGTTGTGGGTGGGCTCGCCGCGGAGCTTGCGCCACTCCCACTCCTTGCGGATCGAGCTGGCGAAGCCGAGCTCGAGGATCGTGTTGAACGACTCGTCGGCGACCGAGAGGACCGCGCCGAGGATCTGGTCGAGGTCGTCGGGCGTCACGACCGCGAGCGGCAGGCGGGCGTCGAGGTAGATGTCGCCGAGGCGGTCGATGGCGAACGAGACGGCGTAGGTGCGCAGGTTCTTCTGCAGCAGCCAGCGGTAGACCTCCTCGCGGTTCTCGTCCGGCGCGCGACAGACGAACGCGTGGACGGCGAGGTGGTGCGGGCCGACGTCGAGGCGTACGGCGGTCTGGAGCTTCTTCTCCCCCGGCAGCGCGAACCCGAAGACGCCCGCCTCGGGGCCGCCGGGCTCCTCGGCCTCGAGGTCGTTGGCGGCGAGGTAGTCGCGGATGACGGCGACGACGGTGGGATCAGCGGGCACTCAGGGACTCTCGCATGTGGGCCCGGGCGCGGCGGTACACCCCGAGCGTCTGGTCGGCGGTGGCGTCCCACGAGAACTCCTGGGCCTGGACGACGGCGCCCGCGGCCAGTCGGTCCCGTTCGGTGTCGTCGCAGGCGACCCGGCGCAGCGCGGTTGCCCACGCCTCGGCGTCGTGGCCGGGGACCAGCACTCCGCTGTGGCCGTCGCGCACCACGGTGGTGAGCCCGCCGACGGCGGCCGCGACGACGGGGGTGCCGCACGCCTGGGCCTCGACGGCGACCAGGCCGAACGACTCGTTGTAGGACGGGACGGCGACCAGGGTGGCGGCGGCGTACCAGCGGGCGAGCTCGGGCTGGGTCACCGGCGGCACGAACCGGACGACGTCGTCGATGCCGAGATCGCGGGCCAGCGCGGCCAGGGCCGTCGGGCGGTCGAGGCCGGACCCGGAAGGGCCGCCGACGACGGGGACGACGAGCCGCGAGCGCAGCGACGGGTCGCGCTCGAGCAGCACCGCGACGGCGCGCAGCAGGACGTCGGGGGCCTTGAGGGGCTGGATCCGGCCGGCGAACATCAGCACGACCGCCTCGCGCGGCAGGCCGAGCGCGGCCCGGGCGACGGCGACGTCGGTGGGGCGGAAGACGTCGAGGTCGACGCCGGGGTGCACGACCTCGACCCGGCTGGGGTCGGCGTCGTAGAGCTTGACCAGCTGCTCGGCCTCGAGCTCGGTGTTGGCGACCAGGACGTCGGCGGCCTCGACCACCTGCTCCTCGCCGATGACCCGCGCGGCGGGCTCGGGGGTGTCGCCGGCGGCGAGCGCGTCGTTCTTGACCTTCGCCATCGTGTGCATGCTGTGGACGAGCGGGACGCCCCACCGGTCGCGGGCGAGCGCGCCGACCTGGCCCGAGAGCCAGTAGTGGGAGTGGACTGCGTCGTAGTGGCCGACCGGCTGGGCGGCCTCGGTGCGCAGCACCTCGCGAGCGAAGACGCAGAGCTGCCCGGGCAGCTCGTGCTTGGTCAGGCCCTCGAACGGGCCGGCGGTGATGTGGCGGACGAGCACCCCGTCGGCCAGGGGTACGACGGCCTCGTGGGTCGAGCTGGTCGCGCGCGTGAAGACGTCGACCTCGACCCCGCGGGCCGCGAGCCGGCGGGCGAGCTCGACGACGTAGACGTTCATCCCGCCCGCGTCGCCGGTGCCGGGCTGGTCGAGGGGTGAGGTGTGCAGGCTGATCATCGCCAGCCGTCTCAGGTCACCCATCTACCTCTCCCATGTGCACCGCAACCGTAGGTCAGGACCGGTGATTCCCCGGGCGTCCGGCCTGGCCGGCCGGATCGGGCCGGCGGAGCATCGCGACCGCGACGCACAGCGACGCCAACCCGCCCACGGCCGCCTCGACCGCGCGGTCGGGGGCGAGGTCGTGCGCGAGCTCGAGCACCGCCCAGGCGAGGGCGATCGCGCCGGTCGCCGTGACGACCGCGAGCCAGCGGGCCCGTACGAGACCCGCCCCGACGGCGGCCGCCGCGACGCCGAGCAGCCCGAGGCCTAGCCACGACAGCACGTCGACGTCGAGGAACAGGTGGGCGACCAGGCAGACCCCACCGGCCAGCGCAGCCCCCAGCGCGACGACCCGCACCCGCGCCCTCCTCCGGACCTCTCGCACCTCGTACCCCGCACCCGACGACGCGCCAGTCTGCCAGCCCGGGGATGATCGACCCATGACTCGTACCGCCGTCGTCACCGGTGCCAGCAGCGGCATCGGCGCAGCCACCGCCCGCACCCTCGCCGGACTGGGTTTCCACGTCATCTGTGCCGCCCGGCGTACCGACCGGGTCGAGGCGCTCGCCGCCGAGATCGGCGGCACCGCCGTCACCTGCGACGTCACTGACGCCGACTCGGTCGCCGCGCTGGCCGAGGCCGTCGGCGACACGCTCGACGTCCTCGTCAACAACGCCGGGGGCGCGTTCGGCTCGTCGCCGGTCGCGCAGGCCGACGCCGACGACTGGCGCCGGATGTACGAGGTCAACGTGATCGGCCTGATGCAGGTCACCCGCGCCCTCCTGCCCGCCCTGCTCCAGGCCGACGACGCCGCGGGCGTCATCTGCAACGTCGGCTCGACCGCCGGCCGCATCGCCTACGAGGGCGGCGCCGGCTACACCGCCGCCAAGCACGGCACCCAGGTCGTCACCGAGACCCTGCGCCTCGAGCTGTGGGACCAGCCGGTCCGCGTCTGCGAGGTCGCGCCCGGGATGGTCAAGACCGACGAGTTCGCGCTCGTGCGCTTCGACGGTGACGCCGACAAGGCCGCCTCGATCTACGCCGGCGTCGCCGAGCCGCTGGTCGCCGAGGACGTCGCCGACGCGATCGGGTGGATGGTCACCCGTCCCCGGCACGTCAACGTGGACGAACTGGTCCTGCGGCCGCGGGCCCAGGCGGCCCAGCACAAGGTCCACAGGATCAGTCCCTGACCGAGGGCGAGGTCAGGGCGTCGACCCCAGGAGGTTGAGCAAGCGACACGGCTGAGCCTGCGAGGCCGCGTCAGCGCGTCGAAACCACCGCAGCCTCCGGTCGACCGGGCCCAGCACGGTGTGGGGCCTGGCGTACGGCAGAATCGAGCCATGCAGACGATCGGACTGATCGGCGGGATGAGCTGGGAGTCCAGCGCCGTCTACTACCAGGCACTCAACCAGGGCGTGGAGAAGCGGCTCGGCGGCCTCTCCTCGGCCAAGACCGTGATGGCGTCGGTCGACCTGGCCGAGGTCACCGCCCTGCAGGAGCAGGAGGAGTGGGACGACGTCGCCGAGATCCTGGCCGCGGCCGGACGCTCGGTCGAGGCGGCCGGCGCCGACTTCCTGCTCATGTGCACCACGACGTTCCACATGGTCGCCGACCAGGTGGCCGACGCCGTGTCGATCCCGCTGCTCCACCTGGGCGACGTCATCGCCGACGCGGTCACCGCGCGCGGCCTCGACTCGGTCGGGTTCATCGGGACGTCGTTCTCGATGTCGCGCCGCTTCTTCGTGGACCGGATCGCCTCCCACGGCATCACCGTCCACGTGCCCGACTCGGCGAGCCACGAGGCCGTCAACCGGATCGTGTACGACGAGCTCGTGCACGGCAAGGTGCTCGACTCCTCGCGCCGCAAGGTCGTCGGGCTGGTCGACGAGCTCTGGGACGCGGGCGCCAAGGGCGTGATCCTGGGCTGCACCGAGCTCGAGCTGCTGGTGCGCCAGCACGACGTCGAGCTGCCGCTCTTCCCGGCCACCACGTTGCACGTCGACGCTGCGCTCGACCGCGCGCTGGGCTGATCGGTCGCATTGGGCTCGGGGTGCTTCGTCCCACCTGACCCAAGATTCACCGGCTGGCCGGTGAATGCCTTGCCTGGCCAATAACGCATCAGCGGCCAGGGACGGGTTGTGTCGGCCGGCCGGTGAAATCTGGGTCAGGAGTGGCTCGCCGAGCCCGACCCCGGATCACGCAGCACCACGTCGACCAGCCGCCGCAGGTCGTCGGTGAGGTCGCTCTCGACGAAGCGACCGGTGCGGCCGTCGACGTCGAGCTCGTAGGTGAAGCCGTCGGGGTGCGGCGGGGCCGCGCGCTCGGGGAGCGCGCCGACCCGGCCGAGGAGGCCGCGCACCTCGGCGGCGCGGTCGTCGTCGGCGGCGAGGTCGACCTCGGCCTCGACGGTGCGACCGACGAACCCGCCGCTCC
>NZ_JAURVJ010000054.1 GCF_030655615.1 Nocardioides sp.
GCCGACCTGCTGGACCCGATGGTCGAGCCCGCCCTCCACCTCGCCGGCCCGGGCGCACCCGTCGTCGGGGAGTACGCCGCCCTCGACCTCGCACTTTCTCTAGGGATGTCCACCGACGGAGGGCTCGCCTACCTCGGCAAGGCGTTGGAGCTGAGGCACCGGCTCCCGCATCTCTACGCCCGCGTGGTCAGGCTCGAGGTCCAGGTGTGGAAGGCGTTCCGCGTCGCCGAGCAGACCATCGCCCTGCCACCCGACGGCGCAATCGCGGTCGACCAGGCGCTGGCACCGTTCCTGCACACCTGTTCCTTCGCCCAGATCGACCGCGCCGTCGACGCCGCGCGCGACGAGCACGACCCCCTCGAGGCCGAACGCCGCCGCCAGGCTGCAGCCGAAGGGCGGCACGCCGACGTCTACCTCGACGGGGTCTCCACCGCCGGCACCGTCGAGGTCTCCGCGACCCTCGACCTCGCCGACGCCGTCGACCTCGAAGCCGCCCTCAAGAACGGCGCCCAGGCGTTGGCCGACCTCGGCTCCACCGAGACCCTCGACGTGCGCCGCTCCCAAGCCCTCGGTGAGATGGGCCGCCACCAGCTAGCGCTGGATCTCGACTGCGTGGGCAGTGGTCGTGGGGTGACGCTCTACGTCCACCTCGACGCCGACAACCCCGACGTGCCGGGGTCCGTGGCCAACACCTGGTCCCCGGTCCTGCTCGAGCAGGTCCGCCAGTGGTGCGAACAGGCCGGCACCACAGTGACCGTCAAGCCAGTCATCGACCTCAACACGAACCCATCGACCGAGGCCTACCGCCCGACCGAGGCCATCCGCGAGCAAGTGCGCCTGCGTGACGGGACGGGTGTGTTCCCGGGCTGCCACCGCCGCCACGTCGACCTCGACCACATCATCCCCTTCGACGCCGGCGGCCCCACGAGTGTTGAGAACCTCGCGATGCTGTGCCGCCGGCACCACCGCGCCAATACCCACGGCCACTGGTCCTACCGAGTCCTCGAACCCGGACTGTACGAGTGGACCAGCCCCACCGGCATCGTCTACGTCGTCGACCGCAGACGCCGACGACCCTGAACGCCCCGACGGCCCCGCAGCCGCCAGGCAGCGGGGCCATCGGCACGCCCAGACCGCCACCCACACGGTGATCGAGCCGGGCGAGCCCTTGGCGAGCCCGTGTCGAGATCCCCGGCAGCCGACCCACCAGAGCCGACCCCGTCTCTGAGTGGGCCGGCCTCTTCGACCTCCGTGGCCCAGTCCGGCGTACCCGCTGCGGAGGTCTCGACTCGCGGTGACTTCGTCCCCGCGGCTCGACCACCGTGTGGTGGGCCTGAGTGCACTGACGTATCGCTGACCCGTCGCACAAACGTGACGGGTCAGCGTCTCCCTCACGGTGATCGAGCCGACGGGCCGGCTACGGCCCGGCGTGTCGAGATCCCCGCAGCCGACCCACCCGACCCGACCCCGTCGCTGCCAGTGGCCGCCCCTCTCGACCTCCAGGTGGTCAGCCGGGTACGTCGGCTGCGGAGGTCTCGACGCGCGGTGACTCCGTCCCCGCGGCTCGACCACCGTGTCCGCACCTTCACGGTGATCGAGCCGATGGGCCGGCTACGGCCCGGCGTGTCGAGATCGGCGCAGCCGACCCGCCCGACCCGTCCTGTCGTTGCGGCTGGGTGGCCTCGTGACAGGCGTGGCCGCCTTCCTCGACCACCGTGTGGTCGGCCCGGGCAGTCCGACCGGCTCGACCACCGTGGGTCGCGCGTAACCGGAGTCACCCTCTGACGTTGACCCGGCATGCGACGCCGACTGCTTGCCGCGACCGTCTCGATCACGCTCGTCCCGTTGCTGGCCGCCCTACCGGCGTCGCCCACGGCCGCGCTCACCGCCGGCACGACCTTCTCGACCGCGGCCTCGCCGAGCCCTGCCACCCCTGCACCCACATCGGGGAAGAAACCGCGCTACGACGCCACGATCCGCTGGACCAAGCACGGCATCCCGCACATCAGCGCCAAGAACTTCGCCTCGCTCGGCTACGGCAGCGGGTACGCCGCGGCCGACGCGTCGATCTGCACGTTGATGGACACCCTGGTGACCGGGCGGGGGGAGCGGTCGCGGTGGTTCGGGCCGCAGCGGCGCTACGACGACCACGTCTCGATGAACGGCTCCAACCTGCAGGTCGACACGCTCGTCGGCGACCTCCACAACCGCCGCGTGGTGGAGAAGCTGCTCGTCGGAAAGGCGGGTCCCAAGGCCGACACGCGCCAGCTGGTCACCGGCTACGTCGCCGGGGTCAACCGGTGGCTGCGGACGCAGAAGGTCACCGACCCGGCCTGCCGCGGCGCGGGCTACCTGAGGCCCGACCTCAAGCCGATCGACCTCTACTACGGCGTCTACCTCGCCAACCTCCTGGCCTCCACCGGCGTGTTCGTCAAGGAGATCGCCGACGCCGACCCGCCGAGCCTGACCGACCCGGGCCTGCCCGAGCTGCCGCTGCGCGCGTCGCAGGTCGACCGCGACCAGCTGCTCAAGGCGCTCGGCAAGGACCCCGCGCGCCCGTTCGGTTCCAACGCGACCGCCGTCGGCGGCGCCAAGACGTCGACCGGCAAGGG
This sequence comes from Nocardioides sp., assembly GCF_030655615.1. Classification (GTDB taxonomy): domain Bacteria; phylum Actinomycetota; class Actinomycetes; order Propionibacteriales; family Nocardioidaceae; genus Nocardioides. The sequence continues at coordinate 2,613 of NZ_JAURVJ010000054.1, forward strand.
GATGCTGCTCGGCAACCCGCACTTCCCGTGGCGCGGCCGCTACCGCTTCACCCAGCAGCACCTCACGATCCCGGGCCGGTACGACGTCGCGGGGGCCTCGCTGATCGGCTCGCCGGCGATCAACATCGGCTGGAACAAGAACGTCGCGTGGAGCCACACCGTCTCGACGGCCTACCGCTTCACGCCCTACGAGTACAAGCTCGTCGGCAGCCCGACGACCTACCTCACCGACCGCGGCCCGAGGCAGCTCGAGCACCGCTTCGTGACGATCAAGGTCAAGCGTGCCAACGGCAGCGTCGGCACCGTCCGCGAGGACCTCTACCGCACCGACCAGGGCTACGTCGTCGACTCGGCGGCCACCCTGATGCCGTGGTCGCCGGCCAGCGTCTGGGCGATCCGTGACGCCAACGCCGAGCACCTGCGCACGATCGACACGTTCCTCGACATGGGCAGGGCGAGCAGCGTCCGCGACCTCCTGCGCCGCCAGGACGCGGCCGGCGGGATGTCGTGGGTCAACACGACCGCGGCCGACCGCAAGGGCGACGTCCTCTACGCCGACCACTCCGTCGTCCCCCACGTCACCGACGCGATGAAGCAGCGCTGCCTGACGCCGGTCGGCCTGCTGCTCGACCAGGTCGCGGGGCTTCCTGGCCTCGACGGCACCTTCGCCGGCAGCAGCTGCGCGTGGGGCACCGACGCCGACGCCCAGCGGCCCGGGATCTTCGGGACCAAGAACCTGCCGGCGACGGTCCGCCGCGACTGGGTGATGAACGCCAACGACTCCTACTGGCTGCCCAACCCGGCCTCGCCGCTCGAGGGCTACGCCTCGATCATCGGCTGCGAGCGGTGCGCGCGGACGATGCGCACCCGGATGGTGTCGCAGTACGTCATCGACCGGCTCCGCGGCGGCCGCAAGGAGACCCCGGCGACGCTAGCGTCCCACGAGCACGGCAACCGGGTCCGCGCTGCCGAGGTGATGAGCGTCGGGGGCGACCTCGACGAGGTGTGCGCCGCCACCGGGGAGACCGCCGCCTGCGCGGTGCTGAAGAAGTGGGACCGCCGCTCAGACACGACGTCCGTCGGCACCCACCTCTTCGAGGAGTTCATCACCCGGGCCCCGGCCGACGCCCTGTGGGAGGTGCCGTTCGACGCGTCCGACCCGCTCGGCACCCCGCGTGACCTGGCCGAGACCAACCCCCAGGTCGTCGCCGCGATGCAGGACGCCATCGACTTCCTGCGTAGCCGCAGGGTCGCCTTCGGCGCCCCGTGGGGCCGGCTGCAGGTGGCGGGCGACCGCGGCTCACCGGCGATCCCGCTCGGCGGCGGCCTCGGCGACGCGGCCGGCAACGCCAACGCCCTCGCGTCCCGCCTGCCGCGCGACAACACCAACCGCTTCCGGCCGATCACCTACGGCTCGTCGCACATCCAGTCGATCGCGTTCCTGAAGAGGGGACTGTCGGCCCGGACGATCCTCACCTACAGCCAGTACGAGAACCCGCGCTCGCCCTGGTCCGCCGACCAGACCCGCCTCTTCTCCCACGAGAAGTGGGTGACCTTCCCGTGGACGGCCCAGCAGATCCGCCGGCAGCTCGTCCGGACCGTCCGGCTCCGCGGCTAGGGCAGGCGGACCCTCAGGCGGAGCGCGTCACCGGTACGGCGGGCGCGCCGGCGATCAGGCCGAGCTCGCCGTCGTCGGCGTCGGTGAGCCGCGTCGTCGGCGCGGGCCGGCCGAGGTGGGGGATGCACGCGGCCGCCGCCGCGGCGCAGACCATGCCGCCGGCGAGGATGACGAAGCCGACGGTGTAGCCGGCCTCCTCGGGGAACCCGGCCGGGCCGACGTGGGCGGTGACGACACCGGCCATCACCGCGGAGCCGATCGAGCCGCCGATGGTGCGGATGTTGGCGTTCATGCCGCTGGCGACGCCGGTCTGCTCGCGCGGGACGCTGGCGATCACGACCCCCGCCAGGCTCGAGAACACCAGGCCCGAGCCGATCCCCTGGACCGTCGTGGCGGCGTACAGCTGCGCGTGGGTGGCGTGGAACAGGGCCAGCGAGACGAACGCCGCCGCGGTGAGCAGCGTGCCGCTGACGATGACCGTCCGGGCGCCGACCCAGCCGATCAGCCGGGCGGTGGTGAAGCCGACGGCAAAGCTCGCGACGGCGCTCGGGAGCATCAGGTGGCCCGACTCGGTGATGGTCGCGCCGAAGCCGTAGCCCGCCTCGGACGGCGTCTGGATGAGCTGGGGCAGGAAGCCGAACGACGCGAACATGCCGAAGCCCACGAAGCCCGCGACGACGTTGGTGGTCCAGACGCCGCGCAGCCGCATCATCCGCATGTCGATGAGCGGCACCGCGACCCGCGTCTCGACCCGCACCCACAGCGCGCCGACCAGGGCCGACGCGACGAAGAGGCCGAGGACGAGCGGCGAGCCCCAGCCCCACTTGTTGCCCTGGCTGACGGCCAGCAGCAGCGCGACCAGCGCCAGGGCCAGCGGTACGGCGGGCAGCACCGGCACCCCGCCCGGCGTGCGGAACGGTGACTCCGGGACGAGCACGAGCGCGGCGGCCGCGGCCAGCACGGTCACGATCATCGGCAGCCAGAACAGCCAGGCGTAGCCCAGCAGGTCGACGATCGGCCCGGCGACGACGATCCCGACGCCGAAGCCGACGGCGGTCAGCGACGCCAGCACGCTGAGCGCGCCGGTCATCTTCTCCTGGAACTCGTCGCGGACGATCCCGAACGACAGCGGCAGCACGCCACCCCCCAGGCCCTGGACGACCCGGGCCGCGATCAGCCAGCCGATGCTCGGGGCCAGCGCGGCCAGCAGCGAGCCCACCGACAGGGCCGTGAGCGTGAGGACGAGCATCCGCTTCTTGCCGACCGCGTCGCCGACCCGGCCCAGGATCGGAGTGGCGATGGACGCCGACAGCAGGTAGGCCGTCAGCACCCAGGTCACGGTGGTCTGGTCGGTCTCGTACTCGGTCTGGATCTTGCCCAGCACTGGGACGATCAGCGACTGCAGCAGTGCGAACGACGACACCGAGACCGCGAGCACGACGAACGTGACGGTCCGGCCGTCGCGCCGTGCCTCGGTCTCCATCGGGTCCCCTCCCCAGTTGGTTGCGCCGAACAACCAAGAGCAGCGACCCTAGTCCCACCCTCCGCAGTCCCACCCTCCGGCGTGAACCGGAGGGTGACCCTTGTTGCTAGACAGGAGACACATCCACCCAGGAGGTCACCATGTCCAAGCTCACCCTCGCCGTCGCGTTCGCCGCCGGCTACGTCGTCGGCGCCAAGGCCGGCCGCGACCGCTACGAGCAGATCCGTGCCGGTGCCCAGAAGGTGGCCGAGAACCCGCGCGTCCAGGCCGCCACCGACGCCGCCAAGGAGAAGGCCGGCGAGGTCGCGTCCTCCGTCGCCGAGACGGCCAAGGAGAAGGCCACCGAGGTCGCCGGCGCCGCCAAGGACAAGGCCGCCGACGCGGTCGGCTCTGCCAAGGAGAAGGCCGCCGAGACCGGCCCCACGATCCAGGCGGCTCCCTGAACCCCTAGGACGCCCCGCGGCATCAGTCGGGGGCCCGGATCGCCGTCACCAGCCACCGGTCGTCGTCGCGCTGCAGGTCCACCACGATCTCCGTCGGGCGGCCACCGGACTCGAGCGCGATCCTGACCTCGGCGCCGTCGCCGTCGGTCGAGGTGTCGAGCACGGCGACGTCGGTCATCCGCACCGCGTTCGTCCGCCCCTGGAGACACGCGGTGACGGGGGTAGGGAGGACCGCGTCGTCGGCCAGCAGGTCGCCCAGGTCGCCGCAGTCGTCGTCGGCCACGGCCTGGACGACCTGCCGGGCGACGTCGTCCGCTGTCGTGCGGTCGTCCTGGGCGACGAGGGCGACGTACGTCGTGAGGTCGGCGACGGCGAGGACGGCGACGGCGAGCAGCAGCGCGGCACGAAGCCGGCCGATGACCGCTGGCCCACCCACGAGGTCCCTCACGTGCCCATCCTCACGAACGGCGACGCCCACGTCCCCATCGACACGGCGAACACGCGGTCCGTCTCACCCGCGCCGACGCTATGTTTGGCCGCGAGCCGCGGGACCTGGACCAGGCCGGCGGGAGGAGGGCGGCGGGTGAAGCACGGAGATCTGTACCGGCAGATCGTCCACTCGTCCACCGACGGCATCGTCGCCCTCGAGCTCGACGGCACGGTCCGGTTCGCCAACGAGAGCGCGGAGACCCTGCTCGGCACCCACGGCCTCGAGGGCCGGCACTTCGGAGAGTTCCTCGACGAGGCCGGGCGCCGCCACTCGGCCGAGCACCTCGCCCGCGCCGGTCTCGGCACGTTCCTCGACGACGAGGTCGACACGATGGTGGTGCGCGCCGACGGGTCGCCGCTGTGGGTGCGGCTGCGGCAGACCGGGCTGCGCGAGGGTGGCCGCTACACCGGCGTCATCCTGCGCCTGACCGACAACCACGAGACCAAGCAGCTCCTCGAGGCGGTCTACGAGAGCCGCCGACAGCTCATGAGGGCCGAGCGCATCGCCCGCAGCGGCAGCTGGACCTGGGACGTCGCGGCCCAGACCGCGACCCACTCGGAGGGCCTCGAGGAGCTCTACGGCGAGCACGTCGTGGACCTGCTGGCCACCGACCGGGAGCGCCTGATGGCGATGACCCACCCCGAGGACCAGCTCCGGCTCAACGAGGCCGTCGACCAGCTCATCAGCGGAGAGCGGCCCCGGGTCGACCTCGAGCTGCGGCACCGGGGTCGCCACGGATGGATGTGGGTACGGCTCCGCGCCCTGGGCACCTACGACGCCGGCGGCACGCTCACCGAGGTCTCGGGCACCTACCAGGACATCACCCGGGCGCGCGACACCGAGGACGAGCTGCAGGACCTGGTCACGCAGAACTCCCTCATGCACGCGGTCGCCACCGCGGCCAACGAGGCCACCACCCTCGACGACGTGCTCCGCCAGGCCGCGTCGATGGTGGTCCTGCACGACGACTGGGACCGGGCGCGTGCCTTCGTCCCGTCCCCGAGCGGGACCGGGCTCGTTCCCTACGTCGGCCCCGACGCGCTCGCCGGCGACACCCTCTCGACGACGAACGAGGTGCCGGCCGAGGTCGAGGCACTGGAGCTCGCGACCGCCGAGGAGTGCCTGCGGCTCGGCCACTCCGTGTGGGACACCGAGCGCCGGCTCACGATCGCCGCGCCGATCCGCCTCGGGGAGCAGGTCCTGGCGGTCGTCACGATCACCTCGCTGCCGCCGCTCTTCCGCCACGACCTGATCCAGCAGATGGTGGACCAGGCCATGCTGCTCATCGCCCGGGTCGCCGAGCGCGAGGCCTCCGCCCACGAGCTGGCCGTGGCCCGCGACCGGGCCGTCGAGGCCTCGCAGCACAAGTCCGACTTCCTGGCGACGATGAGCCACGAGATCCGTACCCCCCTCAACGGCATCATCGGCCTCAACGAGCTGCTCAGCGTCACCACGCTCTCCGACCGCCAGCGCCACTTCGTGTCGGGGATCGCCGTCTCGAGCCGCACCCTGCTCGACCTGCTCAACAACATCCTCGACTTCTCCAAGATCGAGGCCGGTCGCCTCGAGGTCGAGACGCTCGACTTCGAGGTGCGTGAGGTGCTCGCCGAGGTGGGGGAGATGCTGGCCGACTCGGCCCGCGAGCGCGACGTCGAGCTGCGCGTCTCCTGCAGCGCCGACGTCCCCGACGCCCTCGCCGGCGATCCCACCCGCCTCAAGCAGGTGCTTCTCAACCTGGGTTCCAACGCCCTCAAGTTCACGACCGCCGGGTCGGTGAGCATCCGGGCCACCGCCGACCGGTCCCCAGGCGCTGCGGGCCCCCCGGGCGGCTGCCTGCTGCGGCTGGAGGTGCGCGACACCGGGATGGGCATCACCAGCGCGCAGCAGGAGCACATCTTCGCGCCCTTCTCCCAGGCCGACGCCTCCACCACCAGGCGCTTCGGCGGCACCGGGCTGGGGCTGGCCATCAGCGCCGAGATCGTGGCCGCGCACGGCGGCGACATCGGGGTCGTGAGCGAGCCCGGTGCGGGCAGCACCTTCTGGTTCACGGTGCCGCTCGGCCCGGCGTCGGGCAGCACCACCGACGACGTCCTGGCCGGCGCCCGCCAGGCGCTCGGAGGCACCCGGATCCTGGTCGTCGACGACGACGCGCAGGACCGGACGATCCTCGTCGAGCAGCTCGGGTGGTGGGGCGTGGACGCCATCGAGGCCGAGGACTCGGTCCGTGCGGTCGCCGAGGTCGAGCGGGCGGCCGACGCGACGCCCTACGCCGCGGTGCTGGTCAGCGCGAGCCTGCCCGAGCTGGCGGGGCTGCCGCTCGCGACCGGCGTACGGCAGCAGGGCTATCCGGCCGGACTCCCGCTGATCGTGCTGACGTCGTCCTACGTCACCCCGGACGACGAGCTGCGTTCCGCCGGGATCGCCACCTGCCTCGTCCGGCCGGTGTCGTCGGCCGTGCTGCGCGACGCCCTCCTGGCCGCGCTGGCCGGCCCAGGTGACTCGACCGACCGCCCCTCGGGGTCGCCGCTGCGCTCGACCGTCGACCCCGGCGACGCGCGGGGCCGGGTCCTCGTGGTGGAGGACAACGCGATCAACCAGCTGGTGGCACGGGGGTTCCTCGAGGCGATGGGCTTCGCCGTCGTCACGGCCGACGACGGTCAGGCCGCCCTGGACCTCGTCGGGCACCAGCCCTTCGACGCCGTCCTGATGGACGTGCAGATGCCCGTGCTCGACGGCTACGCGACCACACGAGCCCTGCGCGAGCGCGAGGCCGCCTCCGGAGCGGCCCGGCTCCCCGTGCTGGCGATGACCGCCGCGGCGATCGCGGGCGAGCGCGAGCGCTGCCTGGAGGCCGGGATGGACGACTTCCTCACCAAGCCCGTGTCACCCGCGGCCCTGCACCTCGCCCTCGACCGCTGGGTGACGATGCCCTCCGCAGACCTGGCGCCCGGGCCACGAGGACCGCTGGGACCGGACAACCCGCACCTCGACCTGGATCGGCTGGCCGACCTGCTCGAGCTCGGCGAGGCCGCCGACGCCTACCTCGAGCGCGCGATCGGCAACTTCGTACGCCGCCGCGCCGACGTCATCTCGACCTGCACCCAGGCGGTCCAGGTCGGCGACGCTCCTGCGCTGAGCGCTGCTGCCCACGCGCTGCGCGGCAGCGCCAGCAACCTCGGCCTGCCCGACGTCACCGCCATCGCCACCCAGCTCGAGGCCCTCGGCCGCGAGGGCACGGTGGAGGGTGCCATGTATCTGGTGGTCGACCTCGCCGCCGCCCTGGCCGACGCCGGTGAGGCGCTCGAGGACTACCTCGCGTGGCGCACGGGTTCGTCGCTCTCGCGCTGAGGGTGGGCCGGCCCTCTCGGGCTCGGGCCACCAGGGCCACACCGCACGTCCGACGAGGCCCACGTGGTCGGCACGACTCGCGTCGCACCGATGTCCCGCACCCACGTCCCGCGCCGCTGCCACCGCGGTGCTCGTCCTGCCCCTCTCGGTCGCGTCCGTCGCAGTACGCCGGGCTCCGGCTCGCCCCGTGCGCCGGCGCCCCCGTCGGCGGCACGGGGCGGTGAAGTTCGGGTCACGGCTGTGCGGTGCGGTGGGCGAGCTGACGCGACGGAGAGCGGCGCGGCAGGATCAGCCCGGCGACGACGGCGTGAGGGGTTTGAGCCGGGCGGTACGGCGCAGGATGCCGGCGTGACCCCATCTGGTGCCCAGGATCCCGAGGCTCGACAGCGTGCACGCGGTCTTGCCGTCGGTGGCCTCATCGGCCTTGCAGTCGTCGCCGGCGCTTGCCTCGCCATCGGCGCCGAGTGGTATGCCCTGCTACCGATGGCCGTGGCCGCCGTCATCCTGGTCCTCGTGTTCCTGGGACGTCTCGGCGACGGCGACGGCGACCGATCGAGCTGACCCGGTCCCGGGCCACGACCCACCGGGGCCTGCGAGCACGCACCGGCAGGGTCGCCGCCGAGCTCGAGCGCGGGGGCGCCACGCCGTTCCTCGTCCCGTTCGGCGGGTCCAGCCCGAGCAGCGTCCGGGGCTGTGCCGCCGCCGGACGTGAGCTGGCCGAGCAGGTCCCCGACGTGCGCCACGTCGTGGTCGCGCTCGGGTCAGGAGGCACCATGGCCGGGCTCGTCTCCGCCCTCGGCCCCGGGCGGGTCCTGGGGATCCACTGCGGTGCCGTCCCGGACCCGCACGTGGCGGTCTTCGAGCTCCTCGACGGGACCTCGGTGAGGCAGGCTGATCTCCGGATCCGGACCGACCAGGTCGGCGCGTCCTACGAGGATCTCGCGGAACCTGCGTGGCAGGCCGTGCTCCTGGCCGGGCGCACCGTGGGGCTGGTCCTCGAGCCCACCTACACCGGACGAGCGCTGGCCGGGCTCGAGGCAGCTGTCAGGGACGGCGACATCCAGCCGGGTGACCGGACCGTCCTGGTCCACACCGGTGGGCGCCCCGGGTTGTTCGGCCACGACGAGGCACGGCGCCGTCTACGCGAGCTGCAGAGCGACGACGGTCGGGTCGACGTCCGCCCCTAGCCCGCGATGACGCCCATGTCTCACCGGTTCGATGCGTAGGAGGTTGATTTGCGGACGACTTCCGTCCGGGGCAGTGCCTACAGTGCCGGCCATGGCTATCGCTCGTCTCCCCGTCGTCGTCCTCGACTGCCCCGACCCCCAGCGCCTCGGGCAGTTCTACAGCGCCCTGCTCGACTGGCCCGTCGTGCGCGACGAGCCCGACATGTGCTTCGTCCGCGCTGACTACGGCGACGGCATCGGCTTCCAGAAGGTCGAGGGCTTCACGCCGCCGCAGTGGCCCGGCCAGGACGTTCCCCAGCAGATGCACCTGGACGTCGACGTCGACGACCTGGACACCGCCGAGGCGGCTGTCCTCGAGCTCGGCGCGACCAAGCACGAGCACCAGCCCGGGACGACCTTCCGCGTCTTCCTCGACCCCGCCGGGCACCCGTTCTGCCTCTGCTCCGGCTGATCGGCGTCGAAGGGACGGCGGCGTTCGGGCACCGGTGCTGCCCGCTCAGTGGGTGCCCAGGACCCGGTCGACCTCGTCGACGAGCACGGGTAGCGCCTCGAAGAGGGCGCCGGCGTCGACGTCCTGCTCCCGGGCGCCGAGCTGGACACGCACCCCGTCCTGGACCCACACGGCCTGCTGGAACCCGTCGCGCGCGAAGCCGGTGACGCTCGCGTCGTCCAGCCCAGCGCTGTTGCCGTCCAGCTGCTCAGGCGGGTCGTCGCGGCCGAGGATGCCGTCGACGTACTCCTCCAGGTCCTGGTCGGTACTGGCCACGACGATGCCCGTCGGGGGCGCCTCGTCCTCGCTGCTGATCACGTAGGAGCACTGCAACGACTCGGTGCCCTCGCCCCCGCTGAGGTAGGCCGAGTCGTCGAGGGTGGCCGACGGAGCGAGGCCGAGCGCTGCCGAGACCCGGTGCACCGCCTCGTCGTCGAGGACGAAGCAGGACGTCGTTCCGCCCCCCTGGTCGACGCCGTCGGCGTGCGCGCGATCGACAGCTGCTTCGAACCCCTCCCTGAACCGGGTGCTGTTCCCAGCGTCCTCGTTGCCGTCGTCGTCACCGCACCCCGCGATGACGGCAACCACCAGGAGACACGAGCACGGGCGGAGCAGTCGCAGGCGCATGTGCGCAGGGTGGTCACCACCGACGCTGCTCAAACGTGGCGCACGCAGGTGGGAGACCGTCGTGCGGCAGGACCAGGCGGTCGAGAGCCGTCCGAGCCAGTCGTGCAGGCCCGTCGTGCCCGACCCTGGGACAGCTGCTGACGCATCGCGCCCTCGGTCGAGCAAGCCCTGCGCCACAGGGTCGGCAGCAGTCACGGCCCCGCCACGGGGTAGCACGCGAACGGTCCGTCGCCGAGCTGCGCGAGGTTCACGCCCCGGCGTGGGTCCCTGAGGTCGAGACCGATCTCGACGACGCTGCCCTCGCGTGAGAGCTCGGCACTGCCGAGGTCGCTGAAGCGGTCTCCCGACAGCAGGGGCGCCTCGTCGAGGTAGGCGCGGCGGGTCTCGAGGTCGGTCTCGGCGGACTCCTCGTCCGTGAACGACAGCCGCCCCGCCGTGGCCCGGGCTCCGTCGGACACGACGTAGCTCAGGGCCAGCGGTCGCGGCAGGTCGCGGGTCTGCTCGTCGAAGCGCTCCAGGTCCTCCGGCGTGAGCCGTGAGTCACGGGGGAGGCACTCGAGCTGTCGGTCGACCAGGACCAGCTCGGCGTCGCCGGCGTCGTCGGGGTCGGCGGGACCGTCGGAGAGCAGCTCGCCGACCGCCTCGACGTCGGCGAGCGACCCGGCCTCCCCATCGACGGTCTCCAGCACGCTGTCGACCACGTCGGAGCCGAGGAGCACCAGGTGGTCCTCGGAGTCGAGGGTGACGTCGTAGAAGCCGGCGGGGTAGACGCCCCCCACCAGTCCGGTGACGTCGCTGATCTCGGAGGGGACGCCGCTGAAGTGCCGTCGGCCGCCGCGTGCGTCGTCCTCGCTGAGCCCGATCTCGACGAGGTCGTCACCCAGGGCGTCGAGATCGACGTCGTCGGAGAGCCGGTAGACCGAGAAGCCGCTCTGGTCGACCTCGGCGGTGACCGACCAGGTGACGTCTCGTTCGTCGAACACCGCCCCGGCGGCCATCGTCGTGAGCGAGGTCAGCAGGTCGGTTCCGCCGACGGCGTCGTCGCCGACGGCGTCGAGGTACTCCTCGGGACGGGCGTCCTCGATGCGGAGGCGCTCGGCGACAGCCCGGCGGTCGACGAACTGCACGGTGGTCGCGTCAGCGGGGACGACGGCGAGTGCCTCGGCCAGCTCGTCACCGCTCGCGCTGTCACCAGCGCTGCCAGGCCTGCCGGCTGCACCTCCGTCCCGCTCGTCGCCCTCGTCGCACCCCGAGAGCGGCGACGCGGCCAGGACCAGGGCGAGGCAGGGAAGAAGGACGCGGCGCATGTGGCTGAAGGTCCCGCCGGGAGCCACCGTCGAAAACCTGAGCATCCGCCACGCGGGCTCGAGATCCCGCGCCGACGGCGACACCGCCTCGGTGTGCCCGCCGGGCGCGCGAGCCCACGTCGCGGGCCCGCCCACGACGACCCGGTGAGGCTCGAGAACGAGGTCGAGAAGGTCCGTCATCGCTCAGCACGATCGTCGGCGCCCTCGTTCGCAAGGACCTGCTGGTCACCGGGGGAACCGGACTCGTCGGACAACGCCTGCTCGGCGACTGGCAGAGGAAGGTCTCGACTGCCGAGCGCTCGTCCGCTCGGGCAGGGACGTGCCCGACGGCATCGATCGGGTGGAGGGAGACATCCTCGACCCCGACAGCCTTGCCGACGCGGCCAGCGGCGTCACGGCGGTGATCCACCTCGCGGCTCTGTTCCGCACCACGGATGACGCCGAGATCTGCAAGGTCAACCCGAACGGGACCCGGAACCTGATCGCGGCAGTGGAGGAACACAGCCCTACCGCCCGGTTCGTGATGGCGAGCACCTCCATCGTGTACGACGGCAACCGTGTGTCACGGCGTCACCGGCTTGTGCCACTCGACGAGGTAGCGCCACATCGGCAGACGGCTGTAGGTGCAGCCCGGGAGCGCACGCGACGCCGATTCCCGGACCTCTGCCCAGGTCCCGACGGTGAACGACTTGACGGTCGGCGGATCCCAGGGCTGCATCCGGCGCGACACCACGCGATGGGTGACGGCATCGCGCAGCTCGTGCAAGAGGTCCTGCCGACCGCCGCGCCGACCGAACCCGAGGACGAGCAGCCGACCACCGGGAGCGAGCACTCGTGCGGCCTCGGCCAGTCCACGCCCTGGCTCGACGTGGTGCAGCACCATGGTCATGGTCAGCGCGTCGAAGGCGGCGTCGACGAACGGGAGGGACTCCGCCGACCCGCGGACGTACCTGACCCCACCCGTAGGGGGAGGCAGGACCGAGGCATCGGGGTCCACGCCGACGACCGTGCGGGCCTCCGCCGCGATGAAGCGACAGAAGGTGCCCTCGCCGCAGCCCACGTCCAGGACCCGGCCCGAGGCCGGAAGCCTGGCGGCGATCAGGGGGTAGTAGTGCGAGTTGTGGTTCCACCGCGAAGCGAACGGATGCCCATCGCGACTCATGCGTCGACCCTAGGGACGTCGAGTGGTACGCGCACGCGATCGCTGGTCGGTGGGGGAGCAGCACCCTGGGCGACCACCCTCGGACGCCGCAGTGCGAGGCGAACCTCAGGTGACCGTCGCCGGAAGGATCGCACGGCCTCACGGTCCCCGGCCGTCAAGGATGTCGGTCAACGAGTCGAGCGCGACCCTGAGCCGTTCGCCGGCCCGGAGCAGGCAGGCGAGCGACAGGTGTGCCTCCTCAGTGAGCTCGGGGCCGAGGTCCTGGAGCAGCTCAGCGTGACCGAGAAGAGACGTCAGGGGGGTGCGGAACTCGTGCTGCAGTGTCTCGAACCGCTGTCGTCGAAGCTCTGGAGGCAGTGACACGATCGGCTGCTCCTCGGTGACGTCGGTGGCGACGAGGAAGGCCCCTCGGATCGCTCCGGATCCGTCTCTGAGCGGCGCCGCAGTGCACCGCAGCAGTCGGACGGGACCAGCACTCGGTTTCACCGTCACGCACGAGTCGTGGACCGTCTCACCCGAGCAGGCGCGGACCAGGGTGAGCTCGGAGGGCCTGAGAAGTCGGCGTCCGGACGGGTCGTACAGCTGGAAGTACGACGGGACGTGATCGCTGGCGATGGGCTTGAAGGGAGCGTCCGCCATGGCCTCGAGAGCGGGGCTCACGTGGACCAGGCGCCGGGTGTGGTCCATCACCGCCATCGCCAGACCCAGCTCGCCCAGGACCGTGGGGAGGAGGTCCCACTCTGCCGAGCCCCGCTGCTCTTCGCACATGCCGCCATGGTGACGTCTGGCGCACGGCCGACCACGGGTTCGGCTGGTGCCCGCGGATCTCGGCTCGAAGGCTGCGCAAATCGGTCAGGCGCCTCTCAGGGTCTCCGACGGTAGCTCGCCGAACGCGTTGCGGTAGCAGGAGGCGAAACGGCCCAGGTGTCTCAAGCCGCAACGGGCAGCGACCTGTGCGACAGAGGTGCGGCCCGGGTCCGCCCCGCGGAGCAGGTCGCGGGCGAGCTGCAGGCGCACGTGACGGACGTAGGACTGGGGTGACATGCCGGCGTCGCGTCGGAAACCCTCCTGCAGTGCTCGCACGCTGAGATGGACCTCGGTCGCAAGCCGGACGGTCGACCATGCTTCCTCCGGTCGTTCGCGGACGAGGTCCTTGGCGCGTGTGACCGCGGACCGCGGTGCTGCACGGCCGGCGGTGCCGAGCGCGTCGCTGTAGGTGTGGTGCTGCCCCAGCAGGAGACCGTCGATCACGAGACCACGGACGTGGCGGCTCGCCATGGGGTGGCTGATCAGGCCCGGCCCGGTCTCGAGCTCTCGAGCCAGCATGCCGAGCACCTCTCGCCACGCGGCCTGGGTCCTGAGATCCATGTCGGGTTCGAACTCGAGGGGAGAGGTCAACGACCGGCCGAGCAGGGTCTCGAGCTCAGCCTCGACCTCGAAACGGGAGATCATCAAGCACAGCTGGACGCAGTCAGCCGACCACGCGATGTCCGCCGGGCGCCCGGGGCCGAAGACCGCGGCTGTACCCGGCGCCGTCACGATCGACCGGCCCAGCCATCCCCCTGAGGACCGTGCCTGGCCCGCCAGCGGGGCGTTCACGTGGAAGTGGTCGGCCTCGACGGTCGTCAGGGAGGCCGTCCGGCCGTAGGACAGCCGGCCGACGGTCAGACCAGCCAGGCGAAGTCCGGCGATCCGCATGTCGAGCGACTCGCGCCGGGACCCGAGGTCGAGGCGGTGAGGCAGGAACAGCTCGCCGACGACGCACTCGGCTTGATCGGGGTCATCGGTGTGCGCCGAGGTCACCGGCGATCGAGCCCCTGCGGCGGGTGCTGACTCGGACTTCATGGCCGCCCATCCTCCACGACGGTCCAGAACCGCAGGAACTCGGTCGTGTCGCTCGAGATGTCGCTCGACGACGGACCCGGGGCCAGCAGATGTCCGGGGACAAGAAGGACGGGTGTGCTCGCGGCGTGCTCCGTGCCGGCACGTGTCGTGGACCCAGCGCAGGGTTGCTCGAGGTGACCGATCTTGCGACCAACGGCACCGGGCCGGACCCACGCTGCGTGAGCGTGGGCCCGGCCCGTCTGGGTGGAGTGGCTCAGGCCTTGATGGCTGCGGTCTGCGGAGCTCCGCCTGACACCTGGATCTTGCGGGGCTTGGCCTTCTCGGCGACCGGGATCAGCAGGCGCAGCACCCCGTCCGAGTAGCCCGCCTCGATGCGGTCGAGGTCGAGGTTGTCACCGAGGACGAGCTGGCGGGTGAAGGTGCCGCGGGCCCGCTCGGCGGCCAGCATCTCCCAGTCGCCGTTGCGGGCCACGCGCTCGGCGCGGACCGTGAGCACGTTGCGCTCGACGTCGAGGTCGATCGACTCCGGTGTGACGCCGGGCAGGTCGAACTCGACCACGAACCGGTCGCCCTCGCGCCAGGCGTCCATCGGCATCGCGGCGGGTCGGTTGGTGGTGCCGGCGGCGCCCGAGAACAGCTGCTGGGTCAGGCGGTCGAGGTCGCGGAACGGGTCGGTGGTGCGGAGCAGCATGGGTCTTCCTCTCTGGACGGTTGTGACGTGGTCCGCTCGTGAGCGGGGCCGGATGTGCAATGAACGGTATAGGAAACCTTTCCTCCTCGCAACACCAAATCTGTACGTTACGATGAAACATGGCCGAACGACCGACGACCGGTGTCTACGCCATCTCGGTCGCGGCCGACATGGTGTCCATGGAGATCCAGAACCTCCGCGTCTACGAGCGTCGCGGTCTCGTCGACCCGGACCGGACACCCGGCGGCTCACGGCTCTACAGCGCCGTCGACATCGAGCGGCTGCACCGGATCCGCGAGCTCCTCGCGCAAGGGCTCAATCTCGCAGGGATCGCCGAGGTGCTACGGCTGGAGCAGGAGAACCAGCGACTCCGAGAACAGGTGCGCCGGCTGCGTGCGAGATGACCGCTGCGCTCCTGCTGCGGAGTCGAGCCCACTCCTGCACTGGCGGCTGCGTCCTCGCCGGGGGTGCTCGCAGGCGGCTCTAGCCGATCGTCGTCTCCCACGTCTCGATGACGCTCCGGACGTAGGCACGTGCGGCCGCGCGCTCGGCCGGGTCCGCCCACTGCCCGAACCACGGCTCGTCGGTCAGCACGGCACCGAGCGCCTCGACCGCGGCGTCGGCTGTCTCGGCGTCCGGTGTGATCGGCGGGGTGGAGGGCCCGTCCACCGGTTCGGCTACCCCTGGGACACCGGCTGCAAGCCACGACGCCGCGGCGACCACACGCCCCGGCGTGTCGCCCGTACGGAGGGTACGGACCGCGAAGTCACCAGGATCGGCGTGGTCGTCGAGCTCGTCGCACCACGCTGCGGCCTCGTCGTTCTCGAACGCTCCCGTTCCCCAGACGCTCATGCAGCCCGGTTCCCCGTCGGGTGCGCCCGGTCCCCCATCCGATCAGGTGAGGTCCGTAGGACTCTGTCCACCCGCAACGGGCGGCTAGCCACGGTTGGTCCGCTTGAACACGCGCAGCATGACGCGCACGTGATCCTGGCCGTGCGGGGGGTCGGCCGTCGCGGCGTGGAGGAAGTCGTTGAACCCGTCCAGGTCGACAGGGTCGCCCAGGTTGCGGAAGCCCATCGACCAGTCGGGGAACGAGCGGCCGTCGACCTGGTCCCGGAACACCTCGATGATGCCGCGGTGACGACGGTCTGCCGCGATGGCGGCGTACGTCGTCAGCACGGCGTCGTCCGGCCCCTCGATGGTCTGGACGATGTTGCCCCCGCTGTAGAGCAGGAGCCCGGTCAGCTCGCGTTCGACGTTGCGAGCCCTGAACCTGGTCAGCATGGCCACGAGCTGGTCCAACGACATCAGACGCGTCGCCGAGCTCAGGTACGTGATGGAGAGCACGGCTTCACCGTAGTCGTCGGCGAGGGGGCCGCGACGGCCCAAGGGGTGGCTCTCCCGCAGACGGTCCTGCGTGCCTCCTGCCCCACGTCGGCACCCCGGCGACGTCACCGGCCCACGGCGCCGGGCGCCGGGATCGTCGCGTGCTTGGCGTCGCGGGTTGGATGGGGCTGCGCCCGACCCCTCGGTCGGGGGACAGCCACGGAAGGGACGACGACGTGAGTGTCGACCGCAGGAACCTGCTGCACGTGTCCGGTGCCTCGGCGGTCGTGGTGGCCGCGCTGCAGGCGGGGACCGCTGCCGTCGCGCTGCGCGCGGGGCGACGTGACTACGCCGATGCCGTCTGGGGCCCTGGCCTGGCGGCGGTGGCCGTCACCAGCGCCGCGGTGGGCAGCGGCGACCCCTGGCGCCGCTGGGCCCTGGCCGGGGTCACGACTGCGTGGGCCGTACGGCTGGAGCGGCTCATGCTCGGAAGGCTGCGCGGCAGCGACGAGGAGGACGAGCGCTACACCGAGTTCCTCGAGGGGGACCCGACCCCGGTGGTGCTGGGCAAGGTGTTCGGCACCCAGGCGGTCGCCCAGCTGCTCGTCTCGGCTCCGTTGCAGGTGGCGGCGGCCAGCCAGCTGCCTCGAGGCGCCCGCGCCTGGCTGTTCCCCGCCGGCCTGGCGGTCATGGTCACCGGTGCCGTGGTCGAAGCCACGGCGGACCGACAGAAGGCCGCCTTCATGGCGGAGAAGAAGACCGCCCGGCGAGAGGGCGACGGTGACGACGTCCCTGACTCGCTGGAGGTCCTCGACGACGGGTTGTGGGCATGGTCCCGTCATCCGAACTACTTCGGTGACTCGGTGGTCTGGGACGGCGCCTGGCTGGCTGCCGCTGCCTCTGCCCCGGCGGCCTGGACGGTCCCGGCCCCGGTGGCGATGTCGTACTTCCTCATCTACGCCACCGGCGCCAAGCGCACCGAGAAGAAGATGCAGGACCGACCGGCCTACCACGACTACCAGCGACGGGTGGCGTTCTTCTTCCCTCGTCCGCCTCGCCGTCCGAGGGCGTGACGACGTCACCACCCCCGCCGGGCACCCAGAACTTGTCCTGGCCGGCGGCCTGTTTCGTGTCCTTGGGCGCGCCGCGGTGACAGCATCGTGGGTCACCCCCGTTCGTAGTCCGACGCCGGGCCCGCTGAGCCTTGGGAGACGGCGATGGCCGACGAACCGATCAGCGGTACCCCCCGCCCCCTGATGAGCCTGGGCGAGACCATCCTGGCCGAGAAGGCCGAGCGCTACCGGTCCCTGTTCGCCTACAGTCCCCACGGCGTCTTCTCCCTGGACCTCGATGGCCGCGTCACCGACGCCAACGACGCTCTGCAGCAGCTCAGCGGTCACAGCCTCGACGACCTGCTGATGACGGACTTCTACGCCATGGTCCACCCCGACGACGTCGGCAGGGCCCGAGAGGCGTTCGCCGCCGTCATCGCCCGACGCCCCCAGCTGCTCGAAGCGCGTCTGATCACGGCTTCCGGCGAGGTCCGCGAGGTCAAGATGACCTCGGTGCCTGTCGTCGTCTCCGACCAGGTGGTCGGGGTGCACGGCATCACCGAGGACGTCACCGAGGCGAACATCATGTATCGCGAGCTCGAGGCTGCGAACGCGGTGCGCACGCTCTTCCTGGCCAACGTGAGTCACGAGGTCCGCACGCCGCTGGCCATGGTCCTCGCCGCCACCGAGATGCTCCTCGACAGCGACCTGGA
>NZ_JAURVJ010000160.1 GCF_030655615.1 Nocardioides sp.
GCGCCCGGCGGGCAGACCACGCCCGGCGCCGCGCCCGGCGCCGCGACCGGTGCCGCGGGCGCGACCGCCGCACCCGTGCTCCAGGGTGCCCCGACGCTGCCGGCCACGACCACGGCGCCGTCGACGTCGCAGGACGTCGTCGTACCGGTGTGGGCGGTGGTCCTCGTCGTCCTGCTGTCCCTGGGCGCCTACGGGTACGCCGGGTGGAACCACCTGCGGATGCGCTCCGCCTCCGGCCGCCCGTGAGCGACGCACCGGTCGCGGTCGTCACCGGGGCCGCCGGCCAGATCGGCCGACGGCTCCTCGACGCCTTCGCCGACCAGGGCTACCCCGTCGTCGGGCTCGACCTCCCGGACGCGCTGCCGGCCGGTGACGACCGCTTCGTCGCCCGCGACCTGACCGACGCCGAGCAGGTCCGCGCGGTGGTCGGGGGACTGGGACGGATCGACGTCCTCGTCCACAACGCCGGCCTCTCGGCGATCGGCGGGTTCGAGGACCACGACGTGACGACCCACGCCGCGGTGCTGGCCGTCAACTACCTCGGCCCGGTCGCGCTGACCCAGGCCGCGCTGCCAGCCCTCCGCGCCGCCCGAGGACGGGTCGTGGTGATGGGCTCGGTGGCCGGCTTCGCGCCCGTGGTGGGCCGACCGGCCTACGTCGGCTCGAAGCACGCCGTGACCGGCCTGTTCGAGGCCCTGCGCCCCGAGCTCGCCCGCGACGGCGTCGGCGTGACGCTGGTGCACCCGACCTTCGTCACCGGCGGCATGTCCGAGGCGGCCGGCCGTGTCGAGGGGCGGGGCCGCTCGACCACCGGGCAGCGCGTCACGCCCGAGGACGTCGCGTCGGCGGTCGTCGAGGCGGTCGACCGCGGAAGGGATCGCGTGCTGGTGGGTCGGACCGCCAGACTCTCCTGGCACGTGCACCGGCTGGCGCCGCGCCTCTACGTGCACCTGATGACCCGACGACTGAAGGACACGCCCTGATGACCGAGCCGACGTACGCCGTCATCGGCGCCGGTCCGTCCGGACTGGCAGCGGCCCGCAACCTCCAGCGGCGCGGGATCGCGTGGACCGGCTACGACCTCGCCGACGACGTGGGCGGTCTCTGGAACATCGACGGTCCGCGCAGCACGGTCTACGAGTCCGCGCACCTCATCTCCTCCAAGCGCACGACGGAGTTCGCCGAGTTCCCGATGGGCGACGAGGTCGCCGACTACCCGAGCCACCGGGAGCTGCTGGCCTACTTCCGCGACTTCGCCGACCACTTCGACCTGCGCGACGGCTTCGAGCTGGGCACCGAGGTGCTGCGCGCGGAGCCGTCCGACGGTGGGTGGGACGTCACGGTCCGGTCGGCGGCAGGGGAGCGGACCGTGCGGCACGCCGGCGTGGTGGTCGCCAACGGGACGCTGAGCCAGCCGTCCGAGCCGACGTTCGCCGGGTCGTTCGACGGCGAGGTGCTGCACACCAGCCGCTACAAGTCCGCCTCCGTGCTCGACGGCGCGCGGGTGCTGATCATCGGCGCCGGCAACTCCGGCTGCGACATCGCGGTCGACGCCGTGCACCACGCGGCGTCGGTCGACATCTCGGTCCGCCGGGGCTACTACTTCGTGCCCAAGTACCTGTTCGGGAAGCCCGCCGACACCCTCAACCAGGGCAAGCCGCTGCCGCCGCGGATCAAGCAGGCGATCGACCGCCGGGTCCTCAGGGTCTTCACCGGCGACCCGGTGCGCTTCGGGTTCCCGGCGCCCGACTACAAGATCTACGAGTCGCACCCGATCGTGAACACGCTGATCCTGCACCACCTCGGGCACGGCGACATCCGGGTCCGCCGCGACGTGGAGCGCCTCGACGGTGACGGCGTGGTCTTCACCGACGGCGAGCGTGGCGACTACGACGTCGTCGTGCTGGCCACCGGCTACCGCCTGCACTACCCCTTCCTCGACCCGGCGCTGCTCGACTGGTCGGGCGAGGGCTCGGCGCCCGACCTCTACCTCAACGTCTTCAGCAAGCAGGACCCCGGCCTCTTCGTGGTCGGCATGATCGAGGCCACCGGCATCGGCTGGCAGGGCCGTTACGAGCAGGCCTAGCTGGTCGCCGCCTACCTGACCGCGAGGCGCGAGTCGCCCGCCGCCGCCGACGCGTTCGAGACCCGCGTGCACGGCCCGCGACCGGACCTGTCCGGCGGCTACCGCTACCTGGCGCTGGAGCGGATGAGCTACTACGTCAACAAGGACGCCTACCGCACCGCGGTGCGCGCGGAGATCGAGAGGCTCGGCGCATGATCGCCCTGGCTGCCGACGTCGACAGCATCGAGATCGCCTTCGACGAGGGCTCGCTGACGACGCTCAAGATCGTCGTCGGCTCCATCCTGTTCGGCGTCGCGCTCGACACCAGGCTCGACGACTTCGTGGCCGCAGCCAGGCGCCCCGGCGTGATCGCCGTCGGCGTCGTCGCCCAGTTCCTGCTGCTGCCGGCCATCACGTTCCTGCTGACCCTCGCCCTCGACGTACGCGGCTCGGTGGCGCTGGGCATGATCCTCGTCGCCTGCTGCCCTCCCGGCAACGTCTCCAACATCCTCACCCACCGGGCGCGCGGCGACGTCGCGCTCTCGGTGTCGATGACCGCGGTGAGCAACGTCCTGGCGATCGTCCTGATGCCGCTCAACGTGGCGTTCTGGGGCTCCCTGCACCCGTCGGGCAGCAAGCTGCTCGAGGACATCGAGCTCGACCCGGTCGACATGCTGCTCGAGATCGGCCTCGTCATCGGCGTCCCGTTCGCGGCGGGGATCACCATCGCCCGGCTCTGGCCGCGGTTCGCCGCCCGGGCCGGCAAGGTCGTGGGGCCGGTCGCGTTCCTCGCACTCGGTGCGGTGATCGTCATCGGGGTCACCAACAACTGGGACATCTTCGTCGACTTCATCGGGGTCGTCCTCCTCGCGGTCCTCCTGCACGACGCGCTGGCGCTGCTGCTCGGCTACGGGATCGCCCGGGCCACGCGGCTGCCGGAGCGCAGCACCAAGGCGATGACGTTCGAGGTCGGCATCCGCAACGCGGGCCTGGGCCTGCTGCTGGTCTTCACCTACTTCGACGGGCTCGGCGGCATGGCGCTGGTGGCCGCCTGGTGGGGGATCTGGGACATCGTGGCCGGGCTCGCGGTCGCCCAGTGGTGGGGCATGCGAGCCTCGCGGCGCTCCTCGGACTCCGAGCCGGAGCCGGCCCGTTGACGACGGTGCTCGTCACCGGGGGCAACGGGTTCCTCGGCTCGTCGGTCGTGCGCGGCCTCGCCGCGTCCGGGCACACCGTGGTCTCGGCCGACCTCCGCGTCCCGGCAGTGCCGGTGCCGACGGTCGAGCACGTCGTCATGGACGTCACCTCGGCATCGGCGGTGTCGGCCGCCTTCGCCGGCCGGGCGGTCGAGGTGGTCGTCCACCTGGCCTCGATCGTCACGCCGGGCAAGGACTCCTCGCGCGAGCTCGAGCACGCCGTCGACGTCATCGGCACCCGGCACGTGCTCGACGCCTGCCTGGCCCACGGCGTGCGCCGGGTGGTGGTGTCGTCCAGCGGGGCGGCCTACGGCTACCACCCCGACGCCCCGGACTGGCTCACCGAGGACGACCCGGTCCGCGGCAACGAGGCCTTCGCCTACAGCCACCACAAGCGGCTCGTCGAGGAGATGCTCGCCGCCGAGCGCTCGGCGCACCCGGAGCTCGAGCAGGTGGTGCTGCGGATCGGGACGATCCTGGGGGAGCGGGTCGACAACCAGATCACTGCTCTGTTCGAGCGTCCCCGCCTGCTGAAGATCCGCGGCGCGTCGTCGCCCTTCGTGTTCGTCTGGGACGCCGACGTCGTCGCGATCATCTGCCGAGCGGTCACCTCGCCGGTGACCGGGATCTTCAACGTCGCGGGCGACGGGACGCTGACGGTCGACGAGATCGCGGAGCGGCTCGGCAAGCCCGTGCTCACCATCCCAGAGCCGGTGCTGCGAGCGGTGCTCTCGGTCGGCTCGCGGCTGGGTCTCACGGCCTACGGCCCGGAGCAGACGGTGTTCCTCAAGCACCGCCCGGTGCTGGCCAACCACCGGCTCAAGGACGTCTTCGGCTACACGCCGTCCAAGACCTCGGCTGAGGCGTTCGAGGCCTGGCGCACCGGCCGCACCGCTCATTAACGCCGCAGGCTGATGGTCCGCGTCAGGCGCATCCGGTCGGTGGAGAAGAGCTTGCTCCCGTCCTGCTCGCCCAGGGGTGTGGTCCTGCGACGGGATCGGTCCTGGCTCTTGCGGTCCCGCCCGTTCCGAGCCATAGTTGAACATGTTCAACTTGCTGTCGAGAGGAACCCGGTGCCCTACCTGATCGCCCTGGTGCTCATCTGGGTCGTCCCCCTCGGCGCCTTCGTCGCCTACCTGGTGGCGGTCAACGACGCCGACGCCGAAGGGCTGCTGCTCACGAGCTACCTGGGGCTCTTCCTCGGCGTGCCGCTGGCGGTCGTGCTGACTGCGCTCGTGCTGCCGGTGATCGCGCTCGCCCAGGCCGCCGACGCCTGGGAGCGGCGCCGCCGGCGACGGCGTACCGATGAGTCCGCGCGGTGGGACGTGTCCTAGGTGGCATGACCGCCACCTACACCTTCGACATCTTCTCCAGCATCGACGGCTTCGGCTCCTACGACGCCCCGGGCGACTGGGGCGGCTACTGGGGCAAGCAGGGCCCAGAGCTGCTCGAGCACCGGCTCGCGGCCCACGACGGCGAGCAGCGGATGGTCCTCGGGGCCACCACCTACCGCGAGTTCGTGGAGATGCTGGCCGCCAGCAGCGACGGCGACGACGTCCGCGACCCGTGGGTCGACCGGATGCGGAGCCTGCCCACCTACGTCGTCTCCTCGACCCTGACGGACCCTCTTGACTGGCCGGACGCCACCGTCCTCGGCGGCGATCCGGTCGAGACCGTCGCCCGGCTCAAGGAGGAGTCCGACGTCCCGCTGCGCTCCCACGGCAGCTTGACCCTCAACCGGGCGCTGATGGCCGCCGGGATCGTCGACCGCGTGCAGGTCACGCTCTTCCCCGTGATCAGCGGCCAGACCGGGAACCAGCCGATCTTCGCCGGCGCGGCCGACTTCGACCTCGAGCTACTCGAGAGCCGGACGCTCGACGGACGCACCACCGAGCTGGTCTACCGGCCCCGCCTGCGGACCTGGGTCGACCAGGTGTCGTAGTCCGAGCAACTCGTTCGTAGCACTGCTGAGGGCACCCACGCGGGCGCCGCCCACGACCACAGGAGCCGAGACCCGATGCCGCAGCCTGACGCCCGACGATTCTTCGAGCTCACCGAGCCGATCTCGCTGGTCAACTTCTTCTCCCCGGAGCCCCACGACGCGATGGTCGCGCTGGGCTTCCGGGGCTACTGGGACGGCTACTTCGCCGGCCGCTCCGCGCCGCTCGGCCGGGTCCCGGCCGAGGTGGTCGACGCGGCGTTCTACAGCTTCGCCGACGGCGAGGTGGCCCGGCACGTCCCGAAGGTCTGGGACACCACCACGCCCGAGGCGGCTCACGCCGCAAGGCAGCAGGGCTGCGTGGCGGCGCTGCGCACGATCCTCGGCGGCCTCGTCGAGACCGCCGGCCTCGCGCGGGCCGCCGAGCTGCTCGCCCGGGCCTCGACCAGCGCCCCGGTCGCGGGACGGGTCATGTATGCCGGGCTCCGTGCGCTCCCGATGCCCGAGGAGCCCGTGACCCGGCTCTGGCACGCGGCCAACATGCTGCGCGAGCACCGCTGCGACGGCCACGTGGCTGCGCTCGTCTGCGAGCAGATCGACCGGACCGAGGCCCACGTGCTCACCGCCCTCGACGCGGGCATCCACCCGGCGGAGTCGTTCGGCCGGATCCACCACCTTCCTCAGGAGCGGCTGGCCGAGGTCATGGGCGGCCTGCGGACGCGGGGCCTCGTCGACGCGACCGGCCACTTCACCGACGAGGGCCGGGCGACCAAGGCCCGGATCGAGGCCCTGACCGACACCCTCGCCGAGGCGCCGTACGACGCCCTCGAACCGCACGAGCGCGGCGAGCTGGCCGCGGTGCTCGAGCCCATCGCGAGCCGACTCGTGGCCACCGGTTCCAGCTCCGAGGGCGTGGGCTGACCGCCGGTCGCCGCTGGTGCCAGGACACCAGACCCGGGGAGCGACTGGTCCGGACGCATCAGGGTCGGACGGTGTCGAGCGACGATGTGCGGCCGGCTCCCGGTGGCGAGTGTGGGAGGTGCGCGGATCTCGCGCACCTTCCCTTGCTAGCAGTGTCTGGAGTGATCAACGGTGGCGACAATTCTCTATCGGCTCGGACGGTGGTCCTTCCGCCGGCGCCGGCTCGTGGGTGGCCTGTGGCTCGCGGCCGCCGTCCTCGCCGTGGTGGCGGGCGCGACGGCGCCGTCGGGGGACGAGGAGGACATCTCCATGCCCGGCACGGAGTCGCAGAAGGCGTTCGACCTGCTCGACGAGCGGTTCCCGCAGGCCAACGCCCAGGGCGCCGAGGCCCGTCTGGTGTTCCAGGCGCCCGACGGCGAGCAGGTGACCAGCGCGGCCAACCAGGCAGCGGTCGAGGACGCGATCGCCTCGCTGGAGGGCGGTGCCCAGGTGGGCAACGCCATGGACCCCTTCGAGGCGGGCGCGGTGAGCGAGGACGGCACCATCGCCTACTCCACGATCACCTACACCGAGTCCGCCGTCGACCTGACGGACGCGACCAGGACCGCCCTGGAGGACGCCGCCGGCCGGGCCCGGGACGCGGGGCTGACCGTGGCGATCGGGGGAGAAGCCCTCGACGCAGAGGTCTCGCCCGGCGGTACCACCGAGATGATCGGCGTCGCGATCGCGGCGGTGGTGCTGGTCCTCACCCTCGGCTCGATGGTCGCAGCCGGGCTCTCGCTGCTGAGCGCCTTCACGGGGGTGGCCACCGCGTTCGGTCTGGTCTCCGCCCTGTCGGTCCCTCTCGGTCTGACGTCGACCGTCGCCATCCTGGCGCTGATGCTCGGGCTGGCGGTCGGTATCGACTACGCGCTGTTCATCACCAGCCGCTACCGCGAGGAGCGCGCCCGAGGCGCCGATCCGGAGGAGGCGGCCGGCCTGGCTGTGGGCACCGCGGGGTCCGCGGTCGTCTTCGCCGGCGCAACCGTCGTCATCGCCCTGATGGGTCTGGGGGTCGTCGGGATCCCCGAGCTGACCAAGATCGGCCTGGGCGGCGCGGGCGCCGTGGCGCTGGCCGTCCTGATCGCCCTCACGCTGGTCCCGGCGATGTTCGGCCTCTTCGGCAACCGGGTGCTGTCCCGCAGGGCCCGCAGGACCGCCCGCCGCGGCGCGAGCCCGCACCCGGCGGCCGTCGCGCGCGACCGAGCCGGGCTCGGCGCACGCTGGGCACGGTTCGTGCTGCGCCGGCCGCTGGCCGTCCTCATGGTCGCCGGACTCGGTCTCGGGGTCGTCGCCCTCCCGGCCCTGAGCCTCGAGCTCGGGCTGCCGGGTGACGAGTCCAAGCCGGTGGAGACCACCCAGCGCCAGGCCTACGACCTGCTCTCGGACGGCTTCGGCCCCGGCTTCAACGGGCCGCTGACCGTGGTCGTCGACCTGTCGACGGCGTCGGACGCCCGGTCGGTCACCGATCACGTCGTCGAGACCCTCCGGGACGTGGACGGGGTGGCGTCGGTGGCCGAGCCGGTGCTCGACGAGACCGACGACACCGCCGTCATCACCGCCGTACCGGAGACCGCCCCGACCAGCGGCGAGACCAAGGACCTGGTGGCGGCGATCCGGAGCGCGGCGGCGGACGTCGAGGACGACACCGGTGCCACGATCGCGGTGACGGGCCGGACCGCGCTCAACATCGACATCTCCGAGGCCATGTCCGACGCTCTCCTGCCCTACCTCAGCGTGGTCATCGGCCTGGCTGTGCTCCTGCTGATGGTGGTGTTCCGCTCGCTCCTCGTTCCGGTCAAGGCCGCGCTCGGGTTCCTGCTGTCGGTGGGCGCCGCCTTCGGCGTCCTCGTCGCCGTCTTCCAGTGGGGCTGGGGCGCCGACCTGATCGGGATCGAGCAGACCGGGCCGGTGATGTCGCTGATGCCGATCCTCGTCATCGGGATCGTGTTCGGCCTCGCCATGGACTACGAGGTCTTCCTCTTCACGCGGGTCCGGGAGGCCTACGTGCACGGTGCGTCGCCCGACGAGGCGATCGTGGAGGGGTTCCGCCACAGCGGACGCGTGGTGGCCGCGGCAGCGATCATCATGATCAGTGTGTTCGCCGGGTTCATCGGGATCCACATGCCGACCATCCAGACGATGGGCGTCGGCCTGGCCTCCGCGGTCCTCTTCGACGCCTTCGTGGTCCGGATGGCGATCGCCCCCGCGGTCATGGCCCTGCTCGGCCACCGCGCGTGGTGGTTGCCGCGTACGTTGAACCGTGTGCTGCCGGAGGTCGACATCGAGGGCGAGAAGCTGAGACGCCCTGTGCCGGCCCGGGCGGCGGTGCTGGTGCCGGCCGCCCCGGGTGACGGTCAGCCGTGACCGGTCCCGATGGCTCCCGCGCGCGACCACGACGTCCGTGGTGGCGTGAGGGAGCCGTCGTGGGCGTCTCGCTCGTGCTCTGCCTGTTCGGCAGCGTCTTCCAGGTCGACGACACACTGGCACCCCCGTCGGTAGCCGCCTACGCCCTGGCCGTGGTGTCCTGTGCCGCGCTGCACGTGCGCCACCGCGCTCCGCTGGCCGCCGCGGCCGTCACGACCGGGTGCGGCCTGCTGGTCGCGCCGCTGGGGCTGCTGCTGTCCCCGCTGACCATCGCCCCCGTCGTGGTCTGCGCCTACTCGTTCGCCCTCCGCGCCGACCGTCGCCTGCCGACCACCGTCCTGCTCCCCGTGGCGGCGCTGCTCGTCGTCTCCACCTCGTTGCTCGAGCCCGTCTCGTGGCAGGACGCGAGTCGGATGTCCGCAGTCGTCGCGTTCCCGTTGGTCGCCGGCGTGCTCGGCTACTCGGCACGGAACCGGCGCGCCTACCTGGCTGCCGTCGAGGAGCGCGCGCTGCGGGCCGAGGAGAGCCGCGACGGCGAGGCGCGCCGGCGGGTCGCCGAGGAGCGGGTGCGCATCGCCCGGGAGCTGCACGACCTCGTGGCCCATCAGATCACCCTGGCCAACGCACAGGCCACGGTCGCCGCCCACGTCTTCGACACCCGACCCGAGCAGACCCGGACGAGCCTCCACCAGCTCGTCGAGACCACGAGCAACGCGCTCGACGACCTGCGGGCCACGGTCGGCCTCCTCCGGCAGACCGACGACGCGGCCGCACCCACCGAGCCGGCGCCCGGGCTCTCCCTGCTCGCCACGCTCGTGGAGTCGTTCCGTCGTGCGGGCCTCGAGGTGTCAGTCGTCCGTGACGGCCCCGGTCGCCCGCTGCCGCCCGGCGTCGACCTCACCGCCTACCGCATCGTGCAGGAGGCCCTGACCAACGTGACCAAGCACGCCGGCACCGGGACCGCCCGAGTCGGTCTCACCTGGAGCCGTGACCGCCTGACCATCACCGTCGTCGACGACGGAGTGGGCCGCCGTACGGCGTCCGCCGGGCCGGACCGTCCGCCGGGCTACGGCCTGATCGGGATGCGCGAACGCGCTACCGCGGTCGGCGGACGGCTCTCGGCCGGGCCGCGGGCGGACGTCGGCTTCCTCGTCTCCGCCGACCTGCCGCTCCCGCCCACCAGGGACCCGGCGCGGACGTCGGACGGCGCGACGGCCGGTGGTGCCCCGTGACGCTGCGCGTGCTGCTCGTCGACGACCAGGCCCTGCTGCGGGACGCCTTCCGGACCCTCCTCGACACCGCCGACGACATCTCCGTGGTCGGCGAGGCGGCCGACGGCAGAGCCGCCGTGCGGCTGACGCGCGAGCTGCGCCCGGACGTCGTGGTCATGGACATCCGGATGCCCGAGATGGACGGGCTCACCGCCACGATGCAGATCTGCGACGACCCGGAGCTGCGCGCCACCCGCATCCTGGTCCTCACCACCTACGAGACCGACGAGAACGTCGCGCAGGCCCTGCGCGCCGGGGCCAGCGGCTTCATCGGCAAGGGCATCGGG
Source organism: Nocardioides sp. (assembly GCF_030655615.1). GTDB lineage: Bacteria > Actinomycetota > Actinomycetes > Propionibacteriales > Nocardioidaceae > Nocardioides. Next base: position 10,086 of record NZ_JAURVJ010000160.1, read on the forward strand.
GCCGAGGACCTGCTCGCCGCCGTGCGCACGATCGCCGCCGGCGACACCCTCCTGTCACCCGCGGCGACGCGATCCCTGGTCGCCCGGTTCCTGGCCACGGCCGACCACGCCCCGGCGCGTCATCCCGACCTGCTCGCCGTGCTCACCCCGCGCGAGCGCGAGGTCGTCGCCCTGGTCGCGACCGGCCTGTCCAACCAGCAGATCGCCGACGGGATGGTCGTCAGCCCGTTCACCGTCCGCGCGCACGTGCAGCGCGCCATGGCCAAGCTGGCTGCCCGAGACCGTGCGCAGCTCGTCGTGATCGCCTACCAGACGGGCCTGGCCCAGGCCTCTCGTGGCGGTGACGGGCCCTCGTAGAGCAGCGCTCGCCCAAAGGGGTGGAATCGAGCCAGCGGTGTAACGACGCCCCCGAGTCCCCACATGTCCTCACCGGAGGGTCGTCCTCCGCGCCCTCGGAAGCGGCTCGCTCCGCCCGAGGTCGAAGAAGAGAAGGAGAAGTCATCGTGGGATACGGATTCGGAGGATTCCTCCTCGTCGTGGGCCTCGTCCTCGCCCTCGCCGTCACCGACAGCGTCAACGGCGTGGACCTCACCACCGTCGGCTGGATCATGGCCGCCGTCGGCCTCGTGTTGATCGCCATCACCGCCGTCACGTGGAACAACGGCCGGCGCTCGCGGGCCGTCCAGACCGTCACCCACCCCGACGGGACGCAGACCGTCCGCGAGAACCGCTCCAACAACCTCTGAGCGCTGGCACCCGTCAGCTGAACCGAAGGGAGTCCGCATGTCCGCCGACCACGTCGCGAGGCACCGGGCACCGACTACCCCAGGAGAACGCATGAACACCCGCACCATCGCCGTCATCGCCCTCGTCCTCGTCATCATCGTGCTGGCCTTCCTGCTCCTCTGACCGAGACACCCAGCGCCGCGCGGGTCCCCGCTGCCCGCGCGGCGCGCCTCGCACCATCACCCATCACGTCGTCCGGAAGGACCCCATGACCAGCCCACCACTGCGGCTGGGCGGACGCTTCGAGATCCGCACCCAGCTGGGTCGCGGTGGCATGGCGGACGTCTACCTGGCGCACGACCACGTCCTGCGTCGCGACGTCGCCATCAAGATGCTCCGCGACGTGACGGAGGTCGACCGCGACCGCTTCGCGAGCGAGGCGCAGCTGCTGTCGCTGCTCTCGCACGAGTCGATCGTGACGTTGTACGACGCCAGCGTCGCCGACGGCCGACCCTGGCTGGCGCTGGAGCTGGTGGAGGGCCGGACGATGTCCGACCTGCTGCGGGACGGGACGATGGCGCCGCGGCCGCTTGCGGCCCTCGCGGCCCAGGTCGCGGCCGGACTGGCCCACGCGCACACCCGGGGCGTCGTCCACCGCGACGTCAAGCCGAGCAACGTCCTGGTCTCGCCCGACGGGCGTGCCCGCCTGACCGACTTCGGAATCGCGCGGCTCGTGGACTCCGACGACCACCTGACGCTCACGGGCCACGTGGTCGGGACCGCCGCCTACATCGCACCGGAGCAGGTGCGCGGCGAGCAGGTCACCGGTGCGGCCGACGTCTATGCCCTCGGACTGCTCCTGCTCGAGGCCCTGACCGGTCAACGCAGCTTCGCCGGTCCGCCCATGGAGGCCGCTCTCGCCCGGCTGCACCAGGGCCCCCTGATCCCCACCTCGCTCCCGCCCGGTTGGTCCGGCCTCCTCGCCGCGATGACCGCGCTCAAGCCCGAGGCGCGGCCCACCGCGCAGCTGGCGGCGCACCGCCTGCAGGAGCTGTCCCGCGAGCGCGCGGACGCCCCCACGTCGGACCGCACCGCGCTGCTCCCCGTCACCACGGTCGTCGCCCCGGTGGTCGC
>NZ_JAURVJ010000056.1 GCF_030655615.1 Nocardioides sp.
GCCGACCGGCAGAGGTCGAGGGCGAAGGTCGATTTCCCCATGGCGGGCCTCGCCGCGACGATGATCATCTGGCCGGAGTGGAGACCGTTGGTGAGGTCGTCGAGGTCGGCGAACCCGGTCGGGACGCCGTAGAGGCCGGCCTCACGGTTGGAGATGGCCTCGATCTCGTCGAGGACGCCCTCCATGATGTCGCTGAGCGGGGAGTAGTCCTCCGAGCTGCGCTTGTCGGTGATCTGGTAGATCTCGGCCTGCGCACGGTCGACGATGTCGTCGACCTCGCCCTCGCCGGCGTAGCCGAACTGGGCGATGCGGGTGCCGGCGTCGACCAGGCGCCGCAGCACCGCCTGGTCGTGGACGATCTGGGCGTAGAACTCGGCGTTGGCCGCGCTCGGGACGTTGGCCGCGAGCGTGTGGAGGTAGGAGGCGCCGCCGACCTTGGCCAGCTCGCCGCGCCGCTGCAGCTCGGCGGCGACGGTGATCATGTCGACCGGCTCGCCGCGGCCGAACAGGTCGATGATCGCGTCGTGGATGACCTCGTGCGACGGGCGGTAGAAGTCGTTGCCGCGCAGCACCTCGGAGACCTCGGCGACCGCGTCCTTGGAGATGAGCATCGAGCCGAGGACCGACTGCTCGGCCGCCATGTCCTGCGGCGGGGTGCGGTCGCCGGCCGAGCGCGGCGCGTGGCCCGGCTCGTAGGCGGCGGGACCGTCGCCCCAGGGATCACCGGGGCCCTCGTAGGGGGGCTCGGAGAATCCTCGGTCGTCGGACTCGGTGAGGCTCACGCACACTCCCGCGGGTGGTTCTTCGGTGGCTGACAGGTGGGGGGACAGGGTGGTGCCGACCGTAGGGGCGGCCACCGACAGTTCTCGGCGATCCGAACGCACGATCGAGTGGGACGACGCGGCCGAGCGGCATCGGGAGCGCGTGCGGGGGTGTCGTCCCGAGCGAACCTACGGGTCGCGGCGGCCCGGCGACAGCGGCCTGTCCACAGGGCCTGTGGATAACTCACGACATGCCGTGGACGACACGCTCCGCGGTGTGCACAGCCTGGGGAGCATCCTGTGGAATCGCGATTTCCTGACGCCGCAAGAACGCCCCTGACCTGCACAGATGCGACCCCACACGGTGTGGAACCAGATCTCGGGAAAGATTTTTCGTTCACCTGGCGTCCACCCCGGCGTGTCCTGGCGGTATGTCGACATGTCGGGTGGTCGCGACCGTCATCCACAGGGAACCGGTGGTTTTCCACCGCACGTCCTTCACTAGTGTGATAGCGGTGCGAGCCGTGCGGGACATCGATCGGGAGATCCTGCGCCTCGCCGGCCCGGCGTTCCTCGCGCTGGTCGCCGAGCCCCTGTTCCTGCTCGCCGACGCCGCCGTCGTCGGCCACCTCGGCACCGCCCAGCTGGCCGGGCTCGGCATCGCTGCGGCGGTCCTGCAGACGGCCGTCGGGCTGTGCGTGTTCCTCGCCTACGGCACCACCGCCGGCGTCGCCCGCCTCCTCGGCTCGGGCGACCGGCGCGGCGCCCTCGCGCTCGGCCTCGACGGGATCTGGCTCGCGGTCGCCCTCGGCGCCGCCATCACCGTCGTCGGCGTGCTGCTCACCGGGCCGCTCGTGGCCGCCTTCGGCGTCGAGGACGACGTCGCCGGTTTCGCCACGACCTACCTGCGGATCGCCTTCCTCGGCACCGCCCCCCTCCTCGTCATGCTGGCGGCCACCGGCGTCCTGCGCGGGCTCCAGGACACCCGCACCCCGCTCGTCGTGGCCGTCGGCGGCAACGCGCTCAACGTGGTCCTCAACGTCGTCCTGGTCTACGGCGCCGGGCCGGTCGCCGGGATGGGGATCGCCGGGTCGGCCTGGGGCTCGGTCGCGGCCCAGGTCGCGTCCGCCGCTGCCCTGGCGTACGTCGTCGTGCGCGGCGCCCGTCGGCAGCAGGCCTCGCTGCGCCCCGACCTGGCGGGCGTGCGGGCGGCCGCGCGGGCCGGTGCCGCGCTCGTCGTACGCACCCTGACGCTGCGCGCCGCCCTGCTCGTCACGACGTACGCCGTCGCCCTCGGTGCGGGCGGCCGCCCGGACGAGGTCGCGACCCACCAGCTGGCGATGACCCTGTGGGGCCTCCTCGCGTTCGTCCTCGACGCGATCGCCATCGCCGCGCAGGCCATCACCGGCCGCGCGCTCGGCGCGGGCGACGTCGACGGCGCCCTGGCGCTGACCCGCCGGATGGTCACCTGGGGCTGGGCCAGCGGTCTCGTCACCGGCGTGCTGCTGGCCGCCGCCAGCCCCCTGCTCGGGCCGCTGTTCACCGACGACCCCGACGTCCCCGGGCTGCTCGTGCCGATCCTGGTCGTCGCGGCCCTGGGGCAGCCGATCGCCGGGGTCGTCTTCGTCCTCGACGGCGTGCTGATCGGTGCCGGGGACGGCCGCTACCTGGCGTGGGCCGGGCTCGCGGTCGCGTTCGTCTACGCCCCCGTCACGATCGCGGCCGTGGCGTGGTGGGACGGCGGGCTGGTCACGGTGTGGGTCCTGTTCGCCGGGCTCTTCATGACCGGGCGGCTGGTGACCCTGCTGCACCGCGCCCGGGGCGACGCCTGGCTGCGCACCGGCCCTACGCTGGCCGCGTGAGGACGACCGGGTGAAGCCGCTGCAGTCGATCGCCATGGGCATGGTCCTGATCCTGCTGCTCGTCCTCGCGGGCGACTACGACCTGCTGGCCAACCCGCTGGGCTGGATCCTCGTCGTGGCCGGCGTCCGCGGCCTGCCCGCCGGCCTCGAGCTGCGCTCGACCCTGCTCGGCGTCGCCGTCCTCGCCGGGCTGGTCTCGGTACCGCTGTGGATCCCCGCCGTGCTCGACGCGATCGAGGACGCCGACGAGTCCATCGCCTGGGCCGTCAACCTGCCGCAGTTCGGCTGCTACCTGCTGCTGAGCCTGGTGCTGTCACGTGCGGCCAAGGCCGCGGGCGAGCGGGCGGCCGACGCGTGGTGGAGCACCATGGTGCTGGGCTGCGCAGCCGTCATCGCGCTGCCCGTGCTCATCTTCGGCGGCGGCCTCGAGGACCTCGAGGGCCTGGCCGGCGTGCTCGTCGGGCTGGTCCCGACGGCGATGATCGTGCTGCTGTTCGTCCACGCCAACCGGGAGTGGGCTGGCGCGCCAGCGCCGGAGACCGTCGACCCGGCGTCCGACTAGGGCATCAGGAGCCGGACGCACGAACGGCCACCCACCGGGAGGTCCCGGGGATGGCCGTGCGTGAGCCGGACTGCGGCGGTGGTGCGTGCGTCAGCCGGCGATGACGTTGAGCGACACGGTCGCCGAGACGTCGTCGTGGAGCTTGACCGCGATGGTGTGGGCGCCGAGCGACTTGATCGGGTTGGTGACCACGATCGTCCGCTTGTCGACGGACTCACCGGACACCTCGGCCAGCGCACCGGCGAGGTCGGTCAGGGTGACGGTGCCGAACAGGCGACCGCTGTCGCCGGCGCGGACCTTGACGTCGACCGGGGCAGCCTCGAGCTTGCCCTTGATCTCGTCGGCGTGGGCGTGGTCGCGCACCGAGCGGGTGGCGCGAGCAGCCTTGATCGAGTCGACCTGCTTCTGGCCGCCGCGGGTCCATCGGACCGCGACGTTGCGCGGGATGAGGTAGTTGCGGCCGTAGCCGTCCTTGACCTCGACGATGTCGCCGGGCGAACCGAGGCCGTCGACCTCCTGGGTGAGGATGAGCTTCATGTCAGTCGACTCCTCTCAGCGGCCGGTGCTGGTGTAGGGCAGCAGAGCCAGCTCGCGGGCGTTCTTGACCGCGATGGCGACGTCCCGCTGGTGCTGGACGCAGTTGCCGGTCACACGCCGCGCGCGGATCTTGCCGCGGTCGGAGATGAACTTGCGGAGCAGCGTGGTGTCCTTGTAGTCGACACCGGACGCCTTCTCCTTGCAGAACTGGCAGACCTTCTTCTTGGGCTTGCGCAGAATTGCCTTGGCCATTGTGGTGCTTCCTCTCTAGAAGCCCGGCTCGCGCCGGAATGGTTGAGGTGTATGGATGTGAAGCTGGTTGGTGCTCAGAACGGGGGCTCGTCGGAGCCCACGCCGGGAGCTGCCCAGGGGTCGTTGGCCGGCGGACGTCCGCCACCCTGACCGCCCTGGCCGCCTTGACCGCCGGACGGCGCACCCTGGCTCGGAGCCGGGCTGGCCCACGGGTCGTCGGCCTGGCCGCCGCCCTGACCGCCGCCACCGGAGTAGCCGCCACCCTGACCGCCACCCTGACCGCCGCCGCCCGAGTAGCCACCGCCACCGCCGCCACCGGAACGACCGGCACGGACGACCTTGGCGGTCGCGAACTTGAGCGACGGGCCGATCTCCTCGACGTCGATCTCGAAGGAGGTGCGCTTGTTGCCCTCGCGGTCCTCCCACGTGCGAGCCCGCATGCGGCCGTTGACGATGACCCGCGCACCCTTCTGGAGCGACTCGGCGACGTTCTCCGCCGCCTGGCGCCAGATGGAGCAGCGCAGGAACATGGCCTCGCCGTCCTCCCACTCGTTGGTCTGCTTGTTCAACGTGCGGGGGGTGGAGGCGACGGTGAAGTTGGCCACCGCGGCGCCGGAGGGGGTGAAGCGCAGCTCCGGGTCGTCGGTGATGTTGCCGACGACGGTGATGACGGTCTCGCCTGCCATGTCAGGTCTCCCTTGGTGCTGTCGATGGATCCGGGTGGGATCCGGGTGGTTGCGATGCGCTCATCGTGACGTGAGCCGCCGACACTGGCTAGCGCTCATCCACAGGACGGCGCCGACCGCGGCGGCAGCGGGTGCGTCAGTGAGCGTCGGGACGCATCACCTTGGTGCGCAGGATCGACTCGTTGAGCCCGAGCTGGCGGTCGAACTCCTTGACCGTGGCGGGCTCGGCCTGCAGGTTGATCACGGCGTAGATCCCCTCGGCGAGCTTGGCGCCTTCGGAGTTCTTGATCTCGTAGGCGAGGCGACGACGGCCCCAGACCTCGATCTTGTCGACGGTGCCGCCGTCCTTGCGGATGACGTTGAGGAACTTGTCGAGCGACGGCTCGACGGTCCGCTCCTCGAGACTGGGCTCGAGGATGACCATCACTTCGTAGGAACGCACAGCGATCTCCACCTCCTGTGGACTTCAGCGGCCACGGTCTCTCCGTGGCAGGAGGGCTGTTCGGTAGTTCGTCCCGTGCGCGACCCGTCGGTGGGCGCGGACGAGGACAGGAAACAGTAACAGCGGCGCGGCGGGCGCAGCCAATTCGAGCCTGCCCGGTCCCGCCATCCCCAGGAGGTTGCGGGCCTGTGGATGACGACCGACGCCCGTGCCCGGTTCGTGGCACCGTCGGACCGTGCCGTACGCCGACCCGCCCCTCGCCGGGCGCTACCACCTGCTCGAGGTGGTCGGCACCGGTGGGATGGGCGCGGTCTGGCGGGCCTGGGACCTGCGCGAGCAGCGGTTCGTCGCGGTCAAGGTGCTGCGCCGCCACGACTCCGCCCACCTGCTCCGCTTCGTGCGCGAGCAGGGCGTGCGGATCGAGCACCCCCACGTCGCGACGCCGACGGGCTGGGTCGCCGACGACGACCGCGTGGCGTTCGCGATGGAGCTGGCCCGCGGCGGGTCGCTGGCCGACCTCCTCGCCGACCGGCGGGGCGAGCCGTTCGGGGCGGCACACGTCGCCGAGCTGCTCGGCCAGCTGCTCGACGGGCTGGCCGCGGTGCACGCGGCGGGGGTCGTCCACCGCGACCTCAAGCCGGCCAACCTGCTCCTCGACGCGACCGGCCGCAGCCGCCCGCACCTGCGCATCGGCGACTTCGGGGTCGCAGCGACCCTCGACCAGGGCCCGGAGCGCGACGGTGCGCCGGTCGGCACCGCCGGCTACGCCGCCCCCGAGCAGCT
>NZ_JAURVJ010000057.1 GCF_030655615.1 Nocardioides sp.
CGTCGCGGCCGGCCGACCTCCGCGCGGGTCGGCGCCCGCCCTGCCCTGCCGCGGCAGCCCTCGAGGAGCTGGGCGGGCCCGCCGCGAGGGGAGGCCGAGCCGCGACCAATCAAACTCAGGACTCGGGGATGATGTCGAGGGCCGCGAAGATGCGCGCGGTGACCTCGTCGACCGTGCCCATCCCGTCGACCTCGACGAGGATGCCGCGGGCGCGGTAGAGCTCGATGAGGGGCTCGGTCTGCTCGGTGTAGAGGTCCTGCCGCTTGCGGATGACGTCCTCGGTGTCGTCGGCGCGACCCTCGGTCTGGGCGCGCTGCAGCAGCCGGGCGACGAGCTCGTCGGCGTCGACGGTCAGCACGACCGCCGCGTCGAGCTTGTGGCCGGTGAAGGTGATCATCCCGTCGAGCTCCTCGACCTGCGCGGTCGTGCGCGGGTAGCCGTCGAGGAGGAAGCCCGGCTTGGCATCGGGCTCGTCGATCCGGTTGCGGACCATCTTGTTGGTGACCTCGTCGGGGACGTAGTCACCGGCGTCCATGAAGCGCTTCGCCTCCACCCCGAGCTCGGTCCCCTGGGACACGTTGGCCCGGAAGATGTCGCCGGTGGAGATCGCAGGAATGCCGAAGTGGTCCGCCACCGAGGTGGCTTGGGTCCCCTTGCCGGCACCGGGAGGGCCCATCAGGATGAGGCGCATATGGCTACCGCAAGAATCCTTCGTAGTTGCGCTGCTGGAGCTGGCTCTCGATCTGCTTCACCGTGTCGAGTGCGACGCCCACCATGATGAGGATCGAGGTGCCACCGAACGGGAAGTTCTGGTTGGCCTCGATCAGCACGAGGGCGATCAACGGGATCAGTGAGATCAGTCCGAGATAGATGGCGCCAGGCAGCGTGATGCGGGACAGGACGTAGGACAGGTAGTCCTCGGTCGGCTTGCCCGCCCGGATCCCGGGGATGAAGCCGCCGTACTTCTTCATGTTGTCGGCCACCTCTTGCGGGTTGAAGGTGATCGAGACGTAGAAGTAGGTGAAGAAGATGATGAGGGCGAAGTAGGCCGCCATGTAGTAAGGGTGGTCGCCCTTGACGAAGTGGTCGTTGATCCAGCCGATGTAGGCCGGCGCGTTCTCCGAGTTCTGGTTGAACTGGACCGCCATGGCCGGCAGGTAGAGCAGCGACGAGGCGAAGATGACCGGGATGATGCCGGCCTGGTTGACCTTGAGCGGGATGTAGGTCGAGCTGCCGCCGAACATCTTGCGGCCGACCATGCGTCGCGCGTACTGCACGGGGATCCGGCGCTGGGCCTGCTCGATGAAGATGACGGCCGCGATGATGACCATGCCGATCACGATCACGATGGCGAACGTCCACCAGCCCTGGGTCTTGCCGACGGCCCACAGCGCGGTGGGGAACGTGGCGACGACCTGGGTGAAGATGAGGATCGACATGCCGTTGCCGACGCCGCGCTCGGTGATGAGCTCGCCCAGCCACATGATGACGGCGGTGCCGGCGGTCATCGTGACGACCATGACGAGGAACGTCGAGAGGTTGTTGTTGTGCAGCAGCGGGTCGGAGCAGTTCTGGAGCAGGTTGCCCGAGCGCGCGAGCGCGACGATGCCCGTGGCCTGGAGGACCGCGAGGCCCAGCGTCAGGTAACGGGTGTACTGCGTGATCTTGGTCTGGCCCGACTGACCCTCCTTCTTCAGCGCCTCGAGCCGCGGGATGACCACGACGAGCAGCTGCAGGATGATGCTGGCGGTGATGTAGGGCATGATCCCGAGCGCGAAGATCGTGAGCTGCAGGAGCGCGCCGCCGGAGAACAGGTTGATGAGGGTGTAGACGCCCTCGCTGTTGGCGCTGTCGCCCAGGCACTGCTGGACGGCGGACACGTTGACGCCCGGGGCGGGGATCTGCGAGCCGGCCCGGAAGATCACGATGATCGCCAGGACGAACAGCAGCTTCTTGCGCAGGTCCGGGGTACGGAAGGCGTTCACGAACGCGGTGAGCACGTGTCCTCTTTCTCCAGCAGATGAGGTCCTGGACCTGACGACGCCGACGTGAGGGACACACCGGAGCACCAGCGCAGGGCCTGGGGAAGCCTAACAGGCGACGAAGGGGCGCCCCGCATCAACGGGGACGCCCCTTCATCTGTCGAACGAGTGGTGGTCAGGCCACGGTGACCGAGCCGCCTGCGGCCTCGATCTTCTCCTTGGCCGAGGCCGAGAAGGCGTGGACCGCGACCGTCACCGGTACGGCGATCTCGCCCTGGCCCAGGATCTTGACGGGCAGGTTCTTGCGGACCGCGCCCTTGGCGACCAGCGAGTCCACCGTGACGTCGCCGCCCTCGGGGAACAGCGCGCTGAGCTTGTCGAGGTTGACGACCTGGAACTCGACCCGGAACGGGTTCCGGAAGCCCTTGAGCTTCGGGAGCCGCATGTGGATCGGCATCTGGCCACCCTCGAACGCGACCGGGACCTGGTAGCGGGCTTTCGTGCCCTTGGTACCGCGGCCCGAGGTCTTGCCCTTGGAACCCTCACCACGACCGACGCGGGTCTTGGCCTTCTTGGCACCCGGCGCGGGGTGCAGGTGGTGCAGCTTGAGCGTCATGTCACTCGACCTCCTCGACCGTCACCAGGTGACGGACGGTGTGGACCATGCCACGGATCTCCGGGCGGTCTTCCTTGACGACCACGTCACCGATGCGCTTGAGGCCGAGCGAGCGGATGGTCTCGCGCTGGTTGGCCTTGCACCCGATGGTCGACTTCAACTGCTGGACCTTGAGCTGTGCCATCAGGACACCCCCGCCGCAGCGGCCTCGGCGGCCTCGGCGCGACCCTCGGCCTGCGCCTTGAGCAGCGCCGCCGGGGCGACGTGCTCGACGGGCAGGCCACGACGGGCCGCGACGGCCTCGGGCTGCTCGAGCATGCGCAGCGCCTCGACGGTCGCGTGCACGATGTTGATCTGGTTGGACGAGCCGAGCGACTTGCTCAGCACGTCGTGGATGCCGGCGCACTCGAGCACGGCGCGCACCGGGCCACCGGCGATGACGCCGGTACCGGGCGAGGCCGGGCGGAGGAAGACGACGCCAGCCGCCTTCTCACCCTGCACCGGGTGGGGGATGGTGCCCTGGATGCGGGGCACCCGGAAGAACGCCTTCTTGGCCTCCTCGACACCCTTGGCGATCGCCGCGGGCACCTCCTTGGCCTTTCCGTAGCCGACGCCGACCATGCCGTCGCCGTCGCCGACGACGACGAGGGCGGTGAAGCTGAAGCGACGACCACCCTTGACGACCTTGGCGACGCGGTTGATCGCGACGACGCGCTCGAGGTACTGGCTCTTCTCGGCGCCCTGGCCACGGCCGCCGTCACGGCCGCGGCCCTGACGGTCGCCGCCACCGCGCTGTCCGCGCTGGGGTCCACTCATGAGTCTCTACTCCCTGTTCGTGTTGGTCGCTGGCCTAGAACACGAGCCCGCCGGAGCGGGCCCCGTCCGCCAGGGCCGCGATCCGGCCGTGGTACTTGTTGCCGGCGCGGTCGAAGACCACGGTCTCGACGCCCTGCGCCTTGGCGCGCTCGGCAACGAGCTCACCCACGCGCGTCGCCTTGGCGCTCTTGTCACCGTCGAGGCCGCGCAGGTCGGCCTCCATGGTCGAGGCCGAGGCCAGCGTCTTTCCGATCAGGTCGTCGACGACCTGGACGGTGATGTGCTTGCTGGAGCGGGTGACCACCAGGCGCGGACGCTCGGCGGTGCCACTGAGCTTCTTGCGGCCGCGCACCTGGCGCTTGAGCCGCGACTGCGGGCGCTTGGACGCGTGCTTCTGCTGCTTGATCTTGACAGCCATGGACTACTTACCAGCCTTTCCGACCTTGCGGCGGACGTGCTCGCCGGAGTAGCGGACACCCTTGCCCTTGTAGGGCTCGGGCTTGCGGAGCTTGCGGATGTTGGCGGCGACCTCGCCGACCAGCTGCTTGTCGATGCCGACCACGCCGAGGCGGGTCGGACCGTCGACGGTGAAGGTGATGCCCTCGGGGGCGTCGAAGACGATCGGGTGCGAGTAGCCGAGCTGGAACTCGAGCTGGGTCGGTCCCTTCGACAGCACGCGGTAGCCGACACCGACGATCTCGAGCTTCTTCTCGTAGCCGTCGGTGACACCGACGACCATGTTGTTGACCAGCGTGCGGGTCAGTCCGTGGAGCGACTTGCTGATGCGGTCGTCGTCGGGACGCTTGACGTCGAGGACGCCGTCGTTCTGCTCGACCACGATCGGTGCGGCGACGGTGTGGCTGAGGGTCCCCTTGGGACCCTTGACGGTCACCTGGGGGCCGTCGATGGCCACGTCGACACCGGACGGGACCGTGACGGGGAGCTTGCCAATGCGCGACATGCTTCTACTTCTCCTTGTCTCGGTCTCGGGTCACCAGACGTAGGCGAGGACTTCTCCGCCCACGCCCTTCTGGTTGGCCTGGCGGTCGGT
>NZ_JAURVJ010000060.1 GCF_030655615.1 Nocardioides sp.
GTCGTCGCCCCAGCGGGCCTCGCTCAGCCCCACCAGGCGGTCGAGGTGGTCGACGACGCGCGACCCCGCCGCGTCCGACGACACGAGCGCGGCGTCGTAGGCCTCGACCTCGGCGCGGATCGTCGCGATCTCGCCGACGACGGCGTCGCGCGCGGCCTCGAGGTCGGCGAGGTCGTCGGGCGCGGTGGTCCAGGCCTCGTAGGTCTCGCGCAGCCCGTGCACGAAGGCCTTCTTGTCGGCCAGGCTGTCGTGGACGAGCGTGCAGACCTCGTCGAGCCCGCGGGAGCGCAGGCGGGCGTGGACGACGTCGAGCGCGGCGCGCTTCTGGCAGACGAAGAGGACCCGCTGGCCACGGGCGAGGTAGTCGGCGACGAGGTTGGTGATCGTCTGCGACTTGCCGGTCCCGGGCGGTCCCTGGATCACGAAGTTGTCCTCGGCGCGGGCCTGCGCGATCGCGACAAGCTGGGAGTCGTCGGCGGTGACGACGAGGTGGCGCTCGGCCGGCGGCACGGGGTCGGCGGCGGCCGGTGCCTCGCGCGGCTCCGTCGAGAACAGCTCGTCGAAGACGGGCTGCGGACGGGGGTCGGCCAGCAGGGCGTCGTAGTCGCGGACCAGGCTGAGGGTGCGGTAGTTGAAGTTGGCGAGGGTGACCGAGCAGAGGTCGACCTCCCACGCGTAGGGGTTGGCGTCGCCCTCGCGCTGGTGGTAGAGGTCGGTCTCGACCTCGGTCATCCGGTTGCGCGGCGACGGCGCGTCGCCGAGCTCGACGGCGAACGGCAGCGGCGCCCGCACCAGCCGGTCGTCGAAGATCTGCAGCCCGAGCGGCTGCCACGCCGGGTGCGTGTAGGAGTAGGCGTAGTGGCGACGGCCGATGCTCGGCCGCGAGCCGCTGCGCCGACGGCGGTAGGCCTGGACGGCGGTCTGGGCGCGAGAGCGGATGAGCTCGATCCGTGGCTTCTCGACCAGCGCCACGCTGACGCCGCGCTCGCTGGCCCGCGCCTGGCGCTCGACCTCGGCGCGCAGGGCGTCGACCGCGCCGGCGTCGCGCAGGTCGATCGTCGCCGGCAGCTCGAACCCGTAGCGCTCGCGGAGCTGGTGGCGCAGCACCGGGTTGACCTCGCCGACGTCGGGGTCGGTGAGCTCGAGACGGTAGGACTGCCGGACGCCGCGCTTCTTGGTGACCGACGCGGCCGCCAGGACGAGCGGCGAGACGGTCGCGGCGTCGGGGTCGTCGCGGACGTCGTACCAGCGCAGGAAGGCGACGACGACCCGCAGCTGGTCGCGGCCGAACTCGGCCCGGTCGCGACGGGCGGCGCCGACCACCGCGTCGAGCGCGGCCTCGGCGTAGGGCGCGTCGTCCCAGCGCACCAGGGACCCGAGGTCGACCGCCCTGCCGGCGACGAGCCGCTGCGACGCCGGGCCGCCCCAGGTGAAGAGCTGCTCGGCACGCACCGAGCGCACGTCGAGCACGAGCGGGACCGAGGCCTGCGTGAGGTTGAGGGTGCGGCCGGTCGGGCGGAAGTGGAGCAGCGGGTTGCGGCGGCTGAGGTCGAAGAGCCGGTCGCGGAGGTGCTCGAGGACGACGGTACGACGATCCGTCGGCGTGGCCGTGCCGGACAGGACGCGCTCGAGGTCGAGGTCCTCGGGCTGGTCGCGGTAGGTGCGCAGGCGGTCGACGAGGTCGGCGAGGTCCTGGGCGCGGCGGCGCCGGTCGGGCTCGACCATCGAGGTGACGACGGCGGCGACCACCGGGTGCAGCCCGCGCTCGAGCGCGAACAGGTTGTGGCGGTGGGCGGCCAGCAGCGCGAGCGACCCCTCGTCGGCGAGGTCGAGGCCGCAGAGCAGGGCGGCCAGCAGCTCGCCGAGGCTGCCGATGTCGGTGAGCTCGTCGTGGTGGCCGACGAGGTGCTCCCAGCGGCGCCAGCCGGGGACGAGGACGGCGCCGGGCCGCTCGCCGGGTCGCTCTCCGGCGAGGTGGGGCACCGTCCCGGTCGTGCCGGTGGCGAGGTCGCGGACCCGGTCCTCGCCCCGGCGCACGTCGAGCCCGGACGACGCCACGTCGCGCTCGACCGCGGTGATCGCCGACCGGTTGCGGCGCGGGGGCGTGGCCGCGCCGGCGGCGAAGACGACCCGGTGGTCGTCGACGTGGAGGTGGGCGAGGCCCTGCAGCGGGGCGACCCGACCGACCTCGTGGACCGCGGCCACCTGCTCGAGCAGCGGCAGGACGAGCGCGAGCACGTCGTCGACCGGCAGCCCCTCGAGGTCGACGGCGCGGGCGACCAGGGCGGACATCGGCTCGGCCGTCACGTCAGCACTCCCATGGCCCGGGCGTCGGCGACCACGCGGGCCTTGTCGCGGTCGCCCAGCCCGAGCTCGCCGACCAGCAGCCGCACCAGGTCGGGCTGGAGGTGCTTGCGGCCCGCGACCGCGACGGCCGCTCTGAGCGCCTGGTGGGACGAGTCGGGGTCAGCGGTCGCGAGGTCGGCGAGCACCGCGCACAGGTAGCGGCGGGTGTCCGGGGGGAGGCCGCTGAGGTCGTCGTCGGAGAGCTCCGAGAGGGGCGAGGCGGCGGGCGGCGCGGTGACGCCGTAGCGGCCGGCGAGCTCGAGCGACTCCGGCGCCCGCAGGTGCTCGACGAGCACGGCCTGGCGGACGAGCTCGCGGGTGAGCGCGAGCAGGGCGTCCTGGCCGAGCAGGTCGAGGGCGGCCAGGTCGAGCGCCGGTCCGATGGCGCCGGCGACCTGCTCCTCCGCGAGCGCGAGGTCGTCGCCCGGGACGGCGTACCAGCGCTGGAGGGCCCAGGCGCGCATCACGTTCTCGGGGTGGGTCACCCCGCCGCTGGCGCCGTCGCCGGAGAAGTCGACCTCGGCCGCCTGGCGCAGGTAGGCCGCGGGGTCGACCTGCCGCATGCCGGTCGACACCTTGAGCAGCGCGCTGACGGCCGGCTCGACCGCGCCGGCGGCGACCACGGCGCCACGGTCGGCGTAGAGCTCGGTGGCGAGGCGGAAGCGACGTGCGGTCTCGAGGTACTCCCCCGGCGTGCGCGCGTCGAGCTCGGCCGCTTCGAGCAGCCGCGACGCCGCGAGGAACCGCCCGCCGTCGGCGCTCCACAGCACGTGGTGCGCCAGCTCGTGGCCGAGGATCGCGGTCAGCTCGGTGGCGTCGAGCAGGTCGAGCAGCCGCCCGGTCACCAGCACGACCACCCGGTCGGGGGCGAAGAACAGCTCGGCGTTGTCGTGGCCGGGGTCCTCGGTGACGTAGAGCTCCGCCGGCGCCGCCACCCCCAGCGCCCCCGCCGCCCGCGCCAGCGCCTCGTGCGGGGCGGGGTGGCTGGCGGGGTCGAGCCGGTAGGTCGAGCGCAGCAGGAACGCGTCGAGCTCGGGCCCGCCCGTCGGCCCCGGGCTCATCGCGGCGAACGCCTGCGGGTTCTCCCGCTCGAGGATCGCCGTCACGGCCTCGTGGTAGGGCAGCGGTCGCAGGGTCACGCCTCGAGGTTAGGCGGCGGGTCCCGCGGCGTGGAGTTTTGTCGCGGGAGGTGGAGATTCACCGCTGTAGCGGAGGTTCTCCTCGACGGCGACCTTCTCGTAGGAATCTCCCCCTTCTGCGACGAAGCTTCAGCGCAGAAGGAGGAGATTCACCGCTGAAGCGGAGATTTTCCACCACGTCCCGGAGGCGACGACACATCCACCAGGAAGAACGGCAGCAGCAGCTGCGTGACCGGGCCGATGGCGAGCGCGTAGAGGACGGTGCCGAGCCCGAGCACCCCGCCGAGGGCGAGGCCGACCAGCACCACCGCGACCTCGAGGCCGGTGCGGACGAGGCCGATCGGCTGGCCGGTACGCCGGGCGAGGCCGGTCATCAGCCCGTCGCGCGGACCACGCCCGAGCTGGGCGCCGATGTAGAGCGCCGAGGCCGCGCCGCAGAGCAGGACCCCGACGACCATCAGGCCGATGCGGGCCGTCATCCCGGAGGGAGCGTCGAGCAGGGCGAGGGTTCCGTCGGCGGCGAAGCCGACGACGAGGGCGTTGGCGATCGTGCCGATGCCCGGCATCTCGCGCAGCGGGATCCACAGCAGCAGCACCACGAAGCTCATCACCACGACGGCCTGGCCGAGGGTCATCGGCACGTGTCGGATCAGCCCGGAGTGGAGGACGTCCCACGGCGCGAGGCCGAGGTCGCCGCGCACCATCATCGCCAGCGAGACGCCGTAGAGGACGAGCCCGACGAACAGCCGCACCAGCCGCTCGACGAGCCGGCCGGCGCGCAGCTGCGCGACGGGGCCGAGGTCGACGAGGGCGGGCTGGTGGATCGTGGTCACGGGACCACTGTGGACCCGATTGGCCTTCTCCTGAATAGCCAATCGTGGAAGAGTGGCCACCATGAGCCAGACCATCTCCGCGACGCGCGTGGCCACCCTCGTCGGCGCGTTCGACCGGTCCCCGGCCTACGCGGGGCTGGCCGAGGCTATGACCGAGCTCATCGGCGACGGCCGGATCGGGCTCGGCGTACGCCTCCCGAGCGAGCGCGACCTCACCGAGGTCCTCGACGTCTCCCGCACCACGGTGACCCGGGCCTACCAGCTGCTGCGCGACGGCGGGTACGCCGAGGCGCGGCGCGGGTCGGGCACCTTCACCCAGGTGCCCGGCGGCCGCTCCCGCGCCCACGACCGCGCCCTCGTGCCGGGCACCGGCGACGGGGACACCATCGACCTCAACTGCGCGGCCGCCTCGGCCCCGCCGGGCATCGCCGCGGCCTACGCGGCGGCGGTGACCGAGCTGCCGGCCTACCTCGGGGGGCACGGCTACTTCCCGGCCGGCCTGCCCGCGCTGCAGGCGGCGATCGCCGAGCGCTACGCGGCTCGCGGACTGCCCACCGACCCCGGCCAGGTCGTGGTGACCGCCGGCGCCCTGGCCGCCGCGGCGCTGGTCGCGCAGGCCTTCACGGGTCCGCGGGACCGGGTGCTCGTCGAGTCACCGGTCTATCCCAACGCCACGCAGGCGATCAGCAACAGCGGCGCCCGGCTCCGCGCCGTCCCGGTCGACCCCGGCGGCTGGGACCTCGACGCCGTCGGCGCGGCCCTCGACGAGGTGCGCCCGACGCTCGCCTACCTGATCCCCGATTTCCAGAACCCGACCGGCCACGTGATGTCCGAGGCCGACCGCGCGACCTACGCCCGCCACCTGCGCCGCACCGGAACGGTCGCCGTGGTCGACGAGGCCCACCAGAGCCTGGCGCTCGACGGGCAGGAGATGCCGCGACCGTTCGCGGCGTTCGACCCGCGCACGATCACGCTCGGCAGCGCCAGCAAGTCTCACTGGGGCGGTCTGCGCCTGGGCTGGATCCGCGCGCCGCACGAGCAGGTCGAGCGGCTCACCCGCGCCCGCCTCGGCCTCGACCTCGGGGCCCCCGTGATGGAGCAGCTGGTGCTGACCCGGCTGCTCGCCAACGACGACGTCGTCGAGCGCCACCGCGACCGGCTGCGCGAGCAGCGCGACGCCCTGCTCGCGGCGATCACCGCGCACCTGCCCGACTGGCGGTTCCGCCGTGCGGGCGGCGGGCTCGCCGCCTGGTGCGAGCTGCCCCTGGCCCGCGGCACCGCCCTGGCCACCGAGGCCGAGCGTCGTGGCGTCGTCGTCGCCCCGGGTCCCGCGTTCGCGGCCGAGGGCGGGCTCGACCGGTTCGTGCGCGTCCCCTGGAGCCGCCCCGCCCCCGAGCTCGAGGAGGCCGTACGCCGCCTCGCCGCCGCCTGGGGCGTCGTACGCGAGCAGGGCGCCGCCGGGCCGCGCCGCCCGGCCCGCGTCATGGTCGCCTGATCGACGTGGAGATTCTCCGCCTCGGCGGAGGATCTCCTGCTTCTGCTGCAAAACTTCGTCGAGGAACCGGGAGTTTCGTCCCAGAACGCCACGGTCGTGGAAATTCTCCGCTGCAGCGGTGAATCTCCACCTCCTGCACCGAATCTCCACCCACCCCGACAGACAGCAGGCTCAGACCAGGTCGATGGTGCGCGCGGAGTGCGCGCTCATGGCCGACTCGATGTCGGTGAGGACCTCGGCGGGGATGACCGAGTCGACGGACAGGGCGACCAGGGCCTCGCCGCCCTTGGCGTTGCGCGAGACCTGCATGCCGGCGATGTTGACGCCGGCGGCGCCGAGGATCTGGCCGACGGTGCCGACCATGCCCGGGCGGTCGTGGTAGGCGAAGAACGCCAGGTGGTCGGTGGGCTCGAGGTCGATGTCGTAGCCGTTGACCTCGACCAGCCGCTCGCGCTGGTTGATGCCGACGAGCGTGCCGCTGACCGAGACCTGCGAGCCGTCGGCGAGGGTGCCGCGGATGGTGATGAGGTTGCGGTGGTCGGGGCTCTCGGTCTCGGTGACCAGGCGTACGGCGGTGCCGCGCTCGGCGGCGAGCAGCGGGGCGTTGACGTAGGAGACGGCGTCCTCGATGACGTCGGTGAAGACACCCTTGAGGGCGGCGAGCTCGAGGACCTTGACGTCGTTCTCGGTGATCTCGCCGCGGACCTCGACGTCGATCTGCTGGGCGACCTCGCCGGCGACGCCGGTGAAGATCCGGCCGAGCTTCTCGGTGAGCGGGATGCCGGGGCGCACGTCCTCGGCGATCACGCCGCCCTGCACGTTGACCGCGTCGGGCACGAGCTCGCCGGACAGCGCCAGCCGCACCGAACGCGCGACCGAGATGCCCGCCTTCTCCTGCGCCTCCGCGGTCGAGGCCCCGAGGTGCGGGGTGGCGACGACGTTCTCGAGCTCGAAGAGCGGGCTGTCGGTGCACGGCTCGGTGGCGAAGACGTCGAGACCGGCCGCCGCGATCTGGCCGTTCTTGAGGGCGTCGTAGAGCGCGGCCTCGTCGACGATCCCGCCGCGCGCGGCGTTGACGAGCACCAGGCCGGGCTTGGCGACGGCGAGCTGGTCGGCGCCGATCAGGCCGATCGTCTCGGGCGTCCTGGGCAGGTGGACGCTCATGAAGTCGGACTCGGCCAGCAACGTGTCGAGGTCGACCAGCCGTACGCCGACCTGCGCGGCCCGGCCGGCCTGCACGTAGGGGTCGTAGGCGATGACGTTCATCCCGAACGCCGCGAGCCGCTGGGCGACGAGGACGCCGATGCGGCCCAGGCCGACGACGCCGACGGTCTTCTCGTAGAGCTCGATGCCGGTGTAGCGCGCACGCTTCCACTCGCCGTTGCGCAGGGCGGCGTGGGCCGGCGAGACGTGACGCGCGGCCGCGAGCATCAGGGCGACGGCGAGCTCGGCGGCCGACACGATGTTGGAGGTCGGCGCGTTGACGACCATCACGCCGGCCATGGTCGCGGCCCGGACGTCGACGTTGTCGAGACCGACGCCGGCACGCGCGACGACCCGGAGCCGCCTGGCCGCGGCCAGCGCCTCGGCGTCGACCTTGGTGGCCGAGCGGACGAGGATCGCGTCGACGTCGGCGATCGCGGCGAGCAGCACCTCACGGTCGACCCCGTCGCAGTGACGGACCTCGAAGTCGGGTCCGAGCGCCTCGACGGTGGCGGGGCTCAGCTCCTCGGCGATGAGCACGACAGCACGGTCGGCGGGAGAGATCACAGCGTTCCTCTGGGTCGGGATCAGGTGCACGTCGCTGTGCCGCTCGCCACGCTACACGGATGACGGGCAGGTAAACCGGTGGCCCACGCCGCCGTCACGGCGTACGGTCGGACCCGTCCTGACCCCGACGACAGGTGTGCGTCTTGAAGCTCTGAGGCCGTCCTCATCGACCTCGACCCTCTTCAGGGAGCTTCAGCGTGCCCGCACACGACCGTCCGTCCACCTCCGTCATCAGCCTGTCCGGCGTCACGTTCACGTGGCCCGACGGCACCCCCGCCCTGACCGGGCTCGACCTCCTGGTCCCGCCAGGCCGCTCGGCCCTCGTCGGCGTCAACGGCGCCGGCAAGACCACCGTGCTCCGTCTCGTCACCGGCGAGCTGACCCCGACGGCCGGCCACGTCACGACCGCCGGCCGGGTCGGCCACCTGCCGCAGGACCTCACCCTCGACGTCGACCGCACCGTCGTCGACTTCCTCGGCATCGACCGCGCCCTCGGGGCCCTCCGCGCCATCGAGGCCGGCTCGGTCGACCCGACCGACTGGGATGCCGTCGGCGACGACTGGGACGTCGAGGAGCGCGCCGTCGCGTCGCTCTCCCGCCTCGGCCTGCCCCACGACGTCCTGCACCGGCGCATCGGGGAGCTGTCCGGCGGCGAGGTCGTCCAGCTCGGCCTCGCACGGCTGGTCCTCGACCCGCCCGACGTCCTCCTCCTCGACGAGCCGACCAACAACCTCGACGCGGACGCGCGCGCCCGCCTCGTCGACCTCGTGTCGTCGTGGACCGGATCGCTGCTCGTGGTCAGCCACGACCGCGAGCTGCTCGAGCACGTCGACCGGGTCGGCGACCTGCGCGACGGCGCCGTGCGCTGGTACGGCGGCGGCTGGACCGCGTACGCCGAGCAGGTGGCCGCCGAGCAGGCCGCCGCCGAGCAGGCGGTCACCGCCGCCCGTTCCGACGTGCGCCGCCAGCGCGCCGACCGGCAGGAGGCCGAGCGACTGCTCGCGCAGCGCCGCCGCCAGGGGGTCCGCAACGCCGCGCGCACCAACATGGGCAAGGGCGCCCAGCACTTCTGGCAGAACCGCTCGGAGAGGAACGCCGCCTCCTACCGCCGCATCCACGACGACCGCCTCGAGTCCGCCCGGGACCGCCTGACCGAGGCCGAGTCGCGGCTGCGCGAGGACCGCGAGATCCGGGTCGACCTGCCTGCGACCGAGGTGCCCCGCGGCCGGGTCGTCCTGACGACGCGCGACCTCGTGCTGCGCACGGGCGCCCGGCTCGAGGACGGCGAGCTCGACGTGAGCGGGCCCGACCGGGTCGCCGTCGTCGGGCCCAACGGCAGCGGCAAGACCACGCTGCTCCGGACCGTCGCGGGGCTGCTCGCAGCGACCTCCGGCGAGGTGTCGGTGCGGGTGCCGGTGGGGCTGCTCCCCCAGCGCCTCGACGTGCTCGACGACGCCCTCAGCGTCTATGCCAACGTCCAGGCCGCCGCCCCCGACGTCGACCGCAACGAGGTGCGCGCCGCCCTGGCGCGCTTCCTGTTCCGGGGCGGGCGCGCCGACCGTCCGGCGAGCACGTTGTCGGGCGGCGAGCGCTTCCGGGCCTCGCTGGCGCGGGTGCTCCTGGCCGACCCCGCACCCCAGCTGCTGCTCCTCGACGAGCCGACCAACAACCTCGACCTGGCGTCGTACGACGCCCTGGTCTCGGCCCTCTCGGGCTATCGCGGCGCGCTGCTGGTCGCCAGCCACGACCCGGCGTTCCTCGACGACGTCGGCGTGACGCGCGTGGTCGGGCTGGGCGTGGTTGGCTAGGCCCGTGCGCGCGAGGATCACGGCCGGCGAGGTCACGGTGGAGGTGCGAGCGGTGCGCCTGTCCGACCGCCGGCTGGCGGCCGCAGTGCCTCCGGCGCTCGAGGAGCTGCTGGCCGCGGAGGGCTCGGTCGAGGTCGGCCTGGTGCTCCTCGACGGCGACGGCCGCCAGGGTGACTCCGGGGCGACCGCGACCGTCGTGCGCTCGGGCCGCGCCTGGACCGAGGCCCGTGGCCGGCTCCGCGAGCAGCGCGGCTGGGCCCGCCGGCTGGTCCGCTCGCCCGCCGAGGTCGTCGTGCTGACCCCCACCGGCTGAGAGCTGCACCGGAGGGATCAGGGGCGGCGCGGGGACAGCCTGGCGAGCGTGGCCTTGGCCTTGTTGCGCAGCTTGCCGCGCTCCTCCTGGGCCTCGGCGATGTCCTGGCTGAGCCAGACCATCCGCTCGACGCGACGGTGGAGCTCGAAGGTCTGGAACGGCTTGGTGATGTAGTCGTCGGCGCCGGCGTCGAGCCCGCGGTTGATGTCCTCGTAGAGCGAGTTGGCCGAGACGAGCAGGATCGGCAGGCCCTGGTGCTCCGGGTCGGCGCGCACCCGGGCGACGACCTCGGGGCCCTCGAGCCCGGGCATGGTCACGTCGAGCATCGCGAAGTCGATGCCGCCGGCCAGGCAGACCGCCAGCGCGTCGGTGCCGTTGCTCGCGAGGGTCACGGTGTGGCCCTGCTGCTCGAGGGCGATCTGCAGCACGAGCCGCATGTCGTCGTCGTCGTCGGCCACCAGGATCCGAGCCATGTGTGTGTCCCCCTCTGCACGACCCGTCCCGAGCCGCTCCACGGGCCAGGATGCCAGGTGAGGCCGACGCCGTCCGCACAACGGTCGATGCCGTGGCCCGGCCCGCCCGTCAGCCTCGTGACTTGACCCGCTCGAGGACCACCCGCACCAGCGGGACCAGCCCGAGCGAGATGCCGACCAGCGCGAAGAAGCCCTGGATCCCGTCCTGCGTGCTCTGCTCACCAGCCATGCCACCACCGTTCCGAAGGACGGGGCGTCGCGCATCGGCCGGAGGTCGCTCCCGAGCCGACCAAGGTCGGACCGCGGGTCAGCCGCGGTCAGGTGAAGAGCGCCTGGCCGACGTACTCGCCCTCGGCGATGCCGGGGGGCACGGCGAACAGCGCGGAGCCGGTGACCTTGAGGTACTCCATCAACGCGTCGGACTTGGCCATCGTGTTCTGGATCGGGATGAAGTGCGTGTCGGGGTCACGCACGTAGGCGATGAAGAACAGCCCGGCGTCGAGGGCCCCGAGCGGGGTGCTGCCGTCGACGAAGTTGTAGCCGCGGCGCAGCATCTGCGCGCCGCCGTGGACCGAGGGGTGGACCAGCCGCACGTGGGCGTCGACCGGGATGGTCGGCGACGTGCCGGTGACGGCGTCGAAGTCGGGCTCGTCGAACTCGGCGGTGCCGGTCAGCGGCGCGCCGGTGCCCTTGGTGCGGCCGACGAAGCCCTCCTGGTCGGCGAGCGGCTGGCGGTCCCACAGCTCGATGGTCATGTTGATGCGCCGCGCGCACAGGTAGGAGCCGCCGGCCAACCAGCCCGCGGCCGCGTCGTCGTCGGGGTGGACCCACAGATGGGTGTCGACGAGGTCCTCCTGCTCGGCCTTGAGGTTGGCGGTGCCGTCCTTGAAGCCGAAGAGGTTGCGCGGGGTGTCCTGGGTGGTGCTGGTCGACGACGTACGACCGAACCCGAGCTGCGACCACCGCACGGCCGCACGGCCGAACGCGATCCGCGCGAGGTTGCGGACGGCGTGGACCGCGACCTGCGGGTCGTCGGCGCAGGCCTGGATGCAGAGGTCTCCGTCGGAGATGGCCGGGTCGAGCACGTCGGCCGGGAAGTGCGGCAGCCGGCGCAGCGCGGCCGGCCGCCGGTCTGCGAGGCCGAGCTTGTCGAAGAACGTCGGGCCGAACCCGAAGGTGATCGTGAGCCGGGCCGGGGGCAGGCCGATCGCCTCGCCGGTGTCGTCGGGCGGCAGCAGCGGGTCACCCTCGACGGGCCCGACCTCGCCGGCGCCGTCGCCACGGGTCATCCGCTCGGCGGCCTCGGTCCAGTCCTGCAGCAGCGCGACGACGTCGTCGCGGTCGTCGGTGGTGAGGTCGAACGCCGCGAAGTGGAGACGGTCCTGCGCCGGGGTGACGATGCCGGCCTGGTGCTCGCCGCGGAAGGCGTACGACGACGCGAGGGCCGAGCTCGCGCCGGCCGCGCCGTCGGCGCTGGCCCGCCCCGCGGCGAAGGCCCCGGCCACCCCGGCGACGGCCACGCCACCCCCGAGGAGACCGCGACGGGAGATGCGCGAGGAGCTCACCCCCTGATCATCGCCGGGACCGTCGTCGGGGGTGCTCACCCCTCGATGATCCCTCGCGCGATCCCTCAGTCGGCGCACGGGAGGGTCAGACGACGGCCGCGGTCAGGCGCGACAGCGGCTCGGACAGCGCGTTGACCGCGTCGGAGAGGCCCTTGATCTCCTCGGGCGTCAGGTCGGTGTAGAGCTTGAACCCGTCACCCTCGCGCTGCGCGTCGAGCAGCACCTGCAGGGCGTCGAACTGGGTCGACAGCTCGTCGGCGAGGTCGGGGTCGTTCTTCTCCACGATGGGCTCGACACCCTCGAACGCCACGCGGGCGCCGTCGACGTTGGCCTGGAAGTCGTAGAGGTCGGTGTGCGACCAGAACTCCTCCTCACCGGTGACCTTGCCGGCCGCGACCTCCTCGAGCAGGCCGCGCGAGCCGTTGGCCAGCTGGTCGACGGTGTAGTCGAGGCCCTGGATCTGGTCGTCGAGCTCCTGGGTGTTGGCCAGCAGGTCGTCGGCGTAGGTCGCGCGCTGGGCGGGCGTCAGGGCCTTGTACTTGCCGGCGTCGGCGGGCCACAGGTCCTTCTCGAGTCGGTGCCAGCCGGTCCAGTCGGCGCCCTCCTCGACGTCGGCCTCGCGCAGGTCCATCTTGGGGTCGAGGTCGCCGAAGGACTCCGCGACGGTCTCGATGCGCTCCCAGTGGGTGCGGGCCACGGGATAGAGCGCGCGGGCCTCGTCGTCCTTGTCGCCGGCCTTGTAGAGCTCGACGAACTGCGTGGTCTTCTCGAGCAGCTGGGCGGACTGGTCGCGGACGTAGAGCTTGTAGCCGGCCAGGGCCTCGTCGACGAGCTCCTGGTCGGAGGCGCTGAGCTCCTTCTCGCCGTCCTCGGACTGGGTGACGGTGAAGGCGTTGCGGATGCCGTCGCCCTTCATGCCGGGCTTGCAGGCGGTGAAGTAGTCGCCGGCCGGGGCCTTGACGGTGAGCGAGCGCGAGACGCCGGGACCGATGTTCTCGACCTCGCCCAGGATGCGCAGCCCGTCCTCGGCCAGGAGGTAGAACTCGGTGACCTGCGAGCCGGTGTTGGTGACCTCGAACTTGAGGGCGCCGGAGGGGGCCTCGGCACCCGAGACCTCGCACGCGTCGTCGGTCGACGCGACGGTGAAGGCACGGTCGCCGCCGCCGTCGCTCGAGTCGTCGCCGGTGGAGTTGTCGGTGCAGGCGGCCAGCGCCGGGGTCGCCAGCAGCAGGCCGGCGGCGATCAGGGTCTTGCGCACGAGGTGGTCCTTCTGGGGTCGGGGTGGTGGGTCAGCGGGCCGTGGTCGACACGGGGACCTGGCCGGGGGTGACGCTCCGCCGGCGTACGCCGATCACGAAGAGCGTCATCACGGGGACGGCGTAGAGGAGCCAGGCGGCGGCCTCGAGCCAGGTGGTGGCCGGCGAGAAGTTGAAGACGCCCTTGAGCAGCGTGCCGAACCAGCTGTTGGGGTCGATGGTGTCGGAGACGTCGAAGGCGAGGTTGTCGAGGCCCGGCAGGACGTCGGCCTCCTGGAGGTCGTGGACCCCGTAGGCGAGCACGCCGGCGGCCACGATGATGAGGAAGCCGCCGGTGTAGGTGAAGAACTTCGTGAGGTTGATCTTGATCGCGCCCTTGTAGAGGGCGACGCCGATCGCGACGGCGGTGAGCAGGCCGAGCCCGGCGCCGACGAGGGGCTCCCAGGTCGGGGTCACCGAGCCGACGGCCTCGCGGGTGCCGGCCTGGGTCGCGGCCCAGAGGAACAGGGCGGTCTCGAGGCCCTCGCGCCCGACCGCGAGGACGGCCACGAGCACGAGCGACCAGCGCCCACCCTCGGCGGCCCGGTCGACCTGGCCGCGCAGCTCGCCGCTGAGCGCCCGCGCGGTGCGTGCCATCCAGAAGATCATCCAGGTCACGAACCCGACGGCGACGATCGAGAGACCGCCGCCGATCATCTCCTGGGCCTCGAACGTCAGTCCCCGGGGGCCGTAGGTGAGCGCCGCGCCGAAGGCCAGGCTGACCAGGACGGCGAGGCCGACGCCGGTCCAGATGCGGGGCAGCAGCTCGCGTCGCTCGGTCTTGACCAGGTAGGCGACGAGGATCGTGACCACGAGCGCGGCCTCGAGACCCTCGCGGAGCCCGATCAGGTAGTTGGCGAACACAAGCGCCGATCGTACGCCTGCGGGGAAGGTTCGCCTAACCTTCCCTGACCACCCCCTCGGGTGGTCGGCGTCAGGCCGACCAGATGCCGAGTCGCCGCCCCAGGGACTCGGCGAGGAGCGAGGCGTAGACCGCCGTCAGGTGGTTGGTGTCGATGTAGGGGATGACGTCGCCGACCACCGCCGCGCACTGGCCGCGCCAGCACAGCCAGGGCCGCGGGTCGACCGAGAGCACGCCGGCCGCGGCCGCCGCGCGGACCGCGACGTCGGTGTCGGCCTCGTGGTTCTTGTCCGGGCTGAAGAGGCAGTCGCCCAGGTCGGGGTCGCCGCGGGTGAGGCAGGTGCCGGGGGCGACCTCGGCGAGAGGCACGTCGCGGATCATCCGGACCGAGCCCGACCACGGCGCGAGCCGGTCGAAGGTCTTGGTCCAGGCCTGCTGCATGACGGCCGCGCGACCCGCGTCGTCGGGAGCGACCGGCTCGTCGCTGCCGTCGGGCCACACCACGCCCTGGGGCGCGGTGCTGGTCACGACGGTCACGTCGGGCCGCAGCCGCTCGACCTGGTCGAAGGCCCACTCGCGGAACGTCGAGCAGTCGTCCCACGGCTCGTCGGACTGCATCTGGCTGACGAGCACGTCGGCAGCCGTGCAGAGGGGCTTGACGAGGTAGTAGGTCCGGTAGCCCTCGCGCTGGGCGATCCGCTCGAACGCCGAGATCCACATCCGGGCGTGCGAGTCGCCGATGACCACGAGGGTGCGGTCGCCGTCGGGGTCGCCGCGCGGGCAGAGCTGCCGCGCGTCGGCCGGGCTGTAGTCGCACTGACCGACGCCGGCGATGCTGTCGACGAGGTCGAGCCGACCCGGGCGCAACCGGGCAGGGACCGGCCGACCGCGCTCGCCGGCGTAGACCGACGCCTGGACGAGGGCGACGACCGGGTCGGGGCTGACGTCGACCTCGGGGTCGTCGGTGACCTGCGACCCCTCGACGGTGAGGGCGGGGCCGTCGCCGTAGGTCGACGCCTGGTGCTCGGCCCAGGTCCAGCCCAGCCCGCAGGTCAGCGCGAGCAGGCAGACCGAGGCGGGGTAGAGCGCGAGCGCGCGGAACCGGGTCACGCGCACCGGGTTGCGGAACGGCTGCTCGACCCAGCGGTAGGTGAGCGCGGCCAGCGCCAGCGCGAGGAGGACGAGGTCGGCGCGCGCGATCGGCGAGACCGTGCCGTAGCGCGCTTCGAGCACGACCAGCAGCGGCCAGTGCCAGAGGTATAGGGAGAAGGACCAGTCGCCGATCGCGCGCAGCGGAGCGATGCCGAGGAGGCGCTGGGGCCAGGTCGGTCGGTCGGCCGCGTCGGTGCTGGTGGTGGTGCTCGCGGCGGGGCGGCGTACGCCGGCCAGCAGCACCATCGCGGTGGCCACGACCGGCACCGCCACGAACTCGGCGCGGGACTGGGTGGTCTTGTCGAAGGTCGTGACCGCGAGGGCGATGCCGACGAGCCCGGTGGTCGTGAGCAGCGCGCGGGCCCCG
This sequence comes from Nocardioides sp., assembly GCF_030655615.1. Classification (GTDB taxonomy): domain Bacteria; phylum Actinomycetota; class Actinomycetes; order Propionibacteriales; family Nocardioidaceae; genus Nocardioides. The sequence goes on from NZ_JAURVJ010000060.1 coordinate 15,419, forward strand.
GGCCCGAGCGGCGCGGTGACACGGGCACCGACGAGGGCCGCGAGGGCGCCGACGCCGAGCTCCCAGGCGCGGGCCGGCGTGGAGAAGTAGGCGCTCACCGGCTCGGTGTGGGAGAGCTGGACGGCGTAGGAGAACGAGCCGGCGACGAGGGCCGTCAGGACGACGAGGAGCGGCCAGCGCGACACCCGTCCCCCGCGACGCCGGCCGAGGACGAACAGGCAGACGATCACCAGCAGCGGCCAGACGACGTAGAACTGCTCCTCGACCGAGAGCGACCAGTAGTGCTGCAGCGGCGACGTCACCAGGTCGCGCGCGAAGTAGTCGGTGCCGACCGACGAGAAGCGCACGTTGGCGGCGAACAGCGTCGCCCACGCGGCGTCCTCGACGGTGCTCAGCGCCTCGGCCGCGCCGAGCACGGCCGACGAGAACGCCACCGTCGCCACCAGGACGAACGTCGCGGCCGGCAGGATCCGGCGGGCCCGTCGGGCGTAGAAGTCGCGCAGCGAGAGCCGGCCGCTGCGGGCGGTCTCGGCCAGGAGCAGCTGGGTGATGAGGAACCCCGACACGACGAGGAACACGTCGACCCCGAGGAACCCGCCCTGCGCCCCCGGGAGCCCGTAGTGCGCCGCGATCACCGTCAGCACCGCGATCGCGCGCAGCCCCTGGATGTCGGATCGGCGGTCACGCCGCTCGTTCATCCCGCTCCCCACCACTGGCTGCTCCACACGTCCGGACCACGCTAACGACGCTGGCCGCGCCGTCCGGGGAACGCGTGCGGCGCGTCGTCGCGGCCCCGGCTCGACCCTGTCACACCAGCCCCAGCCACCCCACCGTTCCCACCTCTCGCTGGTGCGACCCCGAGCCGACCCCGAGGGCCGGACTCGGGTGAGGGCCGGGGTCGGGGTCAGCGGTGTCCCCGATGTGGCCGGGCGCGACGGGGCGCGAGGCTCCGGAGCATGATCAGAGTCGAGAACCTCACCCGGACCTACGGGTCCTTCACCGCCGTGGACGACGTCTCGTTCGTGGCCCGGTCGGGCCGCGTGACCGGCTTCCTGGGGCCCAACGGGGCCGGCAAGTCCACCACCATGCGGGTCCTCGTCGGGCTCACCCCGGCGACCTCGGGCACCGCCACCGTGGGCGGGCGGCGCTTCGTCGACCTGCCCAACCCAGGCCGCGAGGTCGGCGTGCTGCTGGACGCGTCGGCGCAGCACGCCGGGCGCACCGGCCGCGAGATCCTCACCATCGCGCAGCGGACGCTCGGGCTGCCGGCCGACCGGGTCGACGCGATGCTCGAGCGGGTCAGCCTCACGCCGGCCGAGGCCGAGCGCCGGGTCCGCCACTACTCGCTCGGCATGCGCCAGCGCCTCGGCATCGCCGTCGCCCTCATCGGCGACCCGGCCTCGCTGGTCCTCGACGAGCCGGCCAACGGCCTCGACCCCGCCGGCATCCGCTGGATGCGCGACCTGCTGCGCCGCTACGCCGACGCGGGCGGCACCGTGCTGCTGTCGTCGCACCTGCTGCACGAGGTCGAGGTCGTCGCCGACGACCTGGTGGTCATCGGCAACGGCCGGATCGTCGCCTCGGGCACCAAGGCCGAGCTGCTCGCCGGCTCC
>NZ_JAURVJ010000065.1 GCF_030655615.1 Nocardioides sp.
CGACCCGCTCGCCGTCGCCGACCACTTCGCCGGCGACCCGGTCATCGGACCGCTCGCCCGCGCCACCCCCGGGCTCCGGCTGCCGGGCCAGGTCGACGGGGCCGAGACCGCGATCCGCACGGTCATCGGCCAGCAGGTCAGCGTCACCGGGGCCCGCACCGTCACCGGCCGCATCGTCGAGGTCCACGGCCTGGCGGTCGAGACCGGCGTACCGGGTCTGACGCGGCTGTTCCCCACGAGCGCCGCTCTCGCGGCTGCGGATCCCGAGACCCTGCCGATGCCGCGGGCGCGCGGACGGGCGCTCGTCGCCCTGGCCGGGGCGCTGGCCTCCGGCGCGATCGCCCTCGACCGCGGGACCGACCGCGACGCCGTACGAGCCGCGCTCGTCGCGCTGCCCGGCATCGGACCCTGGACCGCCGACTACGTCGCCATGCGGGCCCTCGCCCACCCCGACGTCTTCCTGTCCACCGACATCGGGGTCCGCAACGCCCTGCGCGGCCTCGGTCACGACCCGGTCGCCAGCCTCGACCGCGTCGACGACTGGCGACCGTGGCGCTCCTACGCCCTCATGCACCTCTGGAACACCCTCATGCCGACAACGGAAGGACCCTGACCATGTGGACCGTCATCGAGTCACCCATCGACGACCTGCGGATCGTCGAGCGCGACGGCGTGATCACCGCCATCGAGTTCTCGCCGTTCCACGACGACGCGATCGGCGGACGACCCCGCGGCGCGCGGCAGGACGACCACCCGCTGCTGGTCGAGGCCGCGCGGCAGCTCACCGCCTACTTCGCGCGCGACCTCAAGGAGTTCGACCTCCCGCTGTCGCCGGCCGGCTCGGCGTTCCAGCAGCAGGTGTGGGGTCAGCTGCGCGAGATCGGCTACGGCGAGACCGCGTCCTACGGCGAGGTGGCCCACCGCATCGGTCGCACCAACGCCGCGTCCCGCGCGGTCGGGCTCGCCAACGGCAGCAACCCGATTCCCATCGTCATCCCGTGCCACCGCGTCATCGGCGCCAACGGCACGCTCACGGGCTACGCCGGTGGGCTCGAGCGCAAGCAGCTGCTGCTGTCGCTGGAGCAGGACGCGCTGTTCTGACAACCTTTCGGTGGCGGCGTGCGTCCCACGGTGGTCCGACCACACCCGTCGCCCTCCGGAGGTCCCCGTGCGCAGTCGCTCCCCGTCCAGCCGGCTGACGGTCGCCGCGCTCGCGGTCGCCGCCGCGGCGAGTCCGCTCGCCGGCTGCGCCGACGAGGACGCGGGCGCCTCGAGCCCCTCGTCCTCGGCCCCGTCGGCCACCTCGCGGACGCCCCGGCCGACGCCGACCGCGACCCCGGCCCCGCTCCCGCGCGGCGCGATCGACCCGACGTCCCTCCCCGCCGGCCCGGCACCCACCGTCGACCACGTGGTCGGCCGGACGGTCCGCTTCGACGGGCAGACCCTCGAGACCGACCTGCCCGCGGACGTGGCGGCCTCGATCATGGGCTCGGTCGACGGCCGGGTGGTCCTGGCCGGGCAGCTGCCGCAGGACGTCGGCGCCCACTACTGGGCGGTCGACGAGACCGGGCACGCCCAGCCGCTGGGGGACGGTGCCTACGAGAGCTACACGCACCCGCCCGGCCTGGTCGAGGAGACCGGCCACATCTGGACCTACTTCTCCGACCGCGGCACGGGCCGGGAGTGGATCTGGGAGATCGACGTCCGCACGGGCGAGGAGCTGCTCGAGCTGCGCAACGGCGAGGACCCGCCGACCGACCTCGCCCCCGCCGACCAGGCCGTCCTCGACGTCTACCGGGGCGGTGGTGACTTCCCGCAGGACCCCGCGACGGTGTCGTCGCCGGACGGCTCGCTCGAGACCGTGCTGCGCGAGTCCGGCGAGGACGCCGAGCCCCGTCACACCGTGGTCGTGCGCCGCACCGCCGACGACGAGGTCGTGCGGACGATCGACTTCGCGCTGGGGGCGGAGCTCGCCGACCTCGACGCGCGACTCGGGACCTGCCTCGCCCCCAAGCGCCGGTGCTCGGTCTACGTCTCCGTCGGCACGCCGTCGTGGGAGGACGACGAGCACCTGCTGGTCCCGGTGGGGCTCGTCACGCAGGACAGGCGGTACCTCCAGGCCGACGTCGAGGAGGACGTCGTCGTGCGGTGCGACCTCGAGGGCGCGTGCGAACGGGCCACCGACCTCGTCGGCTCGGTGTCGCTCGGGGTCGACCCCGGCTTCTGAGCGCCGCTCGCTACTCGGCGGCGGCGCGCCGCAACGACTCGGACAGCCGCTCGGCCGCCGCGAGCACCGCGGGCGCGTGCATGCGACCCGGCTGGCGCGAGAGCCGTTCGAGCGGACCCGAGACGGAGACCGCGGCGATGATCTTGCCGCCGGGGGAGCGGACGGGCGCGGAGACCGAGGCGACGCCCTGCTCGCGCTCACCGACCGACTGGGCCCAGCCGCGGCGACGGATGCCGCTCAGCGCGGCGGCCGAGAAGGCGGCGTTCTGCAGGCCGCGGTGCATGCGCTCGGGGTCCTCCCAGGCGAGCAGCACCTGGGCGGCCGACCCGGCGCGCATCGTCAGCTGGGAGCCGACCGGGATCGTGTCGCGCAGCCCGGAGGGACGCTCGGCGGCCGCGACGCAGACGCGGTGCTCACCCTGGCGGCGCCAGAGCTGGGCGGACTCACCGGTGATGTCGCGCAGCCGGGCCAGTACCGGGCCCGCGGTGGCGAGGAGGCGGTCCTCGCCCGCGGCCGCCGACAGCTCGGCCAGGCGCGGCCCGAGGACGAAGCGTCCCTGCATGTCGCGGGCGACGAGGCGGTGGTGCTCGAGAGCCACCGCGAGGCGGTGGGCCGTCGGCCGGGCCAGGCCGGTGCCGGCAACCAGGCCGGCCAGCGTGGCGGGTCCGGACTCGAGTGCGGTGAGCACGAGAGCGGCCTTGTCGAGCACACCCACGCCGCTGGAGTTGTCCATATGGCAAGATTACCGTCTCACTCCATGGGACGCAAGGCGTACCGTAGGAGACCTCAGCAGCGAGTGGTGAAGGAGCACGTCATGGGCAGGACCCTGTCGGAGAAGGTGTGGGACGAGCACGTCGTCCGTTCGAGGCAGGGTGAGCCGGACCTCCTGTTCATCGATCTCCACCTCATCCACGAGGTGACCAGCCCCCAGGCCTTCGACGGTCTGCGGCTGGCCGGTCGGGCCGTGCGGCGCCCGGACCTGACCCTGGCGACCGAGGACCACAACGTCCCCACGATCGACTGGGACAAGCCGATCGCCGACCCCGTCTCGCGCACGCAGGTCGACACGCTGCGCCGCAACGCCGACGAGTTCGGCGTACGCCTGCACCCGCTCGGTGACATCGAGCAGGGCATCGTCCACGTCGTCGGCCCGCAGCTCGGTCTCACCCAGCCCGGCATGACGATCGTCTGCGGCGACAGCCACACCAGCACCCACGGCGCGTTCGGCGCGATCGCGTTCGGCATCGGCACCTCCGAGGTCGAGCACGTGCTCGCGACGCAGACGCTGATGCAGGCCAAGCCCAAGACGATGGCCGTGACCATCAACGGGTCGCTGCCCGCGGGCGTGACCGCCAAGGACATGGTCCTCACCCTGATCGCCCACACCGGCACCGGCGGAGGCCAGGGCTACATCGTCGAGTACCGCGGGCCGGCCATCGAGGAGCTCTCGATGGAGGGCCGGATGACGGTGTGCAACATGAGCATCGAGTGGGGCGCCAAGGCCGGCCTCATCGCCCCCGACCAGACGACCTTCGACTACATCGAGGGCCGCCCCGAGGCGCCGAAGGGTGCCGACTGGGACGCCGCCGTCGAGCACTGGAAGAGCCTGCGCACCGACGACGACGCCGTCTTCGACGAGGAGGTCGTGCTCGACGCGTCGGTGATGACGCCGTTCGTCACCTGGGGCACCAACCCCGGCCAGGGCGTGCCGCTCGGCGCGGCCGTGCCGTTCCCCGACGACTTCGACGACGCGCAGGACAAGGTCGCCGCCGAGAAGGCCCTGGAATACATGGGTCTGACCGCCGGCACCCCGATGCGCGAGGTCAAGGTCGACACCGTCTTCGTCGGCTCGTGCACCAACGGCCGCATCGAGGACCTGCGCCTCGCCGCCGAGATCATCCAGGGCCGCAAGGTCGACCCCGACACGCGCCTGCTCGTCGTACCCGGCTCGGTGCGCGTGCGCCTCCAGGCCCAGGACGAGGGCCTCGACGTCATCTTCAAGGAGGCCGGCGCCGAGTGGCGCGGCGCGGGCTGCTCGATGTGCCTGGGCATGAACCCCGACACCCTCGAGCCCGGCGAGCGCAGCGCGTCGACCTCCAACCGCAACTTCGAGGGCCGTCAGGGCAAGGGCGGGCGCACCCACCTGGTCTCGATCCCGGTCGCGGCGGCCACCGCCATCCGCGGCACCCTGTCCTCGCCCGCCGACCTCGAGCCGCTGGCTCAGCCCGTCACCGTGGGGAGCAACTGACATGGACGCGTTCACCAGCCACACCGGCATCGGGGTCCCGCTGCGCCGCAGCAACGTCGACACCGACCAGATCATCCCGGCCGTCTACCTCAAGCGCGTCACCCGCGACGGCTTCGAGGACGGGCTCTTCTCGGCCTGGCGCAACGACCCGACCTTCGTGCTCAACAACCCGGCCTACGCCGGCGGATCGGTCCTCGTGGCCGGCCCCGACTTCGGCACCGGCTCGTCGCGCGAGCACGCCGTCTGGGCCCTGCAGAACTACGGCTTCCGCGTCGTGATCTCCCCCCGCTTCGCCGACATCTTCCGCGGCAACTCCGGCAAGGCCGGCCTGCTCGCCGCCCAGGTCGACGAGAAGGTCGTCCAGCGTCTCTGGGACCTGCTCGCCGACCAGCCCGGGGCCGAGATCACCGTCGACCTCGAGTCGCGCACCGTGCGCGCCGGCGAGGGCGTCGACGCCATCGAGGACTCCTTCGACATCGACGACTACACCCGCTGGCGCCTGCTCGAGGGCCTCGACGACATCGGCATCACCCTCGGCCACGAGGCCGACATCACCTCCTACGAGGCCGGTCGGCCGTCGTGGAAGCCGGTCACGCAGCACGCCTGACGTACGTCGGCTGAGGTGCGAGCGCAGCGAGCCTCGAAGCCTTCTTGTTGTCGTGGGGCCATGCTGTGCCCGGGTCGGGTGGCCGCGCGCGTAGCAGACCGCGTCTCGGTGTCAAGGACGCTCGCTTCGCTCGCGCCGCTTCGCGGTGCCTGCGGCGTCCTTGACCCCGAGCCTCTCGCGGTCTGCTTCTCGGCGCGTAACGGCGAGGCCTCGCAAGCTCGGCTCGCCGTCGCCTGCGCGGCCACCCGACCCAGCGGTGGGTGAGCCACCGTCTTGGGTCATCTCGGGCGCCTGGTTCGGTGGCTGACGCACCGCCGGCCCGGGTCGGGGAGCATGCGAGGTGAGGTTCTGCGACGAAACTCCCGGTTCTGTGCCGAAGCTTCGTGCGATAACCGGGAGAAACGTCAAGTCAGCGTGACCAGTGGTGCCGGTGAGGGCTGTCCGCGCTGGCCGAGGGCGCGGCGGAGCCCGCCCTTGTCTGCGCCCTCGAGCATCCCGGGAGAGGCTCGCTGTCAAGGATCGCGCAGCGACCGCGCAGCGGCGCCGAAGGCGTCCTTGACAGGGAGGCCCGGGATGCTAGGCGCGCGGACAGCCCGACTACGAACGACTCGAAGGCAACAGAGACCGTCGCAAGCACCGAGCAGCCGCCACCCCACGCAACCCTTCACCCCCACGTGCGTACTGCCACGCCCACCCACCTGGCAACGTCTTGTGCACAAGGTAATTCTCCGACGGAAGGACCACGACGTGCCCGACATCAGCAGCAACGGCATCAACCTCCACTACACCGACACCGGCGGCGACGGTCGTCCCGTGGTGCTCATCCACGGGTGGCCGTTGACCGGCAAGTCCTGGGCCGACCAGGAGGGTGCGCTGGTCGACGCGGGCTACCGCGCGATCGCCTACGACCGCCGGGGCTTCGGCGGCTCCGACAAGACCGATGACGGCTACGACTACGACACGTTCGCGGCGGACCTGGCCGGGCTGCTCGACGGCCTCGACCTGTCCGACGTCACGCTCGTCGGTTTCTCGATGGGTGGTGGCGAGGTGGCGCGCTACCTCGGGACCTACGGCGACGCCCGCGTCCACTCGGCCGTGCTCGCAGCAGCCGTGCCGCCCTACCTGCTCAAGACCGTCGACAACCCGGACGGCGGGCTCGGCGACGACGACGTGCAGGGCATGATCGACGGCGTCTCGTCCGACCGCGAGGGCTTCCTCGACCAGTTCACGACCGACTTCTTCTCGGTCGACGGTGAGCTCACGGTGACCGAGGACCAGCGTCAGCAGGCGCTCGCGCTCGAGGCCACGGCAGCCGACGCGGCGCTCGGCGGCTGCATCGCCGCGTTCGGGCGCACCGACTTCCGCGGCGACCTGGCCAAGATCGCTGTGCCCACCTTGGTGATCCACGGCGACGGCGACGCGACGGTCCCGTTCGCGGTGTCCGGAAAGCGCTCTGCTGAGGCGATTGCGGGCTCGACGCTGGTGGTCGTGAACGGTGCTCCGCACGGTCTCAACGTGTCGCACAAGGACGAGTTCAATACCGCCCTCCTCGACTTCCTGAAGCGCTGATCGGGCCCGAAATTGGCTGATTTCCCTCAACCACGGGCAAAAAAGCCGTTCGTCATCGGCGTGGCGATTGTGAGCGTGGCCACGAATGCCTAGCGTGCCTAGGGAAAGTCGGGCACGAGCTCGGCGTCATCTGGTTCTCTGAAGGGGAAGACAGTGAACAAGTCACAGCTCATCGAGGCGCTGGCCGGGCGGTACGACGGCAACAAGAAGGCCGCGTCGCACGCGTTGGAGTCGGTCCTCGACACCATCACCCGCGAGGTGGCCAAGGGCGAGAAGGTCGCGATCACCGGCTTCGGCTCGTTCGAGAAGCGCGTGCGCGAGGCCCGCTGGGTCCGCAACCCGCAGACCGGCGCGCGCATCAAGGCCAAGAAGACCTCGGTGCCGAAGTTCACCGCGGGTGCCGACCTCAAGAACGTCGTGTCGGGTGCCAAGAAGCTGCCCAAGCTGACCGTCGCCGCTGCGGCGCCGGCCGCCAAGAAGGCAGCGGCTCCGGCCAAAAAGGCCGCGACCGCGGCCAAGAAGACGGCCCCGGTCAAGGCTGCCGCCAAGAAGGCGGCCCCGGTCAAGGCGGCGGCCAAGAAGGCTGCGCCCACCAAGACCGCGGCGACCAAGAAGGCGGCTCCGGCCAAGACCGCGGCGACCAAGAAGGCGGCTCCGGCCAAGAAGGCCGCCCCCGCCAAGACCGCCGCCAAGAAGGCCGCCCCCGCCAAGACCGCCGCCAAGAAGGCGGCCCCGGCCAAGAAGGCGGCTCCGGCGGCCAAGAAGGCCCCCGCCAAGAAGGCGGCGGCCAAGAAGGCCTGACGCAGACACCACCACGACGGGTCGTCCTCCTCCGGGAGGGCGGCCCGTTCGTCGTCGCCGGGCTAGACGAGGCCGTCGGCGGCGCGGGCCGTCTCGACGCCGAGGCCGATCGCGGCCGCGGACCGCAGGTCGTCGAGGTCGTCGACGTCGCGACGCAAGGAGGCGAGCTCGCCCCGCACGGCCAGCGCTCCGGCGTCGCGATGGGCCGCGGCCGAGTCGGCGCCGAACGCCGGGTCGAACTCGTCGTACGGCGCCGTGTAGAGCGTCGTGCCCGTGCCGTCGGCGTCCGCGACGTAGGACGGCCCGCCCGGCACCAGCGCCGCCAGGGCGGCGTCGAGGTCGGCGGTCCGCAGGGCGGGCAGGTCGGCGAGCAGCGCCACCGGCTGCAGGCCCGGCCACCGGCGGACCGCCTCGGCCGCGGCCTGTCGCAGGGCGCCGTTGAGGCCGGCCCCGCCGTCGGGGACGGTCGCGCAGCCGGCGGTCGCGAGCCGCAGCGCGAACGCCGCGTCGTCGGTGACCGCGAGCACCGCTGCCACCGACGGCGAGCCCAGGCACGCGGCGGCGGTGTCGAGCGCGAAGGCCTCGGCGAGGCCGCGGCGTCGCTCGTCGGGGATGCCCTGCAACCGCGACTTCCCCCGGGCCGGCGGCTTCACCGGCAGCACGACGACGTACGCAGGCTCCACAGCGGAATCCAAGCAGGTGGTTCCCCGGCTCCGGGCAGGCACCCGAGTAACCTGCGGTCCTGTGGGAGTGCGCAAGCTGCAGGAGAGGCGTGGGTGGACCTTCACCCTGGGGGCGGTGATCCTCCGACCGACCTTCTTCCTGACGACCAAGCCCGACTGGCGCGACGGGACCAAGATCCCGGCAAGCGGTGGATGCGTGATCGCCATCAACCACCTCTCCCACGTCGACCCGCTCACCGCCGCCGTCTTCACCCACGACCACGGGCGCCTGCCCCGCTACCTCGCCAAGTCCGGGCTGTTCAAGAACAAGGCGCTCGGCCACTTCATGCGGGCGGCCGGCCAGATCCCCGTCGAGCGGGCCAGCCGCTCCGCGGTCGGGGCCTACGACGCCGCCGTGGCCGCGGTCCGCGCGGGCGAGTGCATCGTGGTCTACCCCGAGGGCACGATCACCCGCGACCCTGACCTGTGGCCGATGAAGGGCAAGTCGGGCGCCGCCCGGATCGCCCTCGAGACCGGCTGTCCCGTCATCCCGATCGGTCAGTGGGGGGCGCAGGAGCTGCTGGCGCCCTACGCCAGGAAGCCCGACCTCTTCCCCCGCAAGACGATCCACATCGTCGCCGGCGACCCCGTCGACCTGTCCGACCTCGTCGACGAGCCCCGGAGCGTCGAGGTCCTGGCCGAGGCGACCGAGCGGATCATGACGGCGATCACCGTGCTGGTCGAGGAGATCCGTGGTGAGAAGGCGCCGGCCGAGCGGTTCGACCCGCGCAAGGTGGGCGTCGCCGAGATCGGCAACCCGCACAAGAACCCCAAGTCCCCCAAGAGCCCCAGGCCCCCCAAGCAGCAGAAGGACTCCGCGTGAGCAACAAGGTCGCCGTGCTCAGTGCCGGCTCGTGGGGGACGTCGTTCTCGATCGTCCTCGCCGACGCCGGCAACGACGTGATGCTGTGGGCCCGCCGCGAGGAGGTCGCGGCCGCGATCAACGAGGAGCGCGAGAACCCCGACTACCTGCCCGGCATCCAGCTGCCGCCGGCCGTCGGCGCGACGTCCGACGTCGAGAAGGCGCTGCACGGCGCCGACATGGTGGTGCTGGCGACCCCGTCGCAGACCCTGCGCGCCAACCTCACGACGTGGGCGCCGTTCATCGAGACCGACGCGGTCGTCGTCTCGCTGATGAAGGGCGTCGAGCTCGGCTCGCTCAACCGGATGAGTGAGGTGATCCACCAGGTCACCGGCGCCGGTCCCGAGCGGATCGCCGTGGTCAGCGGCCCCAACCTGGCCAAGGAGATCGCGCGCCGCGAGCCGGCCGCCTCGGTCGTCGCGTGCGAGGACGAGACCGTCGCCAAGCTCCTGCAGAAGCGCCTGCACTCGCCGGCCTTCCGCCCCTACTCCAGCGTCGACGTCCTCGGCTGCGAGCTCGGCGGTGCCTACAAGAACGTCGTCGGGCTGGCCGTCGGGATGGCCGTGGGCCTCGGGTTCGGCGACAACACGACCGCCTCGCTCATCACCCGCGGCCTCGCCGAGACCGCACGCCTGGCCATGAAGCTCGGCGCCAACCCGCTGACCCTGATGGGCCTCGCCGGCCTCGGCGACCTGGTCGCGACCTGCTCCTCACCGCTCTCGCGCAACCGCGGCTTCGGCGAGAAGCTCGGCCGCGGCATGACGAGCGAGGAGATCTACGCCAGCACCCGCCAGGTCGCCGAGGGCGCCAAGTCGTGCGCGTCCCTCCGCGCCCTGGCCGAGCAGTCGGGGTGCGACGCGCCCGTGGCGACCTACGTCGACGACGTCGTCGCCGGACGGATGACCGCCCCCGAGATGATGGACGCGATCCTCGCCCGCGACACCAAGTCGGAGATCGGTTAGCCCACCACGCCGTCGAGCGCCCTGACCAGGTCGGCCCAGAGGTCGCCGACGTCCTCGATGCCGACCGACATCCGCACCAGACCGACGGGGATGGTGGGCGACTCGGTCTTCCACCGGCGTCGTCGTTCGAACGTCGACTCCACGCCGCCGAGCGAGGTGGCGTGCACCCACAGCCTGGTCTTGCGCACGAGGAGGTCGGCGGCGAGCTCGCCCTTGGCCAGGACGATGGCGACGATGCCGCCGAAGCCGGGGTAGCGCACCTCCGCGACCGCCGGGTGCTCGCGCAGCAGCGGCACCAGGGTCTGGGCGTTGGCCTGGGCGCGCTCGACGCGCAGGTGCAGCGTGCGCATCCCGCGCAGCGCCAGCCACGTCTCGAGCGTGCCGGGGGTGTTGCCCGCCAGCGAGCGACGGCCCTTGAGGACGGCGAAGAGCTCGTCGTCGGCGGTCACGAGCGCGCCGAGGAGGACGTCGCTGTGGCCGGCGAGGTACTTCGTCGCTGAGTGCACGACGATGTCGGCGCCGAGGTCGATCGGCTGCTGGAGCAGGGGAGTGGCGAAGGTGTTGTCGACGACGACGACCGCGCCGGCCTCGTGCGCGGCCCGGGCGATGGTCTCGATGTCGGCGACCTCGAGGGCGGGGTTGGTGGGTGACTCGATCCAGACGAGAGCAGCGTCCTCGCACGCGGCGACGACGGCGTCGGTGTCCTCGATGTCGACGAGCACGCTGGTCAGCCGGCCGCGGGACTCGAGGTCGGCGAGGGCGACCAGGCTGCCCTGGTAGGCGTGCTCGGGGATGACGACCTTGGCGCCCAGGCCCACCAGGTCGAAGACGGTGAGCACGGCGGCCATCCCGGTCGAGAACGCCAGGCAGCGCCCGCCCTCGAGCTGACCGAGGGTGTCCTCGAACGCCGCCCACGACGGGTTGGCGTAGCGGCCGTACTCGAGGTCGCCGCCGCCGACGTAGGTCGACGCCATCGTGATCGGCACGTTGAGCGGCTGGTCGGGGTCGTGTGGCGGGCGGCCCGCGGTCACCGCCACGGTCGCAGGGGTCAGACCGGGCTCGTCGGGCTCGTCAGGCATGTCCACGAGGATAGGGTCGGCGCGTGACCGGCACCCCCAGGCCCCGCGTCGCCGTCGTCTTCGGCGGCCGCTCGAGCGAGCACGCGATCTCGTGCGTGACCGCCGGGAGCGTCCTCGCGGCCATCGACCGCGACCGCTACGACGTCGTCCCGATCGGCATCGCCAGCGACGGCCGGTGGGTGCTCGAGTCCGGTGACCCCGACCGGCTGCGGATCGGCGGTGCCGACGCGCTGCCCAGCGTCGACGGTGACCGGGCCGCCGTGGCGCTGTCCCGCGTCGAGCACGGCACCGACCTCGTCGTCTCGTCACCCTCGCGGCCGCCCGAGACCCTGGGCGAGGTCGACGTCGTCTTCCCGGTCCTGCACGGGCCCTGGGGCGAGGACGGCACCATCCAGGGGATGCTCGAGATGGCCGGCGTCCGCTACGTCGGCGCGGGCGTCCTCGCTTCGGCCGTCAGCATGGACAAGGCCTACATGAAGGTCGTGCTCGCTGCCGCCGGCCTGCCCCTGCTGCCGAGCACCACCGTGACGACGCGGGCGTGGGACGCCGACCCCGCCGGCGTACGTCGCCGCGCCGACGAGCTCGGCTACCCGCTCTTCGTCAAGCCCGCCCGGGGCGGGTCGAGCATCGGCATCTCCAAGGTCCACGACGCCTCCGAGCTCGAGGCCGGACTGGCCCACGCGTTCGAGCACGACCCCAAGGCCCTCGTCGAGGTCGCCGCCGAGGGTGCCCGCGAGGTCGAGTGCGGGGTCCTGCAGGCCCTCGACGGCAGCACCGAGACCAGCGTCCCGGCCGAGATCCGGATCACCGGCGACCACGAGTTCTACGACTTCGCGGCCAAGTACCTCCCCGAGGAGGCCACCGCCCTCGACGTGCCCGCCGTGCTGCCCGACGGGGTCGAGGCCGAGCTGCGGGCCTTGTCGGTGCAGGCCTTCGAGGCCGTCGGCGGCGAGGGGCTGGCCCGGGTCGACTTCTTCGTGATGCCCGACGGGTCACTGGTCGTCAACGAGATCAACACGATGCCGGGCTTCACGCCCCTCTCGATGTATCCCCGCATGTGGGCCGCCACCGGCCTCGACTACCCGGCGCTCGTCGACCGGCTGATCGCGCTCGCCCTGGCACGCGGCACCGGCCTGCGCTGACGCGCGCCCCCTCGGCCGGCGCTCAGGCCGGCGGCGTCCGCCAGGCCCGGCGGATCGACGTACGGCAGCGGCGGGGGTCGTCACCGAACCCGACGAAGACCGACTCGAGCAGCCCCGGCGCCAGGCCCAGGGTGTCGTCGGGCAGCGGGCCGGTGGCGACCAGCGAGGCCAGCCCGTGGCCGACGACCCAGGTCCGGGTGGCGAGGACGTGCGCGGGCTCCCGGTCGGCGAAGCGCCCGGCCGTCACCGCGCGGGCGGCCGCCTCGACGAGGAAGTCCAGCGTGTCGTCGGCCGCCTGCGGGTCCGGCAGGTCGACGGTCGTGTCGAACATGACCCGGTAGAGGTCGGGGTGGTCCAGTGCGTGCTGGAGGTAGGCGACGGCGAGCGTCGCGAGGTGCTCGACCGGGTCGCGGGGCGGCGTGATCGCGGCAAGACGCGCGGCGAGCAGCGTGAAGCCCTCCTGTCGGAGCCACTGCCACAGCTGCTCCATGCCGCCGAAGTGCGTGTAGACCGCCATCGTCGAGACGCCGGTGCCGTCGACGAGGGACCTGAGGGTGATGGGGTCGCGGGCCCGCAGCATGGTCGCCGCGCGCTCGAGGAGCATCGCGCGCACCGCGGGGTCCTTCGGTCTGGGCACGGTTGACAGGATACATAACATTGCGTTGTTATGTTACCGACCACTCAGTCCGCACCATCTCGTCCCAGGAGGACGCCATGAGCGTCGAACGCCTCAACCCTCCCGGCCTGCCCGTCGGGCCCGCCTACCACCAGGTCTCGATCGCCGCCGGAACCCGGTTCGTCTCGATCGCGGGCCAGGTCGCACGCGACGCCGACGGCACCCCCGTCGGAGCCGGCGACCTCGCGGCCCAAGTCACCCAGAGCTACCTCAACGTGGTGACGGGGCTCGAGGGCGCCGGTGCCACGGTCGCCGACCTGGCCAGCGTCACCGTCTACGTCGTCGGCTGGACCCCCGACCAGATGGGGCCGCTCATGGAGGGCCTCGTCCGGGCGACCACCCAGCTCGGCATCGAGCCCGGACCGCTCCCGCCCGCCACCCTGATCGGCGTCGCGGCCCTGGCCGAGCCGGACCTCCTGGTGGAGATCCAGGCGACGGCGGTCCTCGCGTAGGACCGCTCTACCCGTCGCAGCGCTGCGCGAGCGTCAGGTGCTCGTCGACCAGGGTCGACAGCGTCGCCAGCACCGCTGCGGTGGTGTCGTCGCCCAGCGTGGGGTCGTCGGGCCGGTAGTCCGACGGGACGACGGCCTCGACGACCGGCCGGTAGCCCGGTGCCGAGAGCCGCAGATCGATGTCGGGGTCGGTGTCGGCGCCGTCGGGCACGAACCACCCCACGCCGTTGACCTCGTCGCAGCGCGCGGTCTCGTCGAAGTCGTCGGGGACCGGGACCCCGCAGGTCACGGTGATCGCAGGGTCGCCGTACGCCGCCCCGAGGGCGTCCTCGGGCTCGACGTCGTCGCGCTCCTCGTCGGCCAGCGACCCGGGCAGGTCGGCGACGAACGCCTCGCAGGCCGACCGGTCGGCGTCGCCGAGGTCGTAGGACTCGATCTCGGTGGGGCCGCTGCACGCGACCAGGACCGAGGTGGTGAGGGCTGCTGCGAGCGCGCAGACGCCCCGGACCCGCCGGGGTCCGGGGCGTCGCAGGTGCGTGGTCAGATGTGGACGACCGGGCACGTGAGCGTGCGGGTGATGCCGTCGAGGTTCTGGACCTTGGACACGACGAGCTTGCCCAGCTCGTCGACGTTGCGGGCCTCGGCGCGCACGATCACGTCGTAGGGGCCGGTGACGTCCTCGGCGGAGGTGACGCCCTTGACCTGGGCGATGGCCTTGGCCACCTCGGCGGCCTTGCCGACGTCGGTCTGGATCAGGATGTAGGCCTGGACGACCATGCGTGCGCTCCTTTGCGACGGCGTACGTGCGGAAGTTGGTTCGGCGCCCAACCTATCGCGGGTGGGAGCGGTGTCGATACCCGCGTCTGGTGGGATGGGTCCATGCCCGTGCCGCCCGACGCCACCCTGTCCGACGTCGGCGAGTTCGGGCTGATCTCCGAGCTCGTCGCGCTCTTCACGCAGGGCGAGCACGTGCTCGTCGGCCCCGGTGACGACGCCGCCGTGCTGCGCATCAAGGGCGGCCACGTGGTGGTCTCGACCGACCTGATGGTCGAGGGTCGGCACTTCCGTCGCGACTGGGCCACGGCCGAGGACGTCGGGCACCGCGCGGCCGCGCAGAACCTCTCCGACATCAACGCCATGGGCGGTCGCGCCCACTCGCTCACCGTCGGCCTCGCGGCCCCGCCGGACCTGCCGGCGGCGTGGGCACTCGACTTCGCCCGCGGCTTCGCGGCCGAGTGCGCCCTGGTCGGCGCGTCCGTCGTCGGCGGCGACCTGACCCGGGCCTCGGAGGTGGTGATCGCCGTGACGGTGATCGGCGCCTGCACCCAGGCCCCGGTGCTGCGCTCGGGAGCCCGGCCGGGCGAGGTGCTCGCGCTCTGCGGCCGCCAGGGCTGGGCGGCCGGCGGGCTGGCCGTGCTCGGCCGCGGCTTCCGCTCGCCGCGCGCCCTGGTCGAGGCCTACCGCCGCCCCGAGCCGCCCTACGACGCCGGCCGCACCGCCGCCGAGGCCGGCGCCACGGCCATGATCGACGTCTCCGACGGCCTGCTGGCCGAGGCCGGCCACCTCGCCGCCGACTCCGGCGTCGCCATCGACGTCCGCTCGGGGGCCTTCGAGCTCGCCGAGCCGCTGCAGGCCGTCGGCGCCGCGCTGGGCTCCGACCCGCTCCACCTGGTCCTCGGCGGCGGCGACGACCACGCCCTGCTCGCCACGTTCCCCGCCGGGTCGGTGCCCGACGGCTGGCTCGTGGTGGGGGAGGTGCTCGAGTCGGGGGAGCCCGGCACGGTCACCGTCGACGGGGCGGCGTACGAGGGTCCGACGGGGTGGACGCACTTCTGACGTGGTCGGTCGCGACGGTCGCGACGTGGTGGAGATTCACCGCCTCAGCGGAGGTTCTCCTCCTTCTGCGACGAAACTTCGGC
>NZ_JAURVJ010000082.1 GCF_030655615.1 Nocardioides sp.
ATGATCAAGGCAAGCGCCGGCGGCGGCGGTCGCGGCATGCGCCTGGTGCACAGCCCCGACACCCTGCTGGAACACCTGCGCACCGCCCGCTCCGAAGCCGGCACGAAGGTGACGGTCAAGCCGGTCATCGACCTCAACACCAACCCGGCGACCGAGGCCTACCGCCCGACCGAGGCCATCCGCGAACAAGTCCGCCTCAGGGACGGGACGTGTGTGTTCCCGGGCTGCCACCGCCGCCACGTCGACCTCGACCACATCGTCCCCTTCGACGCAGACGGCCCCACCAGCGTCGAGAACCTCGCGATGCTGTGCCGCCGGCACCACCGCGCCAAGACCCACGGCCACTGGTCCTACCGAGTCCTCGAACCCGGGCTCTACGAGTGGACCAGCCCCACCGGCATCACCTACCTCGTCGACCGACGCCGACGACGACCCTGAACGCCCCACCGCCCCGTCCGCCGCTAGGAGGACGGGTGCCGCCGGCACGCCCAGAGCACCCACACGGTGATCGAGCCGACGGGCCGGCTACGGCCCGGCGTGTCGAGATCCCCGCAACCGACCCACCCGACCCGAGCCCGTCGCTGGGGCTGAGCAGCAGAGCGACCGCCGCGGGCGGATTGACTTACCGTCTGCGGAGGTCTCGACACGCGGTGACTTCGTCCCCGCGGCTCGACCACCGTGTGGTCGCCTGGGTGCCTCGACGTACCACTGACCCGTCGCACATACGCGACGGATCAGCATGTCCCCACGGTGATCGAGCCGACGGGCCGGCTACGGCCCGGCGTGTCGAGATCCCCGCAGCCGACCCACCCGCCCAACGCCGTCGCTGCGGATGTCCGGCCTCCGCGACCACCGTGTGGCCGGCATGGGTACGTCACCTGCGGAGGTCTCGACGCGCGGTGACTTCGTCCCCGCGGCTCGACCACCGTGTGGTCGGCCTGGGAGCACAAACGCGACGGGGTCAGCATGTCCTCGTAGTGATCGAGCCGACGGGCCGGCTACGGCCCGGCGTGTCGAGATCCCCGCAACCGACCCACCCAACCCGACCCCGTCGCTACGGCTGACCGGCCCCTCCACCTCCATGTGGTCAGCCTGGATACGTCACCTGCGGAGGTCTCGACTCGCGGTGACTTCGTCCCCGCGGCTCGACCACCGTGGGGGCGGGCCCGGGAGCCCTGAGGTACCACTGACCCGTCGCACAAACGCGACGGGTCAGCGTGTCCCCACAGTGATCGAGCCGACGGGCCGGCTACGGCCCGGCGTGTCGAGATCCCCGCAGCCGACCCACCCGACCCGGTCCTGCGTCTAGCCGAGGCTCGACGACCGTGTGGCCCGGTCCGGCGTACCGGCCACGGAGATCTCGACACGCGGTGACTTCGTCCCTGCGCTCGACCACCGTGTGGTGGGGGCGGAGACGGCGTCAGTCCACCAGCACCGGGATCAGCATCTCATCGGGGGTGAGGGAGCCGTGCAGGCCGATCAGGGTCTTCTCGTAGGCGAAGCGATCGGTGGAGAAGATCCCCAGGTCGCCGTCGCAGGCGACGAGCACGTCGCCGAGGCGGGGCAGGACGCGGGCGTCGACCGGGCCGAACCAGCCCCGGCGCACGGCGTCGCCGCGGGTGAGGACGGTCGCGCGGTCGCCGAGGACCGTGGTCCAGGCGGTGAGCACGTCGTCGACGGCGCCGCTGCGGCAGTAGAGGTGACGGAAGCGCGCCTCGCCACCGAGCAGGGCGACCCCGTCGAGGAGGTCGGCGTGCTCGTCGACGTCGATCCGGCTCTCCTCGGGCGAGTCGACCATGCCGTGGTCGGCGACGACCACCAGCCGCGTGTCGGCGGGCAGCGCCTCGCGGAGCTGCTCGGCCTCGGCGTCGACCATGGCGAGCTGCTGCAGCCACTGGCTCGAGGAGACCCCCCAGCGGTGACCGGTCCAGTCGAGGTCGCTGTCGTAGAGGTAGGTCAGGGACGGGCGGGTGACCGAGGCGGTGACGGCCGCGGCGATCCGCTCGCCGACCTTGTCGGCCCCGACGTAGTCGCCGCCGCGGCTCGACGCGACGGTCAGCCCCGACCCGCGGAACTCCCGCTTGTTGACCACGGTCACCGACACCCCGGCGCCGGCCAGCGTGGCGAAGGCCGTCGGGTGGGGCTGCCACTCGAGCGGGTCGACGTCGGCGTCCCAGAACAGGTGGTTGAGGAGCTGGTCCGTGCCGGGGATGCGCGCGGTGAACCCGACGAGCCCGTGCGCGCCGGGGGTCAGCCCGGTGCCGAGCGAGGTCAGGCTGGTCGCGGTCGTCGACGGGACACCGGCGGTGCCGGGACCGCCGGACGAGGCCAGCAACCCGGAGAGGTACGGCGCCGCGTGGGCGTGCCGCTCGAGCAGGCGGGCCCCGAGACCGTCGACGAGGAAGACGACGTACGACGCCGCGTCGGGCAGCTCCAGGCCCGAGGGCGGGGTGCCGACGCGGGCCCCGAGGGCACGCGCGACGGCCGGGATGACGTCGGCCAGCGACCGGCGGCCGTAGGCCGGCTCGACGAAGTCCACCGGGCGGTCAGTGCTGGGTTCGGGCCGAGAGGGACGCGGCGAACGACAGCAGGCCACCGACGGCGTCGCCACCGTCGGCGGCGGTCGAGACCCGCAGGGAGAAGTCGTCGGAGGCGAGCACCCCGGTGTAGCCGTGGTCGGCGTCGCACTCGGGGTCGCTGCAGCCGGCGGGCTCGAGGTCGAGGCGGGCGACGCCGCCCCAGCCGATCGTCATCACGGCCTCGGCCGGCGGCTGCGGGCCCTTGGTCGGGTTGGCGGTCATCCGGGTCACGACGACCGACTTGACCGACGTCAGGCTGACTGCCTCGGTCGAGGTGGACGTGTAGGGCTCGGGGAGCAGGTCGTCGCCGGCGTGCTCGTCGGTGTGGGCCAGGATCAGCCGCGACGGGGTCAGCACGACGACGCTCTGGTGGCGGCGTACCTCGTCGTTCTCGAAGGTCGGCTCGTGGTGCACGTAGAACGACACCACCTGCTCGCCGGCCACGGCGCCGTCGACGGCGTCGGCGACGACCTCGGGGTAGTAGCCGGTCCGGTCGATCGCCTTGCGCAGGTCGCGGGCGTGGTCGAGGTCGTCGAGCTGTCGGGGCAGGCGTGGCACGTCGGCCAGTCTGTCACGCGACCAGGACGCTGCCGACCCCAGTGGACGGCACCGCGGACCCGTCCGGCCGCACGCGTTCCCACCGCGCGCACGACGCGGCAGGCTGGTGGCCATGACCGACACCGTGCTGTCCCCCGAGCTCCGTGCCCTCATCGGGTCGGGGCCCCTCACCCACCTCACCACGATCAACGCCGACGGCAGCCCCCAGGTCAGCGTGATCTGGATCGGCCTCGACGGCGGCGACCTCGTCAGCGGCCACCTCGGCCACTACGCCAAGGTCCGCAACGTCGAGCGCGACCCCCGCGTCGTGCTGTCCTTCCTCGGACCTCGCGACCACGGCGTCACCCTCAACCCCTACGCCGTCCTCCACGCGCACGCGACGGTCGAGCCCCGCGACGACACGTGGGACCTCCTCGACCAGCTGACCAAGGTCTACCAGTCCCCGGACGACACGTTCCCGGCCCCGCGATCGCCCGGCTGGACCATCCGTTACCGCGTACGCCGGGTGGGCGGGGTCGGTCCCTGGGCGTGAGTCGTCGACCAGGTGGCGTGGACGGCAGAGCGCGGGTCACTCCGGCAGGGTGTCGCCGCCCGGGTGGTCGGTCATCCGCCGCACGAACAGGTCCGAGCGCGGCTCGCCCACGGGGGCCACCCGCCCGGCCGCGGTGAGCACCGTCGTACCCCCGGCGCCGGCGAGGACGAGCGACAGCTCGAGCGAGCTGAGCTGCGGCAGGTCGTTCTGCATCTGGGCGACCCGGCTGATGAGCCGCTCGACGGACTCGATGTCGACCGGCTCGGCGCCGCGGTAGCCGAAGAGGATGGGCGAGCTCTTGACCTCGCGCACCATGGTCGCGACGTCGCGGGCGCCCAGTGGCGGGATGCGGTAGGAGCGGTCGGCGAGCAGGTCGATGATCGGCCCCGAGATCCCGAACGACACGACGGGCCCGAAGAGGGGGTCCTCCATGCTGCGGATGGCGACGGGGACGCCGGGCGGGGAGTTCTTCTGGACCACGAAGTCGGCCCCGGCCGGGTCGCGAACCAGCTCAGTCAGCGCCTCCCAGGCGTTGCGCATCTCGGCGGTCGAGTAGATGTTGCGCCAGACGTGGGCGAGGTCGGGCCGCTCGCGCAGGCCCTCGGCGGTCGCCTTGAGGACGACGTCCCAACCGAGCTTCTTGCCGGCCGACTGCGCCTGCCGCAGGGTCGCGACGGGCGTGGAGTCCCACAGCTCGATGCCGTAGGCCGCGAGCAGCTCGGAGACCTGGGCACGGGTCAGCTCGGCGCCCGCGGGCCGGTCGGACAGCACCTGGTTGACCACGCGCTGCGCCGTCAGCGAGTCGACCTCGGCCGGGTCGGGCGGCGCACCGTCGGGGGTGCGGAGCCACACGGCGTAGTCGACGACGCTGGCCAGGGCGCGTACGGCGGCCTCGACCGCCGGGTAGGACGGCACCGAGCCTCGACCGGCCGAGGCGCCGGTCACGTCGGGCACCCGCAGCAGCTCCGGCACGCCCTCGGCGCCCAGGAACGACGAGACCAACGGCTTGTCGGACTGCTCCCCCACCGCGGCCAGCACGTTGGCGACGTCCTCGCCCGAGACGTTGAGCGGCGGGATGTAGACCGCGATGACCGTGTCGACCTCGGGGTCGTCGATCACGTCGTCGAGCGCGTCCTCGAAGTCCTCGGCCGAGGGCTCGGCGTTGAGCATCGCCGAGCGGGTCACCATCAGGCCGACGGCGGCCGCGGCGTCGGCGGCGAGCAGGCCGAGGGCGTCGGAGTTGCCGACGATCGCGACGCGGCGCCCGCGCGGCAGCGGCTGGTGGGCGAGCAGCTGGGCGACGTCGAACATCTCTTCCAGCGTGTCGACCTGCACGATCCCGGCCTGCTTGAACATCGCGTCGAGCGCCTCGGGCGGAGCCGCGATCCGGCGTACGGCGTGGCCCATCGGCACGCCCTGCGTGGTGCGCCCGGAGCGCACCGCGATGATCGGCTTGCGCAGGGAGACCCGACGGGCGATGCGGGAGAACTTGCGGGGGTTACCGATCGACTCGAGGTAGAGGAGCACGACCTCGGTGGCGTCGTCCTCCTCCCAGTACTGCAGGAGGTCGTTGCCGGAGACGTCGGCACGGTTGCCGGCCGAGACGAACGTGGTCAGGCCGAGGCCCCGGTTGCGGACCTTCTCGAGGATCGCTGAGCCCAGGGCGCCGGACTGGCAGAAGAACGCGGCACGGCCGCGCGGCGGCATCACGGGCGACAGGCTGGCGTTGACCGAGACGGCCGGGTCGGTGTTGATGACCCCGAGGCAGTTGGGGCCGATCAGCCGAAGCCCGTAGGACCGTGAGAGGCCGACCAGGTGGCGCTGCCGCTGCCGTCCCTCCTCGCCGGTCTCGGCGAAGCCGCTGGAGATCACGATCATCCCGTGCACGCCCTTGGCCGCGCAGTCGAGCACGACGTCGGTCACCGAGTCGGCCGGGACCGCGACGATGGCGACGTCGACGTCGTCGGGGATGTCGCCCACGGTCTTGAACGCCGGGAGGCCGGACACGGCCGCCGCGCTGGGGTTGACGGCGTAGACCCGGCCGGTGAAGTCGCCGGTGACCAGGTTGCGCACCAGCGCCTGGCCGATCGTGTCCTGGCGGCGGCTGGCGCCGATGATCGCGATCGAGCGGGGGTTGAAGAAGCGCTCGATCGACGCGGCCTCGGCGCGGTGCTCGCGCCCGCGCATGACGCCGATCGAGGTGTCGGTCGGGTCGATGGGGAACTCGAGGCTCAGGACGCCGTCCTCGTAGCCGCTCACCACCCGGTAGCCGGCGTCGCGGAACGTGTGGATCATCCGGGAGTTGTCGGGGAGGACCTCGGCGGTGAACCGCTCGATCCCCCGCTCGCGCGCCGCCTGGGCGAGGTGCTCGAGCAGGAGCTGGGCGATCCCCCGGCCGTGGTGCTGGTCCTCGACGAGGAATGCGACCTCGGCCTCGGCCTCGCCGACCACGTCGTAGCGGCCGACGGCGATCATCTGCCCCTGCAGGATCAGGACCAGCGCGACCCGCTGGTCGTGGTCGACCTGGGTGAAGCGCGCCACGTCGCGGTCGGACAGCGTCGGCATCGGCGAGAAGAACCGGTAGTACTTCGACCGGTCGCTCACGCGGGAGTAGAACGTGACCAGCAGCTCGGCGTCGTCGGGCCGGATCGGCCGGATGTGCGCGGTGCGCCCGTCACGCAGCAGGACGTCGGCCTGCCAGTGGCGCGGGGGTGCGGGCGGCGCGGAGGCTTCCTGGTGGGGGTCCGCGGTCACGACGACAGGCTACCGGGGTACGCCGGACGCCATGGGCCCCGTCACGTGAACAGTCGCACCGGCCGCACCGGCGTGCCCCCGTCCGGCTGTCGGTGGCACCCGCGAGAATGACCGCATGGCACGTGGCAAGACGAAGCAGGACCTGCCCGACGACTTCGAGGAGCACATCCTCGACATCGACGTGGGCGAGGAGATGCGCAACTCGTTCCTCGAGTACGCCTACTCCGTCATCTACTCGCGCGCGCTCCCCGACGCGCGCGACGGGCTCAAGCCGGTGCAGCGCCGCATCCTCTACACGATGAACGACATGGGCCTGCGTCCCGACCGCGGCCACGTCAAGAGCGCCCGGGTCGTCGGCGAGGTCATGGGCCGGCTCCACCCCCACGGCGACGGCGCCATCTACGACGCCCTCGTCCGCACCGCCCAGCACTGGTCGATGCGGCTCACGCTGGTCGACGGCCACGGAAACTTCGGGTCTCCGGACGACCCGCCGGCGGCCATGAGATACACCGAGTGCCGGATGGCCCCGCCCGCGGTGGCGATGACGGCCGACATCGACGAGGACACCGTCGACTTCAAGCCCAACTACGACGGCCGCGAGCAGGAGCCGTCGGTGCTGCCCGCCGCGATCCCCAACCTGGTGGTCAACGGCACGACCGGCATCGCGGTCGGCATGGCCACCAACTGCGCGCCGCACAACCTCGTCGAGGTCGTCCAGGCGTGCAAGCACCTGATCAAGCACCCGAAGGCGACCATCGACGACCTGATGCGGTTCGTCCCCGGGCCCGACCTGCCCACCGGCGGCAAGATCGTCGGCCTCGACGGGGTCCGCGACGCCTACGCGACCGGACGCGGCTCGTTCCGGATGCGGGCCACGGCGCGCATCGAGACGATCGGACGCCGCAAGGGCATCGTCGTCACCGAGCTGCCCTACACCGTCGGCACCGAGAAGGTCGTCGAGCGCATCAAGACCCTGGTCCAGGGCAAGAAGCTGCAGGGCATCGCCGACATCAAGGACCTCACCGACCGCAGCCACGGCCTCCGGCTGGTCATCGAGGTCAAGAACGGCTTCGTCCCCGAGGCACTGCTCGAGCAGCTCTACCGCCTGACGCCGATGGAGGACTCCTTCGGCATCAACAACGTCGCGCTCGTCGACGGCCAGCCCCGCACCCTCGGGCTCAAGGAGATGCTCGAGGTCTTCCTCGGGCACCGCTACGACGTCGTACGCCGCCGTACGGCGTTCCGCCGGGCCAAGGCCGCCGAGCGCCTCCACCTCGTCGAGGGCCTGCTCGTCGCGATCCTCGACATCGACGAGGTCATCCAGCTGATCCGGTCGAGCGAGACCGCCGAGGAGGCGCGCACGCGCCTCATCGAGGTCTTCGACCTCGACGACGCCCAGGCCGACTACATCCTCGAGATGCGGCTGCGCCGGCTGACGAAGTTCTCCAAGCTCGAGCTCGACAAGGAGAAGACCGAGCTCGAGCAGACCATCGAGGCGCTCGACGCGATCCTGGGCGACGACACCCTGCTGCGCAAGGTGGTCTCCGACGAGCTCAGCGAGGTCGCCAAGACCTTCGGCACCCCGCGCCGCACGGTCCTGCTCGAGTCGGCCGGCACCCCCGTCGCGGCCACGGCCGCGGCCCTCGAGGTGGCCGACGACCCGTGCTTCGCCCTGATGTCGTCGAGCGGCCTCCTGGCCCGCACCAGCTCGGCCGAGGCCGTGGGCGCCGGCGACGGGCGGGCCAGCCACGACGTGGTGGTCTCGGCCGTGGCGACCACGGCGCGCGGCGAGATCGGCGTGCTCACCTCGGCCGGCCGGCTGCTGCGCCTCGGCGTGCTCGACCTGCCGACGCTCCCCCCGAGCGCCAACGACCCCAACCTGTCGGGCGGCCTTCCCATCAGCGAGATGCTGCAGCTCGCGTCCGGCGAGCGCGCGCTCGCGCTTTGCACGCTCGCCGCCGACGGTCCCGGCCTCGCGCTCGGCACCCGCGACGGCGTGGTCAAGCGGGTCAACCCCGAGGTGCTCAACCGCGACGAGTGGGAGGTCATCGGTCTCAAGGACGGCGACGAGGTCGTCGGCGCGGTCGAGCTCACCACCGGCGAGGAGACGCTGTGCTTCATCAGCAGCGTCGCCCAACTCCTGCACTTCCCCGCCTCGCTGGTCCGGCCGCAGGGCCGCTCCGGCGGCGGCATGGCCGGCATCAAGCTCGGCGCGGGCGAGACGGTGAGCTGGTTCGGCGCCGTCGACCCCGACGCCCCCGACGGCTCCGTGGTCGTGACGGCCTCCGGGGCGTCCAGCGCCCTGCCCGGCACCGAGCCGGGGTCGCTCAAGGTGACGCCGTTCAGCGAGTACCCCACCAAGGGTCGCGCCACCGGCGGCGTCCGCTGCCACCGCTTCCTCAAGGGCGAGGACACCCTGGTGCTGGCCTGGGCGGGCACCGCCCCGGCCCGCGGCGCGGCGGCCAGCGGGGCCCCCGTCGACCTGCCCGCGG
>NZ_JAURVJ010000098.1 GCF_030655615.1 Nocardioides sp.
GGCGGGGGCGGCGGCGGGGGCGCGCCGATCCCGAAGGTGTCGTCGTCGGCCGCGTCGTCGAGCGGCGACGGCTCGCCCTCGACCACGTCGACGGCCTGGGCGACCTCGAGCAGCTCGGTCTCAGGCAGGGACGGCTCGGGCGCCGGCTCGGGCTCACCGGGCTCGTAGGTCTCGACCGGCTTGTCGAAGGACAGCTCCCACGGGGCCGGGGCCGCGGCCTCCTCGAGAGGCGCCTCGACCTCCTCGACCGGGTCGACGCCGGCGTCGCCGTCGGCGTCGGCGGGCTCGACCTCGTCGATCACCTCTCCGTCCGCGAACGGCGCCTCGATCTCCTCGACCGGGTCGATCGGGTCCTCGGGGTCGGCCACGTCGGCGGCGTCGTCGAGGTCGAAGCCGGCGTCGGCCGGCTCGGCCATCGCGACCACCGGGGCGGGCTCCGGCTCGGCCGCGGGCTCGGCCGCGGGGACGACGTACGGCGGCTGGTCGACCCGGCCGACCCGCACCAGACCACCGTGGATGGGGAGGTCGTCGGAGTCGGGGTCGCCGCCGTCGACGGTCACGCTGAGGCCGGTGACGCCGGGCAGGGTGCGCTCGACCCAGGTGGTGACGGTGGAGCCGTCGAGCTCGAAGGTCGCGTCACCGGCGGTGACGGTGGCCGTCACCGAGGCGCCGCGGACGAGGATCTTGGTGGGCCCGTCGCCGCCGCCGACCAGCACGAAGCCGGGCAGCACGCCGAGGCCGGACTGGAGCAGCACGTCGAGGACGGCGTCGAAGTCGGCGCCGTCGTCGATGCGCGACCAGAGGTCGGCGACGCGGGCCTTCTCGGAGGCCGGCAGGAGGAGGGTGGTCGCGGCGCCGAAGACGCCGAACCACGATCCGGGACGGTAGGACCAGGTGCCCGTGGGGGCCCCGGAGGTCTGCTCGCTCATGGCAGGGCTCCCAGCTTCTGCTCGAGACTCACCCGCTGTGCGTCGGAGTCGTAGGGTCGGTCGTCGGCCAATCCCACCACATCGACGACCACCGCGGTCGCGTTGTCACGACCCCCGGCCGCGACGGCGGCCGCGACGACCTGGTCGGCGGCGTCACGAGGGTCGGAGGCGCGGGCCAGGATGTCGCCGATCGTGGCGTCGTCGATCATCCCGCTGACGCCGTCGGAGCAGAGCATCAGCCGCTCGGCGCCGGACAG
The DNA here is from genome assembly GCF_030655615.1 of Nocardioides sp. Classification (GTDB taxonomy): domain Bacteria; phylum Actinomycetota; class Actinomycetes; order Propionibacteriales; family Nocardioidaceae; genus Nocardioides. The sequence goes on from NZ_JAURVJ010000098.1 coordinate 1,187, forward strand.
AGGGATCACGAAGAAGTCGGCGTCGACGCGGCCCCGCCCGCCGAGCGCACGCGTGATGATGTGCCGCTCGGGGTGCACCGCGGCGTCGTCCGGGGTGATGACCCCGGCCTCGACGAGCTCCTGGACGACGCTGTGGTCGACGCTGACCTGCTCGAGGACGCTGTCGTTGAGGCGGTAGATGCGGGAGTCGCCGAGGTTGGCCAGCAGCCACTTGGGCTCGGTGGACTGCTCGATGAGGAGGGCGACCACGGCGGTGGTACCGGCGGCGAAGTCGTGGGCGCCGCCCGCGCGCTGGCCGGCGTCGTACTCCGCGATGCGCGCCTGGGCCTGCAGCAGGGTCTCGGCGATCACCTCGGGCCCGCGCGCCGGGTCGTAGCCGGCGTCGGCCAGCCGGCCGAACTCCTCGACGACGATGCCGCTCGCGATGTCGCCGCGGTCGTGCCCGCCCATGCCGTCGGCGACGACGAAGACGGGGGGTGCGACGAGGAAGGCGTCCTCGTTGACGGTGCGTACCCGACCGACGTCGGTGGCGGCCCCGTGGTGCAGCTCGACGCCCGTCATGCCGGACGCCCTACCGTTGGCCGGATGAGCACCAGGGACGACGCGGGATTCCGGTCGCTCGCCGACCAGCTGCGCAGCTGGGACGACGATCGGCTCGCCGGGCTGCTCGTCGCACGCCCTGACCTCACAACACCCGCCCCTCACGACTTCGGTCAGCTCGCGTCGCGGGCCACGGTGCGGGCGTCGCTGGCACGAGCACTCGACACCTTGACCCGGCTCGAGCTCTCGGTGCTTGATGCCCTGGTCGTTGCCGGTCAAACCACCGCCACCGACGTACGCCGGATCATCCGGGCCGAGCCCGCCGCCGTCGACGCGACCGTCGCGCGGCTGCTCGACCTCGCCCTCGTCTGGGAGACCCGCAGCGGCCTGCGCGCGGTGTCGGGGGCGGCCGACGCGCTCGGGACCGGCCCGGGGGCGTCGGGACTGCGGCCCCGGTCCGCCGAGCCGCTTCCTGTCCGTGAGGTCACCCGGCGGCTCGCGGCGGTCTCGCCGGCGGCCCGCGCGATGCTCGACCACGTGGCCGACCACGGCGGCGAGGCGACGGCCGGGGCCGCGCGACTGACTGTGCTCCCCGAGGACGCGGCCACCCCCGCCGAGGAGCTCGTCTCGCGACGCCTGCTGGTGCCGCGCGCCGGCACGACCGGGACGGTCCAGCTGCCCGGCGAGGTCGGGCTCGCCCTGCGCGGCGGCCGTACGACGACGGAGCGCGTCGACGTCGTCCCCCCGCTGGCGACGGCCGAGCGCTCCGCCGACCTCGTCGACCGGGCCGCGGCCGGCGCCGCCTTCGAGCTCGTCCGCCGCGTCGAGCTGCTCCTCGACCACTGGGGCTCCCACCCGCCGGGCGTCCTGCGCAGCGGCGGCCTGGCGGTCCGCGACCTCAAGACGGTGACGACCCTGCTGTCCGTCGACCAGCCCACCGCGGCGCTCGTCGTCGAGACCTGCCAGGCGGCCGGGCTGCTCGCCGGCCGCGCCGGCACCAACGGCGACCCGGTCTGGGTGCCGACCGACGCCTTCGACACCTGGCTCGACGAGCCGCCCGCCGCCCGCTGGGTGACGCTGGCGCGGGCCTGGCTCGACAGCCCCCGGCTGCCCGGGCTCGTCGGCACCCGCGACGAGGCGGGCAAGACCTGGAACGCGCTGGCCCCGGAGCTGTCGTCGTACTCCATGGCCGAGACCCGCGCCGGCACTCTCGCCGCCCTCGCCACGATGCCCCCCGGCACCGTCCTCGCGGCGACGACCGGTCTGCCCTCGCTCGTGGAGCAGGTCGCCTGGCACCGTCCCCGCCGGCCGCGCTCGCGCACCCAGCAGGTCGCCTGGACGATGACCGAGGCCGCGGGCCTGGGCGTCACCGGGCTCGACGGCATCGCGTCCTACGCCCGCAGGCTCATCGGCGCCGGCGACCCCGAGCCCGGTCTGGCCGCGCTGCTCCCCTCCCCCGTCGACCACGTGCTCATCCAGGCCGACCTGACCGCCGTCGCGCCGGGGCCGCTCGAGTCGGCGCTGGCGCGCTCGCTCCAGCTCGTCGCCGACGTCGAGTCGCGCGGCGGCGCGACCGTCTACCGCTTCACGCCCTCGTCCGTGCGACGGGCCCTCGACGTCGGCTGGACCGCCGTCGAGCTCCACGACTTCCTCGGCAAGGTCTCCCGCACCCCCGTGCCCCAGCCGCTGACCTACCTCGTCGACGACACCGTCCGCACCTTCGGCACCATCCGGGTCGGCACCGCCGAGTCGTTCCTCCGCGCCGACGACGAGGCGGCGCTCAGCGAGCTGCTCCACCACCCCAAGGCCCGCGGCCTCGGCCTGCGCCGGATCGCCCCGACGGTCGTCGTCAGCACCACCCCCGTCGACGTCCTCCTCCCCCGCCTCCGCGAGCTCGGCGCGGCCCCGGTCGTCGAGGCCGCCGACGGCACCGTCCAGGTCACCCGCCCCGACGCCCTGCGCGCCCGCTCCCCCAGGGAGCGCGGCCCGTCGGTCCGCTCGGTGCGCGAGTCGGCCCGGGTCGCGTCGGTCGTCGCCGCCGTACGCAGCGGAGACCGAGCCGCCTCCGCGCGCCCCACCGCCCCGGCGACCCCGCTCACCCCGTCAGGAGCCCTCGCCGCCCTCCGCGAGGCCCTCGAGTCCGGCACCACGGTCCTCATCGGCTACGTCGACAACCAGGGCGTCTCCTCCGACCGCGTCGTCGACCCCATCTCCGTCGAGGGCGGTTCCCTCACCGCCCGAGACCACCGAGCCGACGACGTCCGAGCCTTCGCCGTCCACCGCATCACCACCGTCCGACCGTTGTCGGGCACGTAGTCCTGGGGCGGTGGGTGGGTTTCTTGCCGTCGTCGGTCGGTCCGGGGCGCGGTTCGAGCGCGTGGTGTCGGCCGGCCGCCGAGAAGCGAGCACCAGACAGGACCAGGCCATCGGCGGCCGGCCGGCGCCAGGCGCCTGCGCCCCGGCCCGACCGACGATGGGAACCACCCACCGCCCCAGGACTACCCTGAACCAGTGTCTGATGGCCCCCTGATCGTGCAGTCCGACAAGACCCTCCTCCTCGAGATCGACCACGACCAGGCGGCCGAGTGCCGCAAGGCGATCGCCCCGTTCGCCGAGCTCGAGCGCTCCCCCGAGCACGTGCACACCTACCGGCTCACGCCGCTCGGGCTGTGGAACGCGCGCGCGGCGGGGCACGACGCCGAGCAGGTGGTCGACACGCTGCTCCAGTACAGCCGCTACGCCGTGCCGCACGCGCTGCTCGTCGACGTCGCCGAGACGATGGCCCGCTACGGCCGTCTGCGCCTGGAGAAGCACCCGGTGCACGGCCTGGTGCTGGCGAGCAACGACCGGCCGGTGCTCGAGGAGGTGCTGCGCGCGAAGAAGATCGCGGGGATGCTCGGCAACCGGATCGACGACGACACGGTCGCCGTCCACGCGTCCGAGCGCGGCAACCTCAAGCAGGCGCTGCTCAAGCTGGGCTGGCCGGCCGAGGACTTCGCCGGCTACGTCGACGGCGAGGCCCACGCGATCGCGCTCGACGAGTCGGAGTGGACGCTGCGCGCCTACCAGCGCGAGGCGGCCGAGTCGTTCTGGCACGGCGGGTCCGGGGTCGTCGTCCTGCCCTGTGGTGCGGGCAAGACCCTCGTCGGGGCCGCGGCCATGGCGCACGCACAGGCGACGACGCTCATCCTGGTCACCAACACCGTGAGCGCCCGGCAGTGGAAGGACGAGCTGGTCAGGCGCACGTCGCTGACCGAGGACGAGATCGGCGAGTACTCCGGCACCGTCAAGGAGATCCGCCCGGTCACCATCGCGACCTACCAGGTGATGACGACCAAGCGCGGCGGCGTCTACCGCCACCTCGAGCTGCTCGACGCGCGCGACTGGGGCCTCATCGTCTACGACGAGGTGCACCTGCTGCCGGCGCCGATCTTCCGGATGACCGCCAACCTGCAGGCCCGCCGCCGGATCGGGCTGACCGCGACGCTGGTGCGCGAGGACGGCCGCGAGGGCGACGTGTTCTCGCTGATCGGCCCCAAGCGCTACGACGCCCCGTGGAAGGACATCGAGTCCCAGGGCTGGATCGCGCCGGCCGACTGCGTCGAGGTGCGGGTGACCCTGCCGACCTCGGAGCGGCTGGTCTACGCGACGGCCGAGCCCGAGGAGCGCTACCGGCTCGCCTCGTGCACGCACGAGAAGGTCCAGGTCGTGCGCGACCTGGTCGCGCAGCACGCCGGCCAGCCCACGCTGGTGATCGGGCAGTACATCGACCAGCTCGACGAGCTCGCCGAGAAGCTCGACGCCCCGGTCATCAAGGGCGAGACCCCGGTCAAGGAGCGGCAGCGGCTGTTCGAGGCGTTCCGCACCGGTGAGGTCGGGCTGCTCGTGGTGTCGAAGGTCGCCAACTTCTCCATCGACCTGCCGTCGGCCGAGGTCGCCATCCAGGTGTCGGGCTCGTTCGGGTCGCGCCAGGAGGAGGCCCAGCGCCTCGGCCGGCTGCTGCGGCCCAAGGAGGACGGCAAGACCGCCCACTTCTACACGATCGTCAGCCGCGACACCGTCGACGCCGACTTCGCCCAGAACCGGCAGCGGTTCCTGGCCGAGCAGGGCTACGCCTACCGGATCGTCGACGCCGAGGACCTCCCGGCCTGACCGGAGGGGGCGGTTGGCCCCGACCCGCGGTGGGTACGGTCGCGCCGTGACTCAGCCACCGCAGGGACCGCCGCCCGGGTTCGTCGTCCTCACCGTGCAGGGCAGCTCGCTGACCAGCAACATGATCAGCCCGGCGGTGACGCTCAACGGCTACCCCGTGCCGACGTCGTACGGCGAGAACACGCTGCCGGTCCCGCCCGGACGCTGGCACGTGGCGGTCCAGGCCCAGTGGATGCGCGTCTACGGCCAGGCCGACGTCGACGTCGACGTCACGTCCGGCCAGGCGGTGCGGCTGTTCTACGCCGCCCCGTGGCACCAGTTCTCGTCCGGGTCGATCGGGTTCGAGAAGCAGAAGCGCAAGGGCGGCGGCGTCTTCCTCGCGATGATGCTCGCCCTGCTGCTCGTGGTCGCGGCGTTCGTGGTGCTGCCGCTCGTGCTCTGACACTCCGCGTGGTCAGCCGGCCGTGAGGTCGCGCGGCCACCACGCCGGCAGCAGCCGGACGTAGAGCGCCAGGAACGCGTCGACGTCGAGCTCGTCGGTCTCGAGCCAGGCCTCGATCGCCCCGACGGTCGCGGAGGCGACGAAGCGGATCGCCGTGGCCTCGACCCGGTCGGCGGGTACGCCGGGCACCGCGACGTCGACGCGTAGCCGGGCGCGCTCGCTCAGCAGGCGGCTCGACTCGCGGAAGTGCCCGGCCAGCATCGGGTGCAGGCTGGCGTCGCCGCTGTCGTCGGCGAGCCCGCGTCGGTAGATCGCGGCGTGGCGTCGTACGTGGTCGAGGACGGCGCGGGTCACCGCGGTCACCGCGCGGTCGACGTCGGTGGCGTCTTCGGCCACCAGCCCTGCCCGCAGGGCGTCGAGCTCGGCCAGCAGCGCGTTCTCGACCACGGCGGCGGGCGAGGTCGCGAGCTCGTAGAAGGTCGAGCGGTGGACGCCGGCCTCCTGGGCGATCGCGGTGACCGTCAGCGCGCTCACCGGCGTCGTGCCGGCCAGCCGCAGGGCGGCCTCGAAGAGGCGCGCCTGCGAGCGCTGCTGACGTACGTCCACGGGACCACACCTCCGGAATAGATCTCCGACAACTGTAGGTTGTGCAAGATGTCCGACAGTTGTCGGAGACAACGAACAAGGAGTGGAAGACATGGCTACCTACGACGTGCAGGGCCGTTCGGCGATCGTGACGGGAGCGGGCTCCGGCATCGGCCGTGCGGTGGCCCGGCTGCTCGCGGCCAACGGCGCGGCGGTGCTGGTCACCGACCTCGACCCCACCGCGGCCGACGCGGTCACCGCGGAGATCGTCGCGGCCGGCGGGGTCGCCAAGGCATTCGTCGGTGACGCCGCCGACGCGGCCGTCGCCGAGCGCGCCGTCGCCACGGCCAACTAGCTCGCGCCGCAGCGGATCGCGGTCAACAACGCGGGCATCGGTGGCCCCGCGACCCCCGTCGGCGACTACCCGCTCGACGCCTGGCGCAAGGTGATCGACGTCAACCTCAGCGGCGTCTTCGTCAACATGCGAGCCCAGCTGCCCGCCATCGTCGCCAATGGCGGCGGCGCGATCGTCAACATGGCCTCGGTCCTGGGCTCCGTCGGCATCGCCGGCTCCTCGGCCTACGTGACCACCAAGCACGGTCTGCTCGGGCTCACCAAGAACGCTGCTCTCGAGTACGGCGACCAGGGCGTCCGCATCACGGCCGTCGGCCCCGGCTTCATCACCACGCCCCTGCTCGAGGCCAACCTCGACGCCGACGCCCAGGCCGCCCTCGCGGCCAAGCACGCCCTCGGTCGGCTCGGCACGTCGGAGGAGGTCGCCGCGCTGGTGGCGTTCCTGGTCTCCGACGCCGCCACCTTCGTCACCGGCAGCTACCACCTCGTCGACGGCGGGTACGCCGCGTCCTGACGATTACCCAGTGGCGCAACGGATTTGCGGCTTCCTAGCCTGTTCGACTGCCCCCGCACCAGCGGGGGCTCGATCAGAGGAAGGACCATGGAGCACATCACCGGGACGCTCATCAGCTGGGCGTCGATCCTCGAGGACAACACCCGCGAGCAGGCGGTGACGGCATCGACGATGCCGTTCATCCACCCGCACCTCGCGCTGATGCCCGACGCCCACCTCGGCCTGGGCGCGACCGTCGGGTCGGTCATCCCGACCCTCGGCGCGATCATGCCGGCCGCGGTCGGCGTCGACATCGGCTGCGGCATGATCGCGGTCCGCACGGCCTACACGGTCGAGCAGCTCCCGGCCGACCGCCGGGCACTGCGCGTGGCCATCGAGCGCGCGATCCCGCTGTCGGCCGGCGCCGCCAACCAGAGGGTCACCCGCGCCCACACCGAGGCCCGCCTCGAGACGCTGCGCACGGAGGCCGAGCAGGCCGGCTTCGACCCCGCGTCGTACGCCGCCCGCTGGGAGCTCCAGCTCGGGACCCTGGGCTCGGGGAACCACTTCATCGAGGTGACGGTCGACGAGGAGGACCGGGTCTGGCTGTTCCTGCACTCGGGCTCGCGCGGGGTGGGCAACAAGATCGCCCAGGCCCACATCAAGGTCGCGCGCGCCCTGTGCGAGAAGTGGTGGATCGCGCTGCCGCACCGCGACCTCGCCTACCTGGTCGAGGGGACGCCGGAGTTCTGGGCCTACGTCCGCGAGATGCGGTGGGCGCAGCACTACGCGCTCCTCAACCGCGAGGAGATGATGGACCGGGTCGTGACGTGCTTCGCCGACTGGCTCGGGGTCGACACGGTGGAGCGGGTCGAGGAGATCAACTGCCACCACAACTACACCGAGCAGGAGCACCACTTCGGCAAGGACGTGTGGCTGTCCCGCAAGGGCGCGATCCGGGCCGCCGAGGGCGTGCCCGGCCTGATCCCGGGGTCGATGGGCACGGCGTCCTACGTCGTGGTCGGCAAGGGCAACCGGCTCTCGCTGGAGTCAGCCCCGCACGGCGCGGGGCGTGAGTACTCGCGCACCAAGGCGCGGCAGACGTTCTCGCACGAGCAGCTGCGCGAGGCGATGGTCGGCATCGAGTACCGCGACACCGACGCCTTCATCGACGAGATCCCGGGCGCGTATAAGGACATCGACCGCGTGATGGCCGACGCCGCCGACCTCGTGGAGGTCCGGCACGTGCTGCGCCAGATCGTCAACGTCAAGGGCGACTGAGCGAAGGTCGACCGCTTCCGCCTTCGGTGGGTGGTCGGCCTGCGCTCAGCGCCCGGGGGTCAGGACGACCCGCACGGAGCAGGTGTGGGGCTGGAAGACCCCGTTGTAGCGGGTGGCGACCGAGAGGCGCGACCAGGGTCGGCCGGCGGCGGTGACCGATCCCTCGAACGACGCGATGGCGGCGGAGCCCTGGTTGGCGATCGCGTTGACCTGCAGGTTGCCGCTGGTGAGCACCGGCAGGGTCTGCTCGGCCGTCGAGTTGTAGCGGCCGACCGTCCCGACGAGCTCGAACCGGAGGTCGTCGCCCGGGGGACGAAGCACCTCCACGTCGGCCGTGCGAGAGGCGAGCTCGCAGCTGGCGGTCACCAGGACGTCGGCGGTGCTGAGGACCTCCACGGGCCCGTTGGTCTCGCCGAGCTCGCGGACGGCCGTGACGTTGCCGGCCGGGGCCGCAGCCGGGGCGAGGTCGGCGAGCCCGACGCTGCCCTGCTTGAGGTCGGCGCCGGTCACCGCGCCGTCCTTGAGCTCGGCGCCGGTCACGGTGCCGTCCTTGACCTTGGCCCCGGTGACGGCGTTGTTCTTGAGCTGCGCGGTGCCGACGCTGTTGCGGGCCAGCCCCGCGGCGTACGACGTGGAGCCGGTCGCGAGGAGCAGGGCCAGGACGGCGACGACGAGGGACGGGGACGGGCGCGGTGGCGTCATGGCGGCAACCTAGGCGCGCGGAACCGCCACGACCATGGCCCGGCCGGGTCAGGTGAGCGGGGTGACCACGATCCGGTAGGAGCAGGGCAGGGCGACGCTGTCGGTCACGGACACCGCGATCGTGACCTGCGAGATCGGCCCGCCGACGGTACGCACGGTCCCGTCGAACGCGCGCGTCTGCTGGTCGAAGGCAGTCGGTGGGTCGAGGAAGAACGAGAAGGACTCGGCCCGGCTGAGCGTCGAGCGACCGTCCCCGTCGTCGTTACCCCCCTTGCCCGCCAGCTCGACCTGGGTGCCGTCCGTGGCACCGGTGATCGTGAGGCTGCCCCGGTCGACCGGGGTGTCGGAGCGGCACGCCGCCTCGTAGGTCACCCCGGCGACGGTGGCCAGGGTGACGGTCCCCTGGCTCAGGTCACGGACGACGACCACCGGTCGTCGCGCCCGGGCCGCCGGGGCGAGGTCGGACGAGGTCACCGAGCCCGCCCTGATCTGCTGGCCGGTCACGGCGTCCGGCTTGATCTTGGCGGTCGTGACCGCGCGGCTCTTGAGCTGCGCGGTGCCGACGCTGTTGCGCGCCAGGCCTGCGGCGTACGACGTGGATCCGGTCGCGAGGAGGAGGGCCAGGACGGCCACGACGAGGGCGGGGGACGGTCGGTGGAGGTCTCTCATCGAGCGACCGTAGGCGCGCCCGGAGGGCGTCGCCATGGCCCGGCTGGGCCATCCGAGCCCTACCGGGTCGGCGAGATGGTCACCCGCATCTCGCACGACGCCGAGGCGCCACCGGCGGTGGTGAGGGAGATGTCGACCCGCGAGGTCGGCCGCTCGAGGTACTGCATCGTGCCGGAGAGCGCCGCCCGGCCCAGGGAGGTCCCACTGCCCCCGGCCTGCACGACCGTCGAGGTGAACGGCGCCGCACCCGAGGGCCCGGTGTAGATGCCCGAGACGTCGTCGACCGACGACACCCACGACCCGCTCAACGCGTTGAACGGCCCGTCCTCCTGGGTGGCCTGGATGTCCACCCGGCCGACGGCGGTCCCCGACCCGAGGCTGATGCACACGCCCTCGTAGGAGATGCCGCCCACGCTCGCCAGCAGGACGTCGTCGCCGACGGCGAGCTTGCGGCGGACCTGGGTGGTCACCGGCAGGGCGACCCCGGGCGCGAGGTCGGCCCGACCGACGGAACCGTCCTTGATCTTGGGGCCGGTGACGGCGCCGTTCTTGATCTTGGCGGCGACGACCGCGCCGGCCCGCAGCTGCGGGGTGCCCACGCTGTTCTTGGCCAGGCCGGCGGCGTAGGACGTGGAGCTCGCGGCGACGAGCAGGGCGGCGACGACGGCCAGGACGGCCCACGACGGCTTCGAGGAGGAGGTCATGGGCGGACGGTAGGCGGCTCCGGCCAGCAGGGCCATGGCCCGGTCGGGCCAGTGGGAGCCCCGTTCCACCTCGTGGAGGCGACGCCGCCGCCGACCGCGCGGATCCGTACCCTGGAGGGGTGAAGGCCCTGCTGCTCGAGAACATCCACCCGGTCGCCGTCGAGACCCTGGAGCGTCGCGGCTTCGAGGTCGAGCTCCGGACGGCGTCGATGTCCGAGGACGAGCTGCTGGCGGCGCTCCCCGGCGTCACGCTGCTCGGCATCCGCTCCAACACCAAGGTCACCGAGAAGGTGCTAGCGAACGCGCCCGAGCTGCTGGCGATCGGTTGCTTCTGCATCGGGACCAACCAGGTCGACCTGGTGGCCGCGGCCGAGCGGGGCGTCGCGGTGTTCAACGCGCCCTACTCCAACACCCGCAGCGTGGTCGAGCTCGTCATCGGCGAGATCATCGTGCTCGCACGGCGCCTGTCGGAGAAGACGCAGAAGATGCACGCCGGCGTGTGGGACAAGTCGGCCAAGGGCAGCCACGAGATCCGCGGCCGCACGCTCGGCATCGTCGGCTACGGCAACATCGGCACCCAGCTGTCCAACGTCGCCGAGGCCCTCGGGCTGCGGGTGATCTTCTTCGACACCGCCGACCGCCTCGCCCACGGCAACGCCCGTCGCATGCACTCCCTCGACGACCTGCTCGCCGAGGCCGACGTGGTCTCGCTCCACATCGACGGTCGTCCCGGCAACGCCGGGTTCTTCGGCGCCGAGCAGTTCGCGCGGATGAAGCCGCGCTCGATGTTCATCAACGCCGCCCGCGGCATGGTCGTCGACACCGAGGCGCTGCGCGACCAGATCCTCTCGGGCCACATCGCCGGCGCCGCGCTCGACGTGTTCCCGATCGAGCCCAAGGCCCAGGGCGACGAGTTCGAGTCGCCGCTGCGCGGCCTCGACAACGTGATCCTGACGCCCCACGTCGGCGGCTCGACCCAGGAGGCGCAGGAGGAGATCGGCTGGTTCGTGGCCGGCAAGCTCGCCGGGTTCGTGCTCGAGGGCCGCACCGAGCTGTCGGTCGACCTGCCGGCCGTCCTGGCCCCGCAGCTCAGCACCGGCTCGCGGATCGGCTTCCTGCACGTCAACGTGCCCGGCGTACTGGCCGAGCTCAACGCGCGCCTGGCCGAGCAGGGCGTCAACGTGACCGCGCAGTACCTCGCCACCCGTGGCGAGCAGGGCTACGTCGTCACCGACGTCGCCGAGCCCGTCTCGGACTCCGTCGCCACCGCCCTGGCCGCCTCCGACCACACCGTGTGGCTCCGCTCCTGGACCGCCTGACCCGCCGAGTCGGCGCAGCGACTCAGCACGTGCGCCGACTCACGCCCTCTCGACTTCACCTCTGCGCCGACTCGCCGGACCGGAGGGGTGAGGCGGGGGTCCGTAGGCTCGGCGCGTGGGTGTGACGAGCGTGACGAGCGGCGTGCGGGACCGGCTGGGCCAGGCGTTGTTCGAGCGCGTCGCGGGTCCTGAGGGACCGGCCAAGCGCGACCGGATCCACTACACCGAAGGGCCGCGCTGGTTCGACGGCGACAGCCCGATCGCGGTGGTGCACGGTGACGCGTCGATGTTCATCGGCGGTATCCGTGCGCTGCTCCTGCAGACGCTCCACCCCGCCGCGATGCTGGCGGTCTCGGAGCACTCCGGCTTCCGCGGCGACATGTGGGGCCGGCTGCACCGCACCAGCGAGTTCCTCGCGACGACGACGTTCGCGACGGCCGAGGACGCCCAGCGCCAGGTCGACATCGTCCAGGCCATCCACCGTCGGGTCGTCGGCACCATGCCCGACGGGTCGGCGTACGCCGCCTCCGACCCGCACCTGCTCCGCTGGGTGCACGTGGCCGAGGTCGACAGCTTCCTGCGGGCCCACACCGTCTACGGCAAGCAGCAGCTCGACCAGGGCCAGCGTGACGACTACGTCGCCCAGGTCGGCACGATCGCGGCCAGGCTCGGCGCGACCGACCTGCCGGGCACCGAGGCCGAGCTGGGCGAGGTGATGGCGTCCTACCGTCCCGAGCTGCGCGGCACCGCCGAGGCACGGGAGGCCGTGCGCTACCTGCTCTTCCGCCCGCCGCTCCCCCTCGCCGCGCGCCCGGCCTACGGCGTCCTCGTGGCCGCCGCGGTCGGCCTGATGCCGGCGTGGACACGGGTGCCGCTGCGGCTGCCGTGGCTCCCGGTGACCGAGCGGACCGTCGTGCGGGCCATGGGCTCGGCCGCCACCGGGACCATCCGCTGGGCGATGACCCCACCGGACTAGTCACTCCCCGCGGGTGATGACTGACCGTTCGGAGGATGCTTCGTCCTCGGGCCGTTCCTAGGTTCGGGTCATGTACTCGTCACGAGTGGGAGCCACCGGCACGGTCGTGCTGCGCGTCGACGCACCGACGCGCTCCGTGGTGCTGCTGTGCGTGCACGACGCCGCGGGCGTCCTGGTCCTCCGCCGCCGCGTCCGGGACCTGCGTACCGCCCTCGACCTCCCGGCCGGCGCCTACCGCCTGACCGTCACCGACGAGCGGTCGCTCCACGACCCTGCGCGCCACGCCGGTGTCGTGGTCGACGTCGAGGTGCCCGGTGACGGGCTCGTCCGCGCGACCGCCCGGCTCACCCGGGGCGCGGTCCTCCGCGTCACGACGACCCGCTGGGCCCGCCTGAGCGCCGTGCACGCCGACGGCGAGCGGCTCGAGGTCCGCGCCGACGGCCTCGGGCGCGCGGTGCTCGCCGGGCTCCGCCCCGGCGCGTGGACGGTCGTCGCTCACGACGCCCGCCGCGCCCTCTGCTCCGTCGCCGTCACGGCGGCCGTGGACGCCGCCGGTGCCGCCGACCTCGAGCTGCCCGTCCTCACCCCCACCGGCCGGCTCCTCGTCGACGTCCGCAGCGGCGAGCGGCGGCCCGTGCTCGCCACCGAGGTTGCCGTCACGGACGCGACCGGCCGCACCGTCACCGCCCCGGTGCGCGGCGGGCTCGCCGACGTCCGCGACCTGCGTCCCGGCCCGCTGCGGGTCGTCGTACCGCCCTCCGTCGGGCACCACGGCACCACCCTCGCTGTCGAGGTCGAGCCCGGCACGCTCGGTGCGGTCTCGGCCGTCGTGCGCGTGAGCGCGGCGCTGACGGGGCGGGTCGTGCAGAACGGCTACCAGTACGCCGCCGTCGTCGCGCTGCTCGACGAGGACGGCGAGGAGGTCGAGCGGGTCCGCACCGACGAGGACGGCCACTTCGCCATCGGCACCGGCCTCACCGCGGCCAACGGGCTGACCGTCGTCGCCACCACCGGCCCCGAGACCCTCCACGTCACCCGGGCCGCCGTCGCCGACGTGTGCGTGCTCAACGGGGTGCGCCACCACCTCGGTGAGATCGTCCTCCCGGTCGCCGGCCGGAGCGCCGTGTGGGCCGCCCGGACCCCCGCGGTCGCCGGGATGAAGCTGCCCTCCACCCGGGTCTGACCGTCCGGCCCCGATCTGGGTTTGAATAGGCCGGTGCCTCCACCTGCGAGACCTGCCGACGTCCCCGACCCTGCCTGGCCGCTGGCCGACGGCGGCGACGTGCGCGACGCACTGCTGGCGGCGTACGCCGACCCCGAGCGCGGCTACCACGACACGACCCACCTGGCCGAGGTGCTCGCGCGGGTCGACGAGCTGGCCGCGGCCGGGGTGCCCTTCGAGCACCTCCCGGTGCGTCTGGCCGCGTGGTTCCACGACGCGGTCTACGACGGCGAGCGCGACGCCGAGGAACGCTCGGCCGCCTGGGCCGAGGACGCCCTGCCCGGGCTGGTCGACGACGCCGTGGTGACCGAGGTGGCCCGGCTGGTGCGGCTCACCGAGACCCACCGGCCCGAGGACGGCGACGCCAACGGCTGCGCGCTCTCCGACGCCGACCTCGGCATCCTGGCCGCGCCGGCCGAGCGCTACGCCTCCTACGTCACGGCCGTGCGCGCCGAGTACGACCACCTCGACGACGAGATCTTCGCCGCCGGCCGACGGGTCGTGCTCGACGACCTGGTGGCCAAGCCGCGGCTGTTCCACACGACCTACGCCCTCGAGCGCTGGGAGGACGCCGCCCGCGCCAACGTGGCGGCCGAGCTCTCCTCCGGCGTCCGGTAGGACGTCCACCACCACGGTGACCCGTCAGCAATCGACGACGGGTCAGCACCAGGCCACGGTGACCAGTCAGCGATCAACGACGGGTCAGCACCAGGCCACGGTGACCCGTCAGCAATCAACGACGGGTCAGCACCAGGCCACGGTGACCCGTCAGCAATCAACGACG
>NZ_JAURVJ010000099.1 GCF_030655615.1 Nocardioides sp.
GCCCGAGGAGATCCGCATGAGCGAGAGCCAGGAGCGGATGATGGCCGTCGTCGAGCCCGACGACGTCGCCGCGTTCCTCGCGATCTGCGCGAAGTGGGACGTCGAGGCCGTCGTGGTCGGCGAGGTCACCGACACCGGCCGCCTCGAGATCGACTGGCACGGCGAGCGCGTCGTCGACGTGCCCCCACGCTCGGTGGCGCACGACGGCCCCACCTACCAGCGGCCCTTCGCCCGCCCCGACACCCAGGACGCGCTGCAGGCCGACGTCGCCGAGACGCTGCCGCGACCGGTCACCGGCGACGAGCTGCGCGCGACCCTCCTCACGCTCGCGTCGAGCCCCAACCTCTGCGACAAGTCGTGGATCACCGACCAGTACGACCGCTACGTCCGCGGCAACACCGTGCTCGCCCAGCCCAGCGACAGCGGGATGATCCGCGTCGACGAGTCCACCAACCTCGGTGTCGCGGTCTCGACCGACTGCAACGGCCGGTTCGCGCGGCTCGACCCCTACACCGGTGCCCGGCTCGCGCTGGCCGAGTCCTACCGCAACGTCGCGACCGGCGGCGCCCTGCCGCTGGCGATCTCCGACTGCCTCAACTTCGGCTCGCCCGAGGACCCGGGCGTCATGTGGCAGTTCGCCGAGGCCTGCCGCGGCCTCAAGGACGGCTGCCTCGAGCTCGGCATCCCCGTGACCGGCGGCAACGTCTCGCTCTACAACCAGACCGGCGAGACCGCGATCCTGCCCACGCCGGTCGTGGCCGTGCTCGGCGTGATCGACGACGTCACCCGTCGTACGCCGTCCGCGTGGGCGTCCGTCGAGGGTGACGAGGCCGGTGACCGGGTGTTCCTGCTCGGCGAGACCCGCGAGGAGCTCAGCGGCTCGGAGTGGGCGCACGTCGTCCACGAACACCTCGGCGGCCTGCCGCCGGTGGTCGACCTGGCCGGTGAGAAGCGGCTGGCCGAGCTGCTGCGCGAGGGCGTCGGGCTGCTGACCTCGGCGCACGACCTGTCCGACGGCGGCCTCGCCCAGGCGCTCGTCGAGGCCTCGCTCCGGCACCTGTGCGGCGTGAGCGTCGCGGTCGCCGACGTCCACGCCGACCCCTTCGTCGCGCTCTTCGCCGAGTCGGCCGGCCGGGTGCTGGTCACCGTGGCCGAGGGAGACACCGACCGGCTGGTCGACCTGGCCGGGCGCCACGGCGTACCCGTCACCGAGCTGGGCATCACCGGGGGCGACGTCCTCGGCGTCGACGGGCTCTTCGAGGTCAACCTGCTCGAGCTGCGGTCGACCTGGATGGCGACGATCCCGATGGCCATGGCGTGACCTGGTCGTGAGGCAGGTGGCGGGCGGGGAGGAGCCGTGAGGGTCCTCGTCACGTTCGCCGGCGGCCGCGGGCACCTGCTGCCGATGCTCCCGCTGTCCCGGGCGTTGCGGGACGCCGGCCACGAGCTCGCCCTGAGCGGTCATCCGCACGCGGTCGGGTCCCACGGCGTCTTCGGCGACCTCTTCCCGCACGAGCGGATCGGCCCCGGCCCGGACCCCGACGGCGGCACCGGGACCCTCACCGCGCCCGACCTGCAGCACGAGCTCGAGGTCGTCGGACGCTGGTACGCCGGCACCCTGGCCCAGCGCAACCTCCTCCGCACCAGGGAGGTCGTCGAGCGGTGGCGGCCCGACCTCGTGGTCTGCGACGAGATGGACCTCGGCAGCGTCGCGGCGGCCGCCCGGGCCGGGCTGCCGTGCGTCGTCGTCGACGTGATCGCGAGCGGTGCTCTCGTACGGTCGCCGTACGTCGACGACGGGTTGGCTGCCCTCGATCTCCAGCAGGTGAAGGGCGATCTCGAGATCTACCCGGCCCCGCCGTCCTTCCGCGACCCCGGCTTCCCGTTGTCCCCTGGAGCCGTGGCAGTCCGGCCCGAGCCGGTCGGCGGGGGCGACGAGGTGCACCCGGGCGTCGCCTGGCTCAGGTCCCACGACGGGCCGTCGGTCTACCTCACGCTCGGCACGATCTTCAACACCGAGTCCGGCGACCTGTTCTCGCGCGCGCTCGGCGCCCTTGCCGACCAGCCCGTCCGCGTGCTCGCGACCGTCGGCTCCGACGTGGACCCCGCGCTCGTCGGCGTCCGTGCCGACAACGTGCGCATCGAGCGGTTCGTGCCGCAGGACCAGGTGCTCCCGCTCGTCGACGTCGTTGTCAACCACGGCGGCTCGGGCAGCGTGATCGGAGCGCTGGCCCACGGCCTGCCGGTCGTCACCCTGGCGATGGGCGCCGACCAGGAGCTCAACGCCGCCCGGCTCGTCGCCCTCGACGCGGGGGTGGGGCTCGACGTGGTGACGGCCGGTGCCGACGACGTGCGCCGGGCCGTCACCCGCGCGCTGACCGACGTCGACCTGCGGGCCGGCGCGACCCGGGTGCGGGACGAGGTCGCCGCCCTGCCGCCGGTCTCGTCGGTCGTCCCGACGATCGAGTCCCTCGTCGGCTGAATGGCCCGTTCGTGCCTTGTCGCCGGACGGGGAGGACGGGTTCCCTGGATCCGTGACCTCCGACCGGCCTGGCGACCCCGCGCGCCTCGCTGACCTCGAGCGTCGGCTGGCCCACGCGATGGGCGAGGTCGCGCGGCTCGAGCGGGAGGCGTCGGCCGACGAGCCGTCCTACGAGCCCTACGTCCCCGGTGACGGCCGGCCCGAGCCGGCGGTGACCGTCGACGGGGCGCCGGTGGCGGCGGGCGACGGTCGGCTCGCCGACGCCGTGCGCCGAGGGGGTGCGGTGGTCGTGCACGTCGACGGGCACGTGGTGCCGGTCGACTCGGCGACCGCGTTGCGCGACCTCTTCGGCTCGGGGCTGTTCGCCGACCTCCAGCAGTCGCTGGGCCTGCGGTCGGACCGGGTGGAGAAGGACGTCTTCCTGCCCGACCCCGACAAGGTCGAGCGACTCGCGCCGGGTCCGCGTCCGGTGCCGCTCGGCGCGCGGCTGGCCACGACGACGCTCGGACCGGTGGAGCTGTTCGTCCTCCTCATGCTCGGCGTCTGCCCGCTCGCGCTGTGGATCCTGGTCCCCGGCTCGCTGCTGGTGGCGGCCACGGCGGGGGCGGTGCTCGTGGGCCTGCGCGCCACACGGCTCTGTCGGCGGCGGGTGCCGGTGCTGCGGTGGGGCGAGGTCGCGACCGTCACCGCGGCGCACGAGTCGCTCGGCAGCTCGTCCTACACCAACGTGCCGATGCGTCGGGCCCGCGGCTGGGACGCCCGGTGGGAGGGCTACACGGGCCAGGGCCGCAGCACCGAGCTCTCCTACACCGTGGCCGGCCGACCGGGCACGCTGCGGGTCGGCGGGGCGCCGTACGAGGGTGGCGTCGTGCTCGCCGACCCCCGCGACCCCGCCTCCGCGCTGTGCGTGAGCCAGCTGTGGTTCAGCGTCAAGCCGGGGTCGGACGGACAGCTGCCGCGCGGGCTGTCGTTCGTCGCCTGGCTCGGCGTGCTGCTGACCCTCGGTTCGCTGGCCGTGATGGTGGTCGTCGCCGGCTGGTCCCTGGCGACGCTGCTCGGCTGAGGCGCCCGCTGCTGCCTGGGCGCCTAGGTCGGTCTGGGACGATCGGGCCATGCACCGTCGCACCCTGCTGAGCCTGCCCGGACTCGGTGCCCTCGCGGTCGTCGGGCTGTCCCTGACCGCCTGCGAGACAGAGGAGCCCGACGTGGACGACAGCGACGCCCGGCGCGAGACCTACGGCGACGACCCGAGCCAGTTCGGCGATCTCTACCTGCCCGAGGGCACGCCGCGCGGGGTGGTCGTGGTCATCCACGGCGGTTTCTGGCGGGCGGGCTACGACTACACGCTCGGGACGCCGCTCGCAGCCTCGCTCGCCGAGGCCGGCTGGGCCGCGTGGAACCTCGAGTACCGCCGCGTCGGCGACCCCGACGAGGGTGGGGGCGGCGGCACGCCGCAGACCTTCGACGACGTCGCAGCCGGCATCGACAAGCTCGCCGACCTCGATCTCGGGCTCGACCTCGCGACGGCTCCGGTCATCACCCTCGGGCACAGTGCCGGCGGCCACCTGGCCGCCTGGGCCGCCGCGCGTGGGCGCTACGACTGGCCCGAGGACGTCACGATCACCCACGTCGTCAGCCAGGCCGGGGTCCTCGACCTCATCGCGTCCGAGGACTCCAACCTGGGCGGCGGGGCGGCCGGGGCGTTCCTGGGCCACCAGCCGACCGTCGCCGACGAGAAGTACGACCCCACGCAGCAGCTGCCCCTCGACGTACCCCTGTGGTGCGTGCACGGCACCGACGACACCATCGTCCCGCTCACCCAGTCCTCGACCTACGTCGAGCGCGCGACCGACGCGGGCGCGACCGCCGAGCTGGTCGAGGTCGAGGGCGGCGACCACTTCGTCGTCATCGACGCCGAGTCCGACGCCTGGGCGCGCACGCTCGAGATCCTCGACGGGATCGGCTGACCGCCTGCCGGGTCTAGGTGCGGCCGAGGAGCGTGATCTTCTGCCAGATCTTGCGGCTCAGGCTCGTCGTGAGCGTCTCGATGCCGCCGACGGCGTCGAGGACGACCGCGTCGCGCGACTCCTCCGCGACGAGCGCCGCGATCTTGCCGACCAGGCTGAGCATCTCGGAGCAGTACTCCAGGTAGCGCTCCATCTGCGGCGGTGTCAGCCGCGGGTCGACGCTGCTCGGCGTCGGGACGAAGTCGGAGCGGAACCGCTCCGGGTCCTTGGTCAGCTGGTGCATGTCCACGACGTGGGCGAGCGAGCGGAGCCGGTGCAGCAGCGCCAGCGAGCGGCCGCGCTGCAGCCGTTCGGGGATCGAGTAGAGGAAGAACAGCGCCACCGCGGCATAGACGAGGTCGTTGATCGTCGTCTCGATGAGCGGCAGCCAGTCGACGCTGCTGCTCACGCCGTCGTCGACCGCGTCGCGCAGCGCCAGCACCAGCGCGACCACGGTGGCCACGAGCACCGCGGCGGCGAGCACCCGGGACACCACGCGCGCCCGGCGCAGCTGCCGGTTGATGCCCGGCGCCGTCCCCTCGACCTCGTCGACGAGCGACCCGAGCCGCGTCGCCAGCGCCGCGATCCCGCGCCGCGGGAACCGCGCGATGATCCGCTCCTGCAGCCGGTCGACCGTCAGCCGCACCTCGAGCGCGTCGAGCCGGTCCAGGTCGGGCATGCCGGTCAATCTAGTCAACGACGTCGCCGACCCGTCGTTGATTGCTGACGGGTCGGCGTGGTGGGGGGTGGGGGGACGGTGACCCGTCGCCGTCTGCTGACGGGTCACCGTGGCGGGGATCAGCTGGAGCGGCGCATGGTGCGGAGGCCGACGACGAGGCCGACCGCGGCGACGGCGGCCGCGGCGACCGCGCCCTGGAGGATCGTGTCGAAGGACCACGACCCCGCGAACAGCGCGCGCTCGGCCTCGATGATGTAGCCGAGCGGGTTGAGGTTGGCCAGGAAGCGGAGCCAGCCGGGGGCGCCGTCGAGCGGGAGCAGCACCCCGGCGAGCAGCAGCAGCGGGAAGATCAGCGTCTGCTGCACGGTCCAGAACAGCCAGTCCTGGCCCTCCGAGACGATGGCCAGCGCGAACGACAGGGAACCGATCCCGACGCTGAACAGCGCGAGCACCGCCAGGCCCACCAGCACGCCGCCGAGGTGGAGGTCGAAGCTGAACGGCGTCACGACCGCCACGATGAGCACGGCCTGCGCCAGCATCGGCACGACCTCCTTGAGCGCCCGCCCGACGAGCAGCGACGAGCGGCGCAGCGGCGAGACGAGGAGCCGCTCGTGCGAGCCGGTGTTGATCTCGAGCGTCAGGTTGGAGCCGGTCATCGACGCACCCATGAGCGCGGTCATCGCGATGATGCCGGGCACGAACCACTGCAGCGCCGAGCCGCCGAACGCGCTGCTGTCCGGCAGCAGCGGGGCGAACAGCGCGAGGAAGACGAGCGGCTGCACCATGGCGAACAGCACCGACGCGGGCTCGCGCAGCATCGGCCTGAGCTCGCGGGTCATGACGTTCCAGGTGTCCGCGAGGAAGCCGGGCTCACGCGTCTCGTCGTCGTACGACGGCGCGAGAGCGGTGCTCTCGGTGGCGGTCGTGGTGTCGTTGGTCGTGGTGGTCATGCCGCTGCTCCTTCGGTCGGGGTGATCGTGGAGTCGGTCTCGCGGAGGCTGCGACCCGTGAGGTTGAGGAAGACGTCGTCGAGGGTGGCGCTGACGACCTCGATCCGGGTGGCGGGCGTGCCCGCCCCGGCGAGGTCGGTGACCAGGCCGGGCGCGAGGTCGCGGCCGTGGGCGACGCGGACGGACACCGCCGACCCGCTGACCTCGACGGTGGAGCCGTCGAGGCGCCGGGCGCGCTCGGCCGCCTGCGCGGCGTCGTCGGCACCGGCGAACCCGAGCGACACCAGGTCGCCGAGCCCGGCCTTGAGCCGGGTCGCGGTGTCGTCGGCGATGACCTCGCCGTGGTCGATCACGATCACCCGGTCGGCGATCGCGTCGGCTTCCTCGAGGTAGTGCGTGGTGAGCACGATCGTGGTGCCGAGCTCACGGTTGAGGCGCTGCACCTGCTCCTGGAGGTTGACGCGGTTCTGCGGGTCGAGCCCGGTCGACGGCTCGTCGAGGAACATCAGCCGCGGCTGGTGGACGAGCCCGATCGCGACGTCGAGGCGGCGGCGCTGGCCGCCGGAGAGCGTCGAGACCGGTCGGCCCGCGTGCTCGCTGAGGTCGAACGCCGCGAGCAGCTCGTCGGCGCGGGCGTTCGCAGCCGAGCGCGACAGGCCGTGGGCGCGTGCCTGGCTCACGACCTCGTCGCGCCCGCGCTGCTGGTGACCTGCGGCGTTGCCCTGCCCGACGTACCCGATCGAGCGACGTACGGCGCGCTGCTCGGTCACGACGTCGAAGCCGGCGACCTCGGCGGTGCCGGACGTGGGCGCGATGAGTGTGGTGAGCATCCGCAGCGTCGTCGACTTGCCGGCGCCGTTGGGGCCGAGGAACGCGACGAGCTCGCCGTCGCCGACCTCGAGGTCGAGGCCCTTGACGGCCTCGACCGTCTGCTTGTGACGCGTGAACGTCTTGGTGAGTCCCGAGGTCCGGATCACCGGACCGGTCTTGGCGGTGTGTCGTGTCTGGGTCATGAGGATGACGCTAGGAGCCACTTAGGTCAGGTTCTGTCCTGAATGAGAAGTAATCTGGGTCCATGTCCACCAGCGCCCGGATGCTCTCCCTGCTCTCGCTGCTGCAGACCCACCGCTACTGGCCCGGCGACGAGCTGGCCAGCCGGCTCGAGGTGAGCGGCCGCACCCTGCGCCGCGACATCGAGCGGCTGCGCGACCTGGGCTACGCCGTCGACGCGAGCCGCGGGGTGGCCGGCGGCTACCAGCTGCGGGCGGGGGGCCAGCTGCCGCCGCTGCTGCTCGAGGACGAGGAGGCGGTCGCGATCGCCGTCGGGCTGCGCACCGCGGCCGCCGGGTCGGTCGGCGGGCTCGAGGAGACCTCGGTGCAGGCGCTGACCAAGGTGGTCGCCCTGATGCCGGCCCCGCTGCGGCGACGGATGGACGCGCTCAAGGCCGTCACCGACACCCCGAGCCCGTGGGGCGGCGGGCCGACGGTCGACGCCGTCGTCCTCACCACGCTGGCCCAGGCGTGCCGCGACGACGAGCCGCTGACGTTCGACTACGAGGCCCGCGGCGCGGAGGTCACCCATCGCCGCGTCGAGCCGCACCGCCTGGTCTCGCTCGGCCGCCGCTGGTACCTCGTCGCCTACGACCGCGACCGCCAGGACTGGCGCTCCTTCCGCGTCGACCGCCTCTCCTCGCCCGCCACCACCGGTCCGCGCTTCCGCCCGCGCGAGCTCCCCGGCGGCGACGCCCTCGCCTTCGTGACCGCGGGCTTCCGCCAGATCCCACAGAGGTACGACGTCCGCGTGCGCGTCTCCGCCACCGCCGACCAGGTGCGCTGGGCCGTCGGTCGCTACGGCGATGTCTCCCCGCTCGACGATCACACGTGCCTGCTCGAGATGAAGGTCGACTCGCTCGAGTGGCCGGTGATGGTGCTCGCCCAGGTCGGCGCCCCCTTCGAGATCGAGACCCCCGACGAGCTGCGCGACGCCTGCTCCGCCGTCGCCGCCCACTTCACCTCGGCCGCGGCGGGCCAGCAGGGTCGGGCGGCTACGGTCGGGAGCCATGGACCTGCGGTGGCGGACGGTGGTGGTCACGGGGGCCGCGTCGGGGCTCGGGCGTGAGGTCGCGCTGCGGTTCGGGCGGGCCGGGGCCGGCGTCGTCGTGGTCGACCGCGACACGACGGGCGCCGAGGAGACCGCCGACCTCGTGCGCGCCTGCCGGGTCAAGGCCTGGTCCTTCGCCGTCGACCTGTGCGACGACGACGAGCTGCCGCTGCTCGCCGGGCGGCTCCGCGACCTCGGCGGCGCCGACGTCCTCGTCAACAACGCCGGCGGCTGGACGCCGGGGGAGCAGTACCCCGCCGCCGACCCCGCCGCCTGGTCGCGCACCCTCGACCTCAACCTCAGGGTGCCGATGCGGCTGACCCAGCTCTTCCTCGACGCGCTGCCCGACCGCCGCGGCCGCACCGACGAGCCGGGCGCCGTCGTCAACGTCTCCTCGAGCGCCGCCGTCGGCACGGACCCCTACGGCTCGCCCGAGTACGCCGCCGCCAAGGCCGGTCTCGTCCGCTTCACCACCGCCATGGCCCGGCCCGACGTCGCCAGCCGGGCGCGCGTGACCTGCGTGGTGCCGGGCTGGATCGGCCTGGACCGGGCCCAGCGCGAGTGGGCCGCCCTCGACCCCGCCGAGCGCGCCACCCTCCCGCCCCTCGTGCCGCCGGCCGAGGTCGCGAGCACCGTCGTCGACCTCGCCACCCGCGGTCCCGCGGGCACGGTCGTCGAGATGCTGTTGCCCCAGCTGCGGTTGTCCCGGGCGAATTGGCCCCTTAAGAGCCGTCTCAGGGGCCATTTCGCCCGGGACTACCCGTCGGCCGGGCCGCGAGCCCGACCCCGGCCGGGAAGACCTGTGGATGACGCCGACGCCACCGGCCGCGTTGGTGCATCCTCACCCGCGTGTCGGAGGACGGTCGCGAGCTGAGGGCGGGCTTCACGCTGCCGGTGCGCGCCGGCGGCGACGGACCGACCCGCAAGCGGGCGCGCGGGCCGGGCTATCGACGTACGAGCCAGGGCTTCTACGTCCCGAGCTCGGTGTCGACCGACGACGTCGACCAGCGCATCGTCGAGGCCTCGGTCGTCGTGACCTCCCACCACGCCATCACGGGCTGGGCGGCGCTGCGGTGGCAGGGCGGTCGGTGGTTCGACGGCCTCACCGCGTCGGGCGAGAAGCTTCCCGTGGTGATCTGCGTCGGAACGGGCAACACCCGCCGCCAGCCCGGGATCGACGTGACCGGAGAGGGGCCGAGCACGGAGTACGCGCGGTGGGTCGACGGGCTCCGGGTCATGGATCCGCGGCTCGCGGTCAGCTTCCAGATGCGCTACGCCCCGACGGACTTCCGGGCGCTGGTCGAGCTCGAGAAGGCGATCGACGACGACCTGGTCTCGATCGCGGAGATGGAGGAGTTCCTCACCCGCCAGAGCGGGTGGACCGGGATCCCGCGAGCGCGACGGGTGATGCCGCGGGCGCAGGAGAACAGCTGGTCACCGCAGGAGGTCGAGACCCGGGAGGAGTGGGAGGTGGTCGCCGAGCTCCCGACGCCCCGGTGCAACGCCCCGGTCTTCGACCTGACCGGACGTCACGTGGCGACGCCCGACCTGATCGACCCGGTCCACGGCGTCTACGGCGAGTACGACGGCGAGGTCCACCTCGACCGGGCGACCCGCGACCGCGACCTGCGACGTGAGGCCGCGCTGCGCGAGCTCGGCCTCGAGGGCGTCACCAGGACCGCGGCCGACCGGCACGACGGCTCCGCGTTCATCGCCCGGCTGCGGGCGGCCTACGCCCGGGCCGAGCGCCGCCCGGCCGCCGACCGACGCTGGACCCTCGACCAGCCGTCGTGGTGGACGCCCACCGAGACCGTCGAGCAGCGGCGCGCCCTCACCGACGAGCA
>NZ_JAURVJ010000102.1 GCF_030655615.1 Nocardioides sp.
GAAGTGGCCGGGTCTGGTCGGCGACGCGGAAGGCGAGCCACACGGGGATCTCGAGCCTGACCACGCGGGCGTAGATCCGCGGCAACCTGTAGCGCAGCTCCAACGCCTTGCCCAGGTAGGCCAAGCCGCTGTCGCTGGTGCGGCCGATCGACAGGGCGAGGTCGAGGGCGGCGTACTCGGCGACGACGGGTGCCCCGACGCCGGCGAGCTGCAAAGGTGGTTCGTCGTTCCAGTCATGAAGCTGGGCTGCTTCGGTGTCGCCAGCGGTGTGAGCGGCGGCCCAGTCGAGGACGGCGTTGAGCTTGTTGACCTCGTCGCGGCTGATGTCGGCGCAGGCGCCTCGGACCGACTCGAGCAGCGGGTCGCTGCTCGAGGTGCGGGTGGTCCGGTGGGTGCTGGTCATGGTCTGATTCTAGAGGTCACCACCGACAATTCGATGATGCGTTCGAGGCGGCCACGGTGTCGGCCTGGGCGTACCGGCTGCGGGGATCTCGACGCGCCAGGCCGTAGCCGGCCCGTTGGCTCGATCACCGTGACGTGGGGTGCGCGGTGGCCCGGGGGTGTCAGTGGAAGGTCAGGATCCGCACCGGCAGGTCGTTGATGGCGAGCATGGGGCCGCCGCTGAGGTTGCACAGCTGGAAGAGGGCGGTGTTTGGGGCGGTGACCTGGGTGCCGTAGAAGAAGACGCCTTCCTGCACCGGGCCGCGCACCGAGAACACGACCGCGTCGCCGACCTCGGCGCCTGCGATGCCGACGCTCTTCTGCTCGCACCGGCCGTTGGCCACGTTGTTGGCCGAGATGCCGACGAGGCCGGAGCTGCCGCCGCTCGCGAGGTCGGCGAACGTGAGACTGCCGTTGGCCACCTTGTCGCCGACGACCGTGTTGTTCGCGAGCTCCGAGCCCGTGACCGCGCCGCTCGCCAGATCGTTGGCGGTGAGCGAGTTGTCGACGATCTCGCCGCCGTCGACGACGTCGTCGGCGATCTCGTTCGCCCCCACCGAGTCGGTCGCCAGGTCCTCGGCCGTGAGCGCGTTCAGGCCGACCTCGGCCGAGCGCACCGACCCCGTGCCGAGCTCCTCGGCGGTGATCGTGTCGTCGGCGATCTGGGTCGCCGTGATCGAGGACGCCAGGATGTCGACCGCGCCGACGCTGCCGTCGGCGATGTCGGTGCCGGTGACGGAGCCGTTCTTGATCCGGCTCGAGTCGACCGAGCTCGCGACGAGGTCGGCCAGGCCCACCCCACCGTTCTTGATCTTGGCCGAGGTCACGGCGTTGCCGCCGAGGTCAGCGGTCTTGACCTGTCCGTTGACGATGTCCTGGGACCGGACGGTGTTGGCGGCGTACGCCGTCCCGGTGCCGGTGGCGACGAGGAGGGCGAGCAGCGAGCAGGTGTTGGCGAACGTCAGGTGACGGGTGAGGTGGCGTGGGGTCATGGGTCGGATGCTGCTCGCGCCCCCTGCGCGCAACAAGACCCGATCGGACTATGGAAGCCGTCGTTAGCGACGTGGCCGGTCAGGAGACCGGCGTGACCTCGACCCGGACGTCCCTGACCGTCGCCCGCGCCACGGCGCGGTCACGGTAGCGGTCGGCGGCCGACCGGGCGTAGAGCTCGGCCCGGACGACGAGCCGCCCGCTCGTGCCGGGACCGACGTCGAGCATCAGCACGGTGGTGGCGGAGCCGCGCCGGGGGAGGGACTGGATCCTCCGGACCCCGCTGCTGCTCCCGCCACCCGAGGCCGCCACGAAGTCGACCGTCGAGCGGCGCCGCAGGGTGGCCAGCACGTCGGGACCGACGGCCTTGCGCGTGCTCGAGATCCCGACGTAGGTCAGCCTGATCCGGTAGGTGCCACCCTCGACCCTGACGTTCTCGGTGATCGAGGCGACCGCCCGGGCGACGGTCGGGCGTGGTCGCGCGCCGCCGGCGCCCCGCGCCTGGGTGACCACCCGGAGCCGGCCGCCGGTCGAGGCCGTCGCCCGGGCGTACGCCGTCCCGTCGCCCTGGGTGGTGTGGCTGATGGCCGGGCGTGGCGCCGGTTCCGCGTGCGCGGTGGACGCGGGCACGAGGAACGTGCCGACCACCGCGGCCGTGCCGAGGATCCCGATGGACCTGACGCTGCGACGTGCCATGACGAAGACTCCCCCTGTGGTGCCACCGCTCCGGCACCGGCCCGTGAGGGCCGCTCCCACGTGCCGCGCGGTGACGGACTTGCCCGATTATCTGCTCCGTTCTGGCGGACCATACGCCGGGGGGCATGGTCGGAGGGCCGAATTCGTCGATCCGGCGCCGGGCGTGTCCGGGACGACTCCCGACCCGGTCTAGCCGAACGGCAGCGGCTCGGGGGCCAGGCTGACCGCCTGGGCCCGGGCCGCGGTGAGCCGCCGCCGGTGGTGCTGGCGGCAGAGGACCTCGTAGGCGACCTCGGCCGGCGGCCCGCCGGGGGCGTCGTCGACGTCACCGACGACGATCACCTCGCCCTCGACCACCATGACGCCGTCCTCGGTGCGCGCGTTGTGGGTTGCGCGCTTGCCGCACCAGCACAGGGCCTCGACCTGCAGGACGTGCATCCGGTCGCAGAGCTCGACGAGACGACGGCTGCCGGCGAAGAGGTCGGTCTTGAAGTCGGTGAGGATCCCGAACGCGAAGACGTCGATCTGCAGCTCGTCGACGACCTTGGCCAGTTGGTCGATCTGCGACGCGGTGTAGAACTGGGCCTCGTCGCAGACGATGTAGTCGATCCGGGCGCCCTGGGTCAGCGAGTCGACCACGTAGCGCCAGAAGTCGAAGTCGGGCGGCACCTCGATCGCCTCGTGGGTCAGGCCCAGCCGGCTCGACAGGATCGCCTCGCCCGCCCGGTCGTGGGCGGTGAAGATCCGGCCCTGGCGACCCCGCGCCGCGTGGTTGTGGTTGGTCTGCAGGGCGAGGGTGCTCTTGCCGGAGTCCATCGTGCCGGTGAAGAAGTGCAGTTCAGCCACGGGCCCATTGTTCCCTGGCGACGGGGGCCCTGCACCACCGGCCGGTCTCGGACCCCCACGTACCCCTGACGCGCGACGTCAGGGCGCGGGCACCAGCACCGTCATCAGGTGGCCGTCGGGGTCGGCGACGGTGGCGGCGTAGCCCCACGGCTGCTGCTCCGGCTCGGCGGCCACCTCCGCGCCGGCGGCGCGTGCGCGCTCGACGAGGGCGTCGACCTCGGCGGGGGAGTCGACGGCGACGCTGAGCTGGCACTCGACGACGTCCGCCTCCGCCACGTCGCGGCCGGCCACGACCCATCGGAAACCGTCGGTCGGGACCAGCACCAGGGTGAGACCGGGGTTCAGGACGACCCGGAGAGGCTCCGGCACGCCGTCGTCCGCCGGGTCGCCGGGTGTGTCGAGACCGAGACCGGCGGCGCCCCAGTAGGCGTGGGCGCGGACCCGGTCGGTGGTGGGCAGGGCGAGGACGACGGTCTCGGCGAGCATGCAAGGACAGACCGGGCCGACCGCACGGACTCGTCGGTCGGGCCGGACCTCAGTCCTCCGGGTCGTCGAGACGGGCGAGCCACGTGGCGAAGCGCTCGACGGGCGTCTCGAACTCGGGGTGGGCGTCGACGAAGCCCTGGAGCTGCTCGGCGACCCACGCCAGGGTGACCTCCTCGTCACCCCGGCGCTTGTCGAGCTCCTCGATGCCGCGATCGGTGAAGTACATCGCCTAGCTGAACGCCCGGCCGATGAGCTCCTTCTGCTCGGCCAGGTGGCGCTTGACCGTGCCGACCGAGGGCGAGGAGGACTGCTCACGGGTGACCGGCTCGACCGTCGCGTCGACGTCGTTCCAGAGGTTCATCGCGTAGTGCGACCACGGGCCCATGTTGGCGGGCTCGTCCTGCACCCAACGCACCGTCTTGAGGTGGGGGTAGCGGGCGATCTCGGCCTTGATGTCGTCGGCGGGCCGCGGGTAGAGCTGCTCGACGCGGGCGATCGCGAAGCGGCCGCCGTCGTCGCGCTTGGCGCGCTCGACCATCAGGTCCCAGGTGATCCGGCCCGAGCAGAGCAGCAGGGTGTCGACCTGGTCCTGGTCGGCGGCCTCGTCACGGATGAACGGCCGGAAGGTGCCCTCGGTGAAGTCGGACGGCTGCGAGGCCGCCTCCTTGCGCTTGAGCATCGACTTGGGCGTGAAGACGATCAGCGGGCGGTGCGCCTCGCCGAGCGACTGCTGCCGCAGCAGGTGGAAGTAGGACGCCGGGGTCGACGGCTGGGCGACGACGAACGCCTCGTCGGCGGCCATCTGCAGGAACCGCTCGATCCGGGCGGACGAGTGGTCGGGTCCCTGGCCCTCGTAGCCGTGGGGGAGCAGCAGGACGACGCCGGACTGCTGGCGCCACTTGGTCTCTCCGGAGGAGATGAACTCGTCGATGACCGTCTGGGCGCCGTTGACGAAGTCGCCGAACTGGGCCTCCCAGAGGGTCAGCGCCTCGGGACGCGCCACGGAGTAGCCGTACTCGAAGCCGAGGGCGGCGTACTCGGACAGCAACGAGTCGTAGACGTAGAACTTGCCCTGGTCCTCGGTGAGCGAGGACAGCGGCGTCCACTCGTCGGCGTTCTTGCGGTCGATGATCGTCGCGAACCGCGAGACGAAGGTGCCGCGCCGCGAGTCCTGTCCGGCCAGGCGCACCGGGCGGCCGTCCATCAGCAGCGAGCCGAGGGCGAGGATCTCGCCGGTGCCCCAGTCGATGGGGCCGTCGGTGATCGCGTTGGCGCGCCGCTGCAGCTGCGGCATGACCTTGGGGTGGACGGTGAAGCCATCGGGCGGGGTGACGTAGGCGTCGGCGATCCGCTTGAGGCACTCGAACGGGATCGACGTACGGGTCTCGGCGGCCGGCTTGTCCGGGTAGTCGGGGACGGTCGTCCACTCCTTGGGCTGCGACGTCGCCTCCTTCACCTCGGTGAAGACCCGCTCGAGCTGCTGCTGGTAGTCGGCCAGCACCTGCTCGGCCTCCTCGATCGTGATGTCGCCACGACCGATCAGGGACTCGGTGTAGAGCTTGCGGACCGAGCGCTTCTGCTCGATGAGGTCATACATCAGCGGCTGCGTGTAGGACGGGTCGTCGCCCTCGTTGTGGCCGCGGCGGCGGTAGCAGACGAGGTCGATGACGACGTCCTTGTTGAAGGCCTGGCGGTACTCGAAGGCCAGCCGGGCGACCCGGATGCAGGCCTCGGGGTCGTCGCCGTTGACGTGGAAGATCGGCGCCTGCACCATCCGCGCGACGTCGGTGCAGTAGAGCGAGGAGCGCGAGGAGCCGGGGGAGGTGGTGAACCCGACCTGGTTGTTGACGACGAGATGGATCGTGCCGCCGGTGCGGTAGCCGCGCAGCTGGGAGAGGTTGAGCGTCTCGGCGACCACGCCCTGGCCGGCGAACGCGGCGTCACCGTGCACGAGCAGCGGCATCACCGGGAACTTCTCGCCCTGGTTCAGCACGTCCTGCTTGGCCCGCGCGATGCCCTCGAGCACCGGGTCGACCGCCTCGAGGTGCGAGGGGTTGGCCGCGACCGAGACCTTGATGGCGTCGCCGGAGTCGGAGAGGAACTCGCCGTCGGCGCC
>NZ_JAURVJ010000107.1 GCF_030655615.1 Nocardioides sp.
GCGCTCGTGCAGGTGCTGGCCGCCTCGGGCCTGATGGCCGTGACGCTCGGCGTCGCCGCCCCGAGCCAGGGCCTGCTGCTGGTCCCGCTCGCGCTGCTCACCGCGACGACCGCCGCGACCCTGGTCGCGGGCCGCTTCCCCGGCGCCGCCGAGGTCGGCGGGATGCTCCTCCCGCCGGCCCTGGCCGGGCTGACCTGGGTGCTGGGCGACCTCGCCGGGCTCGACGGCCTCCGCGCCGTGCCGGTCCTCGTCGTCCTCGCCGCGGTGGTCGTCGGCCACCCCCGGGCCGAGCTCGAGGTCACCGCGAGCATCGCGGCGGGCGTCGCCGCGCTGACCGCGATCCCGCTCGCCCGCGACGAGACCGTCAGCCTCGCGCTCCACCTGACGCTGGCCGGCGCGCTCGTCGTCGTCCACTCGCTCGTGCACCCCTCGCGGCGTCCGGCCGCCTGGGCGGGCACCGCGCTGCTCGTCCTCGCGACCTGGGTCCGCCTCTACGACCTCGGCGTCCAGGCACCCGAGCCCTACACGATGCCGACGGCCCTCCTGCTCCTCGGGTTCGGGCTCCACCGGATGCGCCGCGACGCCTCGTCCTCCACGGCGCTCGCCCTCCTTCCCGGACTGGCGCTCGCGACCGTGCCGACGTTCCTGCACGTGCTCGCCACCGACCCGGTGTCGCTGCGCGCCGCGCTGCTCGGTGCCGGCTGCCTGGTCCTCGCCGTCGGTGGCGCCCAGCTGCGCTGGAGCGCGCCGCTGCTCGTCGGGGCGACCGTGGGTGGTCTGCTCGCGCTGCTCGAGCTGGCGCCGTACGCCGTCGAGACGCCGCAGTGGGTCGTCATCGGCATCGCCGGCACGACGCTGGTGGTCGTCGGCATCACGTGGGAGCGCCGGGTCGTCGAGCTGCAGCGCGCCGCGTCCTACGTCGGCCGGCTGCGCTGAGCCGGCCCGCAGGGCTAGGGCTGGAAGTAGGCCGCGACGATGTCGACGGCGGTGCCCGAGCGGCGCAGCGGGGTGCCCTCCTCGAGGTAGCACTGGCGGGCCTCGTCCTGGTGGCTCGGCGGGAGCGAGCCGTCGGCCCGCACCACCCGCCACCACGGGACCCCGGCGCCGTGGCGGGCCATGACGTTGCCGACGAGCCGGGGCCCGCTGCCGACCAGGTCGGCGATGGCGCCGTACGTCGTCACGCGGCCGCAGGGCACCGTCTCCACGATCGCCAGGACCCGCTCCACGTAGTCCTCGTCGGCCTTGACCATCAGGGCGCCTCCTCGCGCCGCTCGAGCACCAGGCCGAGGGCCACGACGACCAGCAGCGCGGCCAGCAGGGCCGCGGGCCACAACAGGTCGGGGGCGGCCTGGTCCCGCAGTGCCCGGGCCAGCACCCACACCACGGGCGCGGCCAAGAGGACCGCCGCACCGCGCAGCATCCAGAGCCGCAGCACCGCGGGATCGACCGGGGTCCGGGGCGGGGCGGCGGCGCTCACCACGGCCGCGAGGTGGGACAGCACGACGGCGACGGCCGCGACCAGGACGGCCGGGTGCAGCGCGTCGTCGGGCACCCGCGTCCACCAGAAGAGCACCAGCAGCAGGGCGAGGGTCCCGCCCCCGGACTCGGGGCGGGCGGCCCAGAGCACCGACAGCAGGAGCACGACGCCGACGATCCAGGGCGCCGGGCCGTGGCCGGCGGGCGCGGCGGCGAGCAGCGCCACCAGCGGCCCGAGCAGCACGACCAGCCGGAGCGCCTGCTGCGACGGGTGCCACCCGCGCACGGCGCGCACGGCCTCGAGCGCCTTCACGGCGCCGCTCCCGCGTGCGGGCGACGGTGGGCCAGCCGACGCAGCACCTCGTCGACGGTGCCGGGTCCGCGCCAGGCGACCACGGGGCACCCGATCGCGTCGAGCGCGGTGCGGACCTGCTCGCGCTCGATCCGGCGCATCCGCCACGCGATGTCGACGAGCACCGGGTCGGAGTCGCCGGGCTGGGGCCGGGCGTCGGGCGGCAGCGTGTCGATGACGACGGTCGGCAGCCCGCGGCGGACCAGGTTGGCCGCCGTCGTGGCGACCGCGTCGACCAGCAGCGGCGTCAGGACGACGACGGTCGTGCCGGCCCCCACGCGCAGGTCGAGCCGGCTCGCGTCGTCGTACGGCGCCGACCCCGTCCGGACGTCGGCCAGGGTGCCGAGGACCCGGCGCAGGTGGCGGCGCCCCGAACCGGGCGGCACGGGCCGCGACCGGCCGCCGATCGGGCGGAGCGCGACCCGGTCACCAGTGCGCACGGCGTGCTCGGCCAGCGCCGCCGCGGCGCGGACGGTGAGGTCGAGGCTGCTGGCGGCGCCGTCGACGCCCCCGGAGGTGCCGTGCTCGGCGTAGAGGTCGACGACGAGGAGGAGACCCGCGTCCTGCTCGGCGCGAGTCGTGGTGACGTGGAGGACGCCGGTGCGCACCGAGATGCGCCAGTTGATCCGGCGGAGGCGGTCACCGGCCTGGAACGCCCGGATGCCGGCGACCTCGGTGCCCGAGCCCGGCCGGTCGGAGCGGTGGGCGCCGACGAGGCCGCGCGGCTGCGGCGACTCCGCCCGCGAGGTGTAGGCCGCCGACGGCAGCACGCGCACCGTCCGGCCCGGCACGACGACCGGACCCCAGCGGAACCCGCCCCAGGGGCTCGTCAGTGCCACCCGCTCCTCGCCGAGGGTGCGGGTGCCCCAGCGGCGCGGGCTCACCACGACCTGGACGTCGTCGGCCCTGCGCCGCAGCACCGAGACGTGGCCCGCGGCCGGCTCGGCGCGCTCGAACGGCGCGGCGGCCAGGACCCGGGTCACCTGCTCGACGTCGTCCGGGTCGGTGTCGGCGAGGTCGAGGCTGAGCACGGCACCTTGGCCCTCGTGCAGCGACGCGCGGTCGACGGTGCCCCACACCGACGGCGTCGACCGCGGCCGGCGCACGACCGCGGCGGTGGCCGCCAGCAGCAGCGGTGCCGTGAGGACCAGCAGCGCCGGCTCACCCGCGACCACGGCCCAGACGAGGCCGGCCACGCCGACCACGACGGCGCGGACCAGCCCTCCGGTGGGCTCCCAGCCCTGCGCGCTCACGGGGTGCTCACCGGCCCGTGGGGCCCTCGAGCGTGGCCGGCGTCGGCACCTTCTGCAGCACGTCGTCGACCACGGACGCACCGCTGGCGTCGGTCATCCAGAGCTCGGGCTTGACCGAGATCCGGTGGGCCAGCACCGACCTGGCCACCGCCTTGACGTCCTCGGGCACCACGTAGTCGCGGCCGCGGATCACGGCGAAGGCCCGGGCGGTGAGGGCCAGGCCGAGGGACCCGCGCGGCGAGGCGCCGACCTGCACGTGGCCGTGGGTGCGCGTGGCGGTGGCGAGGGCGACGCAGTAGCGGCCGACGCTCGCGTCGATCTGCACCTCCTCGACGGTCGCCTGGAGGGCGCGTACGCCGGACCCGTCGGTGAGCTGGTCGAGCACGATCTTCTCGCGGCGGCGGGCCACCCGGCGGGCCACGACGTCGTACTCGTCGTCGGCGCTGGGGTAGCCGAACGCGACGCGCAGCAGGAACCGGTCGAGCTGGGCCTCGCGCAGCGGGTAGGTGCCCTCGTACTCGACCGGGTTGGCGGTCGCGAGCACGCAGAACGGGTCGGGCAGCCCGAAGGTCTGGCCCTCGACGGTGACCTGCCGCTCCTGCATCGCCTCGAGCAGCGCGGACTGCGTCTTGGGCGGGGTGCGGTTGATCTCGTCGGCGAGCAGCAGCCCGGCGAAGATCGGGCCGGCCCGGAAGTCGAACTCGCCGCGCTGCTGGTCGTAGAGGAACGACCCGGTGAGGTCGGCCGGGAGCAGGTCGGGGGTGAACTGGGCGCGGGAGAAGTCGAGGCCGAGCACCTGCGCGAAGGACCGCGCGGTGAGGGTCTTGCCCAGCCCCGGGAGGTCCTCGATCAGCACGTGCCCCTTGGCCAGCACCGCCGCGAGCACGAGCGTCAGCGGCTGCCGCTTGCCGACGACGGCGCGCTCGACCTCGTCGAGGATCCGGCTCGCCAGGTCGGCGGCGGCCAGGGGCTCGAGCGGGGTCGCGGCCGGCGGGTCGGGCGTGGGGCTCTGGGTCACTACAGCTCCTCGATCTGGCGCAGCACCCGGTCGATGCGGCGCGGGTTGAGTCGTACGACGGGTCCGTGCAGGACCTCGACGAGCTCGGCTCCGAGCAGCTCGCGGCCGCGCTCGGAGTGGGCGTGGACGCCGTGGCGCACGGTCAGCACCTGGTCGGCGAGCACCGCGAGGCGGTCGCGGACGGCGGCGTCGGGGCGACGGCTCGTCTGGTGGTTCTCGAGCAGCCGCAGGTGCGACTGGGTGACCTGGTCGCGACCCTCGCCCACCGGAGGGTGGACCGGCACGGGGTACCACAGCACCGCCACCCGGGACACGCTCTCGACCAGCAGCCGCGCCCCGGCGACGACGAGGAGGACGAGCAGCACCACCCGCACCGGCTCGGGCTCGAGTCCGAGCGCGGCGGCCGTGCCGACGACCACGGCGCACGCCAGCGCCCCGAGGACGACGCCCCGCAGCCGAGGTCGTCTCATCGACGACCCCCGCTCAGCAGCGTCCGCAGGTCGCGGTGGATGTCCTGGACGATAGCGAGCGCGGCGGCCCGGGCGTCCTCACCGAGCTCGTGCTCGGAGAAGCGGGCCTCGCGGTAGAGCTCCGCGAGCCGGGCGACCGAGCCGGCGTCGGCCTCGACGAGCTCGAGGATCCGTAGGGTGAACTCGGACGAGGTCTCCCACGGCTTGCGGGGTACGCCGGCGCGCTCGGCCTGGACCTCGAAGCGGTGCCAGCACAGGACGACGGCGTTGCGCGGGCTGCCCCCCGTCAGCAGGTCCTCGTGCTCGCCGGCGTCGGCGACCATCGCGGAGGCGACGGACTGGACCGGGTCGAGCGGGGGCGGGTCGGCCTCGGGGTCACGGAGGCGGCGCAGCCGCGCCTTGCGCAGGCGCCACAGGGTGCTGCCCGCGAGCCACAGCACCGTGAGCACCAGCGCGACGCCGATGCCCAGGACGAGGAGGCCGACGACCGTGGCGAGCACAGACCCGCCGTCGCCGTCGTCGCGGTCGGAGGCGGGCCGCGCCTCGTCCGGCGTGGGGCTCGACGAGGTGTCCGACGGGGTCTCGACGCTCACCCGGTCCGGGGTGATGCCGTCGCCACGCAGCGGGTCGTCCGGTCCGGCGCTCGCGGCCCAGACCGCCAGCAGCAGCACCAGGAGGGTCACCGCGGCGACGGCGAGCGTGGTCGCGGCGGTTGCGGCGGGCGCGGCCGATGCGTGCGACCGGGGCGCGTCGTCCCGGCCGTCGCTCATGGCGGCAAGGTACCCGCGCGGGCGTCGTACGCGGCCGGTGGCGCGGTCACGATGCGGTCACGAGCGAGGAGGCCGAACGGTGGCAGGACGCGACGAGACCCCGTCCGCGCAGGCTGCGGACGGGGTCTCGGCCGGCCCGGTCAGAGGATCGGGTTGAAAGGCTCCGTGCCGTTGGTCAGCTGGAGGCCCGGGATGCCGGAGCTGGCCTGGGCGTAGGCGAGCTCCTTGCCGAGGTCACCGATGTTGTTGGACAGCGGCAGCGGCGCCAGGCCGAGCGTCGACAGGGTGCCGATGGCCTTGCCGCCGGCGGTGACGAACGCCGAGCCGGAGTCACCGGGGACGCCGGGGGTGACGGTGTAGAGCGGGTGGGTCCAGCCGCCGTCGGCGGCGGTGTCGCCGAGGCTGATGCCGGTCTTGGGCGAGAGCAGCGTGACGCCGGCGCGCAGGCTCGAGTTGCCGTAGGACCAGACGCGGTCACCGGCGGCGGTGCCGTCGGTGTCGATGCCGGTGGGGCCGCCCCAGAACGGGATGCTCGGGTTGACCTTGCCGGCGTCGGCGGCGCTGACCTTGACCAGTGCGAAGTCGTTGTAGGCGCACGTGTTGGCGTCGGTGACGCCGTTGGCGCGCATGGTGCGCCAGGAGCTGTAGACGAGGGTGCCGGTGCCGAGCTGGGTGCCCTCGGAGACCAGCGAGCCGCCCTCGTTGAAGGTGACGGTGGTGCCGATCGGGACCGACTCGTTGAGGCAGCCGTTGGTGTCGGTGGCCTCGCCGAGGCCGGCGCAGTGCGCGGCGTACCCGACGTAGACGCCCCCGGAGGAGTCGGTGAACACGAAGTTGCCCGTGCACTGGGCGCCGTTGGTGTACATCTGCACCCCCGGCGTGATCGTGGCGGTCGCGGCCGGCGCGAACGACGAGACGCGGGCGGCGGCGGCGGTGCTGCTGGGCGCAGTCCCGACGAACGTCGTGCCGAGGGCGACGGCGGTGGCGGCCGCGGTGACGGCGAGCTTGGTGGTCAGACGCATCTGCTGGTGATTCCTCCCGTGGGCCGAGCGGACGCGAGAAGCACGCTCGGGCATGGCTGTGTGACGGGAGTAACGAGCCTCACCCGATCGGGTTACGTCGCCCTAGTCACGAATGACTAGACCAACCCCACGAGACCGGCGCCGGCCGACGGGACCAGCAGGTGCCTGCGGAGTCCGATCGCCCGGCGCCCGGGCCACGGCCCGAGGCGACCACACGGCGCACGTCGCGATCGGCGGACCCCCGCTCCGGTCGGGCCCGCCGTACCAACCCGGCGGCAGCGGTGCCAGGTGGAGCGGGCCCGCGGAGCGAGGCCGTCGAGTCGCGACCGATCGAATCAGTACGCCGGCTGCGAGGGGTCGATCTGGTTGACCCAGGCGACGATGCCGCCGCCGACGTGGACGGCGTCGGTGTAGCCGGCGCCCTTGACGATGGCGAGGGTCTCGGCCGAGCGGACGCCCGACTTGCAGTGCATGACGATCTGCTTGTCGGAGGGCAGCTGCTCGAGCGCCGAGCCGTTGAGGAAGTCGCCCTTGGGGATCAGCACGGAGCCGGGGATCTGGTTGATCTCGTACTCGTTGGGCTCGCGGACGTCGACGAGGACGAAGTCACGGGTGCCCTCGTCGCGCTCCTTGAGCATGTGCTCGAGCTGGGTGACCGAGATGGTCGAGCCGACGGCGGCGTCGGCGGCCTCGTCGGAGATGGCGCCGCAGAAGGCGTCGTAGTCGATGAGGCCGGTGACGGTGGGGTTGTCACCGCACAGCGCGCAGCTGGGGTCCTTGCGGACCTTGAGCTTGCGCCACTCGAGCTCGAGGGCGTCGTAGATGACGAGCTTGCCGACGGCCGGGTCACCGATGCCGGTGAGCACCTTGATGGCCTCGTTGACCTGGATCGAGCCGATGCTGGCGCAGAGCACGCCGAGCACGCCGCCCTCGGCGCAGCTGGGGACCATGCCCGGCGGCGGGGGCTCGGGGTAGAGGCAGCGGTAGCACGGCGCGTCGGGTCCGGAGTGGGGCCAGAAGACCGAGGCCTGGCCGTCGAAGCGGTAGATCGAGCCCCAGACGTAGGGGATCTTGAGGAAGTAGGCCGCGTCGTTGACCATGTAGCGCGTCGCGAAGTTGTCGGTGCCGTCGACGATGAGGTCGTAGCCCTCGAAGACCTGCAGGACGTTGTCGTTGTCGAGTCGCTCCTCGTGGAGCACGACGTTGACGTAGGGGTTGGCCTCGAGGACCGACTCCTTGGCCGAGACGGCCTTGGAGCGCCCGATGTCGGACTGGGTGTGGATGATCTGGCGCTGCAGGTTGGACTCGTCGACCTCGTCGAACTCGGCGATGCCCAGCGTGCCGACGCCCGCAGCGGCCAGGTAGAGGAGGGCGGGGCTGCCGAGGCCGCCGGCGCCGATCACGAGCACCTTGGCGTTCTTGAGCCGCTTCTGCCCGGTCATGCCCACGTCGGGGATGATCAGGTGGCGGCTGTAGCGGCGTACCTCGTCGATCGTCAGCTCGTCGGCCGGGTCGACCAGCGCGGGAAGGCTCACGGGTGTACTCCTCTGTGCGGAACTGGGTGCGGAACTCAGGATGGGACTCAGGATGTGACTCAGGCTCGGACTCGGGGTCGGGCCCAGGGTGGGGACCAGCGGAGAACGCCGGTCGTCGTGCCCATTGTTCCCGCGTCGGTCCAGCGCCGCGTGGTCGACCTCCCGCCATCCGGACACGCGGGTAGTCTCACCGTCGTGGCGACTACACCCCCCGACCTCGACAACGCGCGTCCGCGCGGCGGTCGTCTGCCCCGTCGTGAGCGGCGGGCCCAGCTGCTGGAGTCGGCGCTCGAGGTGTTCGTCCAGCACGGCTACCACGCTGCGGCGATGGACGACATCGCCGACCGGGCCGGGGTCTCCAAGCCGGTTCTCTACCAGCACTTCCCGGGCAAGCTCGAGCTCTACCTCGCGCTGCTCGACAGCTCGTGCGACGCCGTCATCGAGAACTGCCGTGCCGCCCTCGACTCGACCCACGACAACAAGCAGCGCGTGGGTGCGGCGATCGAGGCCTTCTACGACTACGTCGCCAAGGACACCGGCGCCTTCCGGCTCGTCTTCGAGTCCGACCTGACCAACGAGCCGGCCGTGCGCCAGCACGTCGAGCGGGTCACCTCGGAGTGCGCCGAGCTGATCGCGGCCGTCATCCACGACGACACGGGCCTGCCCGCCCCGGCCTCGCGACTGCTCGCCGTGTCGCTCGTCGGCATGGCGCAGGTCAGCGCCCGGTTCTGGCTGTCCGAGGCCGGCGGCCTCGAGCGCGACCAGGCCACCGCGCTCGTCTCGGGCCTGGCCTGGCGCGGCATCCGCGGCTACCCCCTCACCGACTGACCCCGTCCCCTGTGTGATCCTGCTCAGCAGGGCGGGTCCACCCCGGCCTCACCCCAGCACCGCGACAGAAGGAGTCCTCCCATGGAGGTCAAGATCGGCGTCCAGCACTCACCGCGCGAGCTCGTCGTCGAGACCGACGAGACCCCGGAGGCGGTCGAGAAGCTCGTCGCCGAGGCGGTCTCCGGCGAGGGCGTCGTGACGCTCACCGACACCAAGGGCCGCAAGGTCATCGTGCCGGCCGCCAAGATCGCCTACGTCGAGATCGGCGGCGGTGTCGCCGGGACGGTCGGCTTCCGCAGCTGATCCCCGGTCGATGAGCCCCCTGCGGACCACCAAGCCCGACGAGCTCCTGGCCGCGGTCGCCCCGCTGGTCGACGGCGTCCGGGCACCGGTCGACGCCCACCGCTCCTGGGTCTTCCAGGGGCGGGTGGTCGTGCTCGACTACCTCGTGCACGGGGCACCGGTCGGGTTCGACGTCCTGCCCGGCGAGCGTCGGGGCTCGTGGCGGATCGAGGTCATCGCCCGCAACCCGGTCGACGGGCCGCTCGTGGCCCGGCTCGGGCTCGAGCGCGTGGCCCCACGCAAGTTCCTGGTCGCCGAGCTCCCCGCCGGTGACCGCGACGCCCTGCCCCGAGCCGTGGCCGACCACTGCCTCGGCGTGCTCGACGAGCTCGCCGCCGGGGGCCCGACCGAGCCCTCGCAGCGACTGCTCGACGCGCTCGCGCTCACCGACCCGGTCGTCGTGGTCGACGTCGGCGCCAACCCGCTCGAGCTGCCGGCCTACACCCGGCTGCTCGGCATGGGCGTCGCCCGCGTCGTCGGGTTCGAGCCGCAGCCCGAGGCCTTCGCCGAGCTGCAGGGGCGCGACCCGGCTCGCGAGCTCTTCTTCCCCCACGCCATCGGCAGCCCGGGCCCTGGCACGCTCAACGTCTACAACGGCAGTGGCTTCGCCTCCACGTTCGACATCGACGACACCTCGATCGACCTCATCGGCAATGAGCGGTGGCACGAGGGAACCCGGCTCCGCGGGACGATCCCGCTCGAGCTGACCGCCCTCGACGACGTCCCCGACCTGCCGGCCCTCGACCTGCTCAAGATCGACGTGCAGGGCGGCGAGCTCGCCGTGTTCTCCTTCGGCCGTCGTGCCCTCTCGACCGCGCTCTGCGTGATCCCCGAGGTGGCCTTCTTCCCGCTCTACCGCGACGCGCCGAGCTTCGCCGACGTCCACCAGGAGCTCGTCGCTCAAGGCTTCCAGCTGCACAAGTTCATGTTCCAGAAGTCGGTCCACCTGCACGGCTCGCAGACCGCGACCGACCGCATCCGCGACAGCCGCAGCCAGCTCGTCGACGGCGACGCCGTCTACCTCCGCGACCTGCGCGGGCTCGCCTCGTGGGCGGACGACGAGGTCAAGAAGCTGGTGCTGCTGGCGACCTACGTCTTCGACAGCCCGGACCTCGCCGTCCGCGCCCTCGACGAGCTGGTGCGGCGCGGCCAGGTGCCGGCCGGGCTGCCGGCGTCGTACGCCGCAGCGCGCTACGTCTAGCCCGTCAGCTGTCGAGGCCGAGCTCGCTCATCCGGGCGGCGTGCCGCTCGGTGAGCCGGGTGAACATCCGGCCGAGGGCCGCCAGGTCGAGACCGGGGCGGTCGACGCCACCGGTCAGCAGGGCGGTCAGGGAGTCGCGGTCGGCGGCGACGCGCTGGGCCTGCGTCAGGGCCTCGCCCATCAGCCGGCGGCCCCACAGCGCGAGGCGCCCTCCGACGGTGGGGTGGGCGGCAATCTCGGTGCGCACGCGGTCGACCACGAACACGGCGTGGCCGCCGTCCTCGTCGAGCGACGACACCACGAGGTCACGCGTGGTGGGGTCGAGGAACGCAGCGATCTCGCGGTAGAAGTCGTCGGCCAGCCCGTCGCCGACGAACGCCTTGACGAGGCCCTCGAGCCAGTCGGACGGAGCGGTGTGGCGGTGGAACTCGTCGATGGCCTTGTTGAAGGGCGCCATGGCCTCGTAGGGGTCTCCCCCGAGCTCGCTGATCCGCTGGTGCAGCGGCGCTACCTTGCCCAGCTCGCCCGCGGCCATGGTCGCCAGCGCCACCTTGTCCTGCATGGTGGGCGCGAGCTTGGCGTCCTCGGCCAGGCGGTCGAACGCCGAGATCTCGCCGTAGGAGATGACCCCCAGCAGGTCGATCACGGCGGCGCGGTAGCCCGGGTCGTCATCGACCAGGCCCGTGTCGATCTCGGCAGATTCAGCCATGGGCGCACCCTATCGATAGACTGACCCCACGAGCGGGTCGCCGTACGTCGCGACCAGCTCCCGTATGTGCGCGGTTGACTCCGCCGCTCAGGCTCCGTGAGTCGGCCGCACGATGCGATCTGCCGGTGCGGTTGCGCCGGCCGTCCGGCTGAACTCTTCGAAAGCAGAACATTGACGACCACCTTCCGCGACCTCGGCGTCCATGCCGAGATCTGTGACGCGCTCGAGCGCGCCGGCATCATCACCCCGTTCGCCATCCAGGAGATGACCCTCTCGGTCGCCCTAATGGGCACCGACCTCATCGGCCAGGCCCGCACGGGCACCGGCAAGACCCTCGCCTTCGGCATCCCGGTGCTGCAGCGCAGCGTCGCGCCCAAGGACCCCGACTACGCCGACATCCCGCAGGGCAAGCCGCAGGCCCTCATCGTCGCCCCGACCCGTGAGCTCGCGCTCCAGGTCTCCGGCGACCTCGCACTGGCCAGCGCCGACCGCGGCCTGCGCGTCCTCACCGTCTATGGCGGCGTGGGCTACGACGGTCAGCTCGACGCGCTCAAGGAGGGCGTCGACATCGTCGTCGGCACTCCCGGCCGGCTCATCGACCTCGCCAACCGCAAGGCCCTCGACCTGTCCCACGTGCACGCGCTCGTGCTCGACGAGGCCGACGAGATGCTCGACCTGGGCTTCCTGCCCGACGTGGAGCGCATCCTGCGGATGACGCCCGAGACCCGCCAGACGATGCTGTTCTCGGCCACCATGCCGGCCGCGATCGTCGCCCTTGCGCGCACCCACATGCGTCACCCGATGAACATCCGCGCCGAGTCGTCCTACGACACCACGATGGTCCCGGCGACGGCGCAGTTCATCTACCAGGCCCACGACCTCGACAAGCCCGAGATCATCGGCCGCGTCCTGCAGGCCGAGGACGCCGACAAGATCATCGTCTTCACCCGCACCAAGCGGCAGTCGCAGAGGATCGCCGACGACCTCGCCGAGCGCGGGTTCAGCGCGTCGCCGCTCCACGGCGACATGGCGCAGGTCGCCCGCGAGAAGGCCCTGACCAAGTTCCGCGAGAACAAGATCCGGGTCCTCGTCGCCACCGACGTCGCCGCGCGCGGCATCGACGTCGCCGGTGTCTCCCACGTCATCAACTACACGTGCCCCGAGGACGACAAGACCTACGTCCACCGGATCGGCCGCACCGGCCGCGCCGGCGCCACCGGCACCGCGATCACCTTCGTCGACTGGGCCGACCTGCACCGCTGGAAGATG
Organism: Nocardioides sp.; assembly: GCF_030655615.1. Lineage (GTDB taxonomy): Bacteria > Actinomycetota > Actinomycetes > Propionibacteriales > Nocardioidaceae > Nocardioides. The sequence goes on from NZ_JAURVJ010000107.1 coordinate 12,246, forward strand.
ATCAACAAGACGCTCGACCTGCCGTTCGACGACCCGCAGGAGACCTACTCGACGTCGGAGCACCTCTTCCACGACCAGGGCATCGCGCCCGGCACCAAGGGCCGCATCGTCGACCCGGCGCCGGTCGAGCGCAAGCCGCGCGGGGACCGGGGCGACCGTGGCGGTGACCGTGGCGGTGACCGCGACCGCAAGCCGCGCGAGTCGCGTGAGCGCACCGACCGCAGCCGGACCCGTACCCGCAGCGGTGGGGCCAGCCAGGGCGGCGAGTCCGCCACCGGCGAGACCAATGCCCCCGAGGTCGCCGGCGCCACCAACGGCGAGGCCGGCTCGGGCGACGCGCCCCGCTCCGCCAACCGAAACCGCCGGCGTCGCCGTCGTTCGGGTGCCGGTACGGGTGGCGGCGACGGTGCTGCCTCGGCGGCTCCCGCCACCGACGCCTCCTGACCCCAGGGGCCCGACCAGCCGGACCAGCTCGACCCAGCTCAGCCGCATGAACCGCGCAATTGCGCGGTTCATGCGTGTATGTGGACCCTCCGGCGGCACGAACCGTTCCATGGCGCGGTTCGGCGTGTGCTCGATGGTCGTCGCACGGGGCGGCCGGTCAGGGTCAGACGACGACGACGGTGGTGCCGAGCGGCGCGAACGCCCAGAGCGCCTTGGCGTCGGGGGTGTCCTGCCGGATGCAGCCGTGCGACTGCGGGGTGCCGAGGTCGGCCTTGGTCTGGACACGCTGGCCGTCGTCGACGGGGATCGTGTGGAAGCCGATCGCGGCGCCCGACGGGCCCTGGGTGAACCGGACGAACCACTTCATCGTGCCGGAGTCGTCGATGCCGACGGCGTCCTCGGATCGTGAGTAGACCTGGAAGGTGCCCGGGTCGAGGTTGTCGGTGAGGCTGCCGGAGACGAGGTAGGTGCGCTTGACCTTGCCGGCCTCCCCCACCAGCCAGACCCGCTGCTCGTCCTCGCTGAAGACGACCCGCTTGCCCTCGCCGGAGTCGCTCGGCAGCGCCGCCTCGGAGCCGGAGTCCGACGTGTCGGACTCCTCCGTGGAGTCTTCCGTCGGCTCGTCGGTCGGCTCGTCGGTCGGTTCGGACGTGGGGTCGGCCGCGGGCGGCCCCTCGGTCTGGCCGGGTCCGGCCGTCGGTCCGGGCGCGGGCGGCTGGGCCGCCTCGTCGGCTCCCGCGCCGGCGACCTGGGTGAGGTCAGCGGCGACGACGGCGTCAGGACTGCGGTCGGAGTCGTCGTCGGCCGCGGAGGGCAGGACGCCGACGCCGCCGAGCAGCGCGATGGCGGTGGTGAGCAGCGAGACGCCCAGCACCACGACCCGGCCGTAGCGGGTCTGGTAGCGCGGCGGCGGTGTGCCCCGATGACGACTCATGCCGCGATCACCGGGCCGCTCGGGTGACGAGGTTGGCGGCGACCGCGCGGTAGGCGGCGGCGCCCTTGCTGCTGCGGCTCGTCGCGAGGATGGAGCGGCCGGCGGCCGGTGCCTCGGCGAACTTGATCGTCTTGGGGATGGGTGGCTCCACGACCTCGAGGTCGTAGGTCTCCGAGATCGTCTCGAGCACGGTGCGGGCGTGGGTGGTGCGGCCGTCGTACAACGTCGGCAGCACACCCCAGACGACCAGCTCGCGGTTGGTGAAGCGACGTACGTCGTGGACGGTGTCGAGCAGCTGGCCGACGCCGCGGTGGGACAGGGTCTCGCACTGCAGCGGGATGAGGACGCCGTCGGCCGCGGTGAGGGCGGCGACGGTGAGAACGCCGAGCGACGGCGGGCAGTCGAGGAGGATCCAGTCGTAGTGGACGTCCTTGGCGGCGAGGTCCTCGAGCATCGAGCGCAGCACGTGCTCGCGGCCGGTGCGGGTCAGCAGGTCGGCCTCGGCGCGGGCGAGCTCGATCGTGGCCGGCATCAGCGCGACCCCGTCGTCGGTCTGGACGATGACCTCGGTCGGGTCCAGACCCTTGGTGAGCACGTGGTGGACCGACAGCTCGAGGTCCTCGGGGTCGATGCCGAGCGAGAACGTCAGGCACGCCTGCGGGTCGAGGTCGACGAGGAGCACGGAGTGACCCAGCTCGGCCAGCGCTGCCCCGATCGAGGCGACGCTGGTCGTCTTGGCGACGCCGCCCTTCTGGTTGGCGACCGCGAGGGTCGTGCTCTTCGGACTCATCGTGGGTCATTCTGCCCGACCGGAGCCGGTGGGCGCGGCAGGCGGGGCGGCGCGCGTCGAGGTACGTCGGACGCGGGTGCTTGGATCGGACCATGCCTACCGCTCTCGTCACCGGCGCGACCGCCGGCATCGGCCACGCCTTCGCCGTCCACCTCGCCCGCCGCGACCACGACCTGGTGCTCGTCGCGCGCGACGGCGCCCGCCTCGACGAGGTCGCGGCGACGCTGCGCACCGACCACGGCGTCGAGGTCGAGACCCTCGTCGCCGACCTGGTCGAGCCCGACCAGCTCGCCCTGGTCGAGGCCCGCCTCCGCGACGCCGGGCGCCCGGTCGACCTGCTCGTCAACAACGCGGGGTTCGGCCTCAAGCAGCGGTTCCTCGACAACCCCGTCGAGGCCGAGGTCGCCATGCTCGACGTGCTCGTGACCGCCGTCCTGCGGCTGACCCACGCCGCCCTCGGGCCGATGACCGAGCGCGGCAGCGGCGGCGTCATCAACGTGTCGAGCGTGGCCGCGTTCCTCCCCCGCGGCACCTACGCCGCCGCCAAGGCCTGGGTCAACAGCTTCAGCGAGTGGGCGGCCAACGAATACAGGGGTCAGGGCGTCACCGTGATGTCGCTGTGTCCCGGGTTCACCAAGACCGAGTTCCACGAGCGGATGAACGTCAAGCGCGGCGACAGCTTCATGTGGCTCGACGTCGACTTCCTCGTCGACAAGGCCCTCAAGGACTTCGACAAGGGCCGCGTCTACTCGATCCCCGGCGCCCACTACAAGGCCATCACCACGCTGACCAAGATCATCCCGTCGCGGGCCCTGCAGACCTACCAGTCCATCGGCCGGCGGTAGCCCCGACCACTAGCCCTCGCCGGCGATGAAGGCGCGTACGGCGTCCGCGACGAGCTGGACGGCGATGGCCGACAGCAGCAAGCCGGCGATCCGGGTGACGAGCAGGACGCCGCTCTCGCGGATCACCTTGAGGATCGGGAGCGAGAACCGCATCGCCGCCCACAGGCTGACGTGGACCAGGATGATGCCGAGCGAGACCGCGGCGAACGTGGCCCAGCTGTCGACGTCCTCGACGAAGAGCATGGTCGCGACGATCGCGCCGGGGCCGGCGAGCAGCGGGGTGCCGAGCGGCACCAGCGCGACGTTGGTGCCGGCGGTCGCGGTCTGCTCCTTCTCGTTGCCGGTGAGCAGCTCGAGGGCGACGAGCAGGAGCAGCAGGCCGCCGGCGCACTGCAGCGCCGGCAGCGAGATGTGCAGGTAGGACAGGATCTGCTGGCCGAAGAACGCGAAGACCGTGATCACCAGGAACGAGACCGCGACGGCCTGCCAGGCGGCGCGCTTGGCCGCGGCGGGCGAGCGGCCGCTGGTGAGCGACAGGAAGATCGGCACGGTGCCGACCGGGTCCATGATCACGAACAGCGTCACGAACACCTCGACCAGCAGGACGGTGTCGAGCACGCTCATCCGACGACCTGGGGAGTGACGCGTCCGGAGGCACGCGCCGCGGCGGCCGCGCGATCGAGGAGGCGCTCGTACTGCTCGACCGGCGTGGTGTTGACGCCCAGGCCGTGGTCGACCTTGCCGAGGCCGTGGTGGTCGCTCGACCCGGTGGCGACGAGGTCGAGGTCACGGGCGATGGCACGCAGCTCCTCGCGCGCGTCGGCGTCGTGGTCCTGGTGGTCGACCTCGATCCCCGCGAGACCGAGCCGCGTCAGCCGCTCGATCTCGGCGGCGGGCAGCGAGCCCCGGCGGCCGCGGCCCCACGGGTGGGCCACGACGGCGACGCCACCGGCCGCGCCGACGAGCCGGATGGCGGTGTCGAGCGGGACGGCGTAGCGGTCGACGTACGCCGGTCGGCCCGGGTTGAGGTAGTCCGCGAACGCCTCGTCGCGCGACGCGACGATCCCCTTGCGGACGAGGGCGTCGGCGACGTGGGGCCGGCCGGGTACCTCGGCCGCGATGTCCTCGAGGGTCAGCTCGATCCCGATCCGGTGGAGAGCGGCGATCATCGCGGGGGCTCGCGATCCTCGTCCCTCGACGATCCGCGCCAGCTCGGCGGCGAGCCCGGGGTGGGTCGGGTCGGGCAGGTAGGCCAGCAGGTGCACCGCCCGGCCCTGGTGGTTGGTGCTGATCTCCATGCCGCGCACCAGCTGCAGACCGGTCTCCCGCGCCGCGGTCACCGCCTCGTCCCAGCCCGACGCGGTGTCGTGGTCGGTCAGCGCGAGGACGTCGAGCCCGGCCTCACGGGCCGCGTGCACCAGCTCGGTCGGCGTCTGCGTGCCGTCGCTGACGACCGAGTGGGTGTGGAGGTCGATGCGCACCGGCCGACTCTAGTGACCCACCCTCCCGCCCCCGAATCACGCTGACCCGTCAGCAATCGACGACGGGTCAGCCTCCACGTGCGGTGACCCGTCAGCAATCGACGACGGGTCAGCCTCCACGTGCGGTGACCCGTCAGCAATCGACGACGGGTCAGCCTCCACGTGCGGTGACCCGTCAGCAATCGACGACGCGTCAGCCTCCACGTGCGGTGACC
>NZ_JAURVJ010000113.1 GCF_030655615.1 Nocardioides sp.
CGTCCATCTCGACACCGAGGGCCCGGACGTGCCGGGGTTGGTGGACAACACCTGGTCCCCGGTCCTGGTCGAGCAGGTCCGCCAGTGGTGCGAACAGGCCGGCACGAAGGTGACGGTCAAGCCGGTCATCGACCTCAACACCAACCCCTCGACCGAGGCCTACCGCCCCACCGAGGCCATTCGCGAGCAAGTGCGCCTACGTGACGGGACGTGTGTGTTCCCGGGCTGCCACCGCCGCCACGTCGACCTCGACCACATCATCCCGTTCGACTCAGGCGGCCCCACCAGCGTCGAGAACCTCGCGATGCTGTGCCGGCGGCACCACCGCGCCAAGACCCACGGCACGTGGCGGTATGGCGTGGTGGAACCCGGACTGTACGAGTGGACCAGCCCCACCGGGATCACCTACCTCGTCGACCGACGCCGACGACGACCCTGAACGCCCCGACGACCCCGCACCCACCAGGCAGCGGGGCCATCGGCATGCCCAGACCGCAACCCACACGGTGATCGAGCCGGGCGAGCCCCCGGCGAGCCCGCGTCGAGATCCCCGCAGCCGACCCACCAGACCCGACCCCGTCCCTGGAGGGGGCCGGCCTCCTCGACCTCCGTGGCCCAGTCCGGCATACCCGCTGCGGAGGTCTCGACTCGCGGTGACTTCGTCCCCGCGGCGCGACCACCGTGTGGTGGGCCTGAGTGCACTGACGTACCGCTGACCCGTCGCACAAACGCGACGGGTCCGCGACTCCCCACGGTGATCGAGCCGACGGGCCGGCTACGGCCCGGCGTGTCGAGATCCCCGCAGCCAACACACCCGACCCGACCCCGTCTCTGAGTGGGCCGGCCTCCTCGACCTCCGTGGCCCGGTCCGGCGTACCGGCTGCGGGGGTCTCGACACGCGGTGACTTCGTCCCCGCGGCTCGACCACCGTGTGGTGGGCCCGGGTGCACCCCCGGTCTCGCTGACCCGTCGCAGAAAGGCGACGGGTCAGCGTCTCCCTCACGGTGATCGAGCCGACGGGCCGGCCACGGCCCGGCGTGTCGAGATCCCCGCAGCCGACCCACCGGACCCGACCCGGTCGCTGAGGTTGAGCGGCCTCCGGACCACGCTGTGCCCGGTCAACGTCTCGGCTGCGGAAGTCTCGACACGCGGTGACTCCGTCCCCGCGGCTCGAGCACCGTGGGTGGGGTCGGCGGCGTACGCCCCCGGTCTAGCTGACCCGTCGCACAAACGCGACGGGTCACCGTGTCCTCACGGTGATCGAGCCGCTGGGTCGGCGTGGGTCGTCAGACGGCGATCGGGGCCTTGATGCCGGGGTGGGGGTCGTAGCCCTCGACGGCGATGTGCTCGAGGTCGAAGGCGGCGAGGTCGGTGATGGACGGGTCGAGGACGAGGCGGGGCAGGGGGCGGGGGTCGCGGGTGAGCTGGAGGCGGGCCTGGTCGAGGTGGTTGGAGTAGAGGTGGGCGTCGCCGAGGGTGTGGACGAAGTCGCCGACCTCGAGGCCGGTGACCTGGGCGACCATGTGGGTCAGCAGGGCGTAGGACGCGATGTTGAACGGGACGCCGAGGAAGACGTCGGCGGAGCGCTGGTAGAGCTGGCAGGACAGCCGGCCGTCGGCGACGTAGAACTGGAACATCGTGTGGCACGGCGCGAGGGCCATGTCGGGGATGTCGGCGACGTTCCAGGCCGAGACGATGTGGCGGCGCGAGTCGGGGTTGGTGCGGATCTGCTCCACGACCTGGTCGACCTGGTCGACGTGGCGACCGTCGGGCGTCGGCCAGGAGCGCCACTGGTAGCCGTAGACGGGCCCGAGGTCGCCGTCGGCGTCGGCCCACTCGTCCCAGATCGAGACGCCACGGTCCTGCAGCCACTTGACGTTGGTGTCGCCGCGCAGGAACCACAGCAGCTCGGCGAACACCGACCGCGTGTGGACCTTCTTCGTCGTGACCAGCGGGAAGCCCTCGGTCAGGTCGAAGCGCATCTGGTGGCCGAAGACCGACCGGGTGCCGGTGCCGGTGCGGTCGGCCTTGGCGACGCCCTCGTCGAGGATCCGCTGGACGAGGTCGAGGTAGGCGCGCACGGGCTCAGGCTAGTCGCCGAGACCGACGGTCCCGACGACCGTCGTCCGGGTGTCCCCACCGACCCAGACCACATCGTCCTCACGCGTCACGTGGACCCTCCCCCGTCGCTGCAGCACCGTGCCCTGGGCGGCGACGTACGACGCCGGCAGGCGGGTCCCGGCCAGCCAGGCGCCAATCCCGGCGTTGAGGCTGCCGGTCACGGGGTCCTCCTCGGGGCCGTGGCCAGGGCAGAACGCGCGCACCTCGACCGCGCACTCCGACCCCTCGGGCCAGGGCCCGACGATCCCGACCTTGAGGTCGTCGAACGCGCCGTAGTCCGGCCGACACGCCAGGACGACGTCGGCCGAGCCGACGAGCAGCCCCATCCAGCCAGGACCGTTGTCGATCCAGGCCGCCTCGACCACGTCGGCCTCCGCCAGCCCGAGCACCCGCACCGCGTGCTCGAGGTCGGCGGGCGACACCGGACCCGACCGCACGAACGGCGGGCCGGCGAAGGCCAACCGCTCCCCCCGGCGTACGTCGACCAACCCGGCCGGGCACTCCTGCACCACGCGCTCAGGTGAGGCCGGCACTCCTCCGGCCTCGAGCCACGCGTGGGCCGACCCGAGCGTCGGGTGCCCGGCGAAGGGCAGCTCGCCGCCGGGCGTCCAGATCCGCACCCGGTAGTCGGCGTCGGGCGAGGTCGGGGCCAGCAGGAACGTGGTCTCGGACAAGTTGGTCCAGCGCGCGAACGCCGCCATCTGCTCGTCGTCGAGCGCGTCGGCGTCGTGGACGACGGCGACCGGGTTGCCGAGCAGCGGCTCGGCGGAGAAGACGTCGACCTGGCGGAACGGCAGCATGCTGCCGACGGTAGCGAGCAGCGAGCCAGGGTCAGTGCGCGACCAGCGGCGGGTCGGGCACGGAGTCGAGCTGCGCCGCGGTCTCGCAGGTGCCGACCCGCAGCCGGCAGGTGACCAGGTCGTAGCCGGGCTGGGCGCCGTCGCCGCGCGGGGTGCGGGCCGGGAAGCGCGCGCCCTCCGGCCGGGACAGCACGAGCGTCAGCACGCCCCGTCCGCCGAACGCCGCGTCGACCACCCGGCCGTCGTCGGGCACTGGCAGCCGGACGGTCCGCCCGTCGCGCACGTCGACCACGACCGCCAGAGCCGACGAGCTCGACGTCGCCTCGCTCGTCAGCAGGTAGCGACCGTCGTCGGACAGCCGCGCCCCGAACGCCCCGGTGCCGACCAGCTCGAGGGTGCGCCCGCCACCCTCGACGCGCAGCCCGCGGGACGTCGCGACGACCTGCGTGCCGCCAGCGACGTCGAGCGGCACCGGACCGGAGCGCCGGACGGTCGTCCCGTCGTCGTCGACGACCAGGTAGCCGTCCTGGCGCAGCGCGACGTAGGTGGCGCCCGCGTCGCGCGCGACCAGGCGGGCGCCGAGCGGGAGGTTCTGCTCGACCATCGCGGGCGGCACCCGGGCCACCGCGAGGTCGGCGTCCACGTCGAGCCAGGCGACGCCCGGAGAGCCCGGCGAGGCGACGACCGCGCTGCCGCCCCGAGCCTGTCCGAGCGGCTGGAAGCCCTCGGGGGTCACCACGACCACGGTGCCGTCGTCCTGCACGCCGGCGACGCCGTCGGCGACCCGCACGAGCGTGCGCAGCCGGTCGACCGCGACGGTGACGTCGCCGAGGTGGACGAGCTTGCCGTCGTACCAGGGCGCCGGCGGGTCGCCGTCGCCCCGGACCAGCACCACCCGCTCGCGGGTGGGCAGCCCGGGTGGCGTCACGTCG
>NZ_JAURVJ010000116.1 GCF_030655615.1 Nocardioides sp.
GGTCGGGCGCGTGGTCGCCGGCCTCGTGCTCGTCGCCGTCCGGGCCGGCGGCGACGACGCTCCGACCGTCGAGGACCTGCCGAGCACCACCGCCCCCACGTCGACGACGAGCTCGACGACCAGCCCCACCACCACCCCGAGCCCGACCCCGACGCCCACCCCCACCCCGAGTCCCACCCCGACGCCGACGCCCACCCCCACGCCCACCCCCACGCCCGGCCCCGCCCCCGACGTGGTCGCCGACCGCTTCGTCCGGGCCATCGTGGCGGTCGACTGCGCGACCATCAGCCGGCTGTCGACACCGACCTACCGCGAGCAGGGCCGCTGCGACGACGACCTCCCGCCCGACACGCTCGCGGGGACGACGTACGGCCTCGACCCGGTCGCCGTCGCCGGCGCCTCGGCGACGGCGATGGCCGTTATCACCCGCCCCGGCGCCGACGGAAGGCCCGGGCCAGCCTTTCGGTTCACCCTGACCCTGGTGAACACTGCCCTTGGCTGGCGCGTCAACAACCTCGCGCCCGCGTCCTGACCTGACCCACACCCCCCGCAGGAGCCCCCATGAGCAGCACGACCCCTCCCGGCTGGTACGACGACGGCTCGGGCGGCCGCCGCTGGTGGGACGGCTCCCAGTGGGCCGCGCCCGGTCAGGGCCCGTCCGAGTCGGCGCCCTCGCAGGCCCCGGCACAGCCCGAGCCCACCCAGCAGCTCCCGCAGCAGACCCCCGGCTACGGCACGCCCGCCCAGGGCGGACCCCCGCAGTTCGCGCCGTCCTACGGCCAGCCGGGCCAGCCGGGCCAGCCGCCGTACGGGCCCCCCGGGAGCCAGCCCGGCCAGTACGGCCAGTACGCCCCCGGCGGCGCCACGCCCTACGGGGCGCCCGCGCCCAAGAAGAAGAAGACCGGGCTGATCATCGGCATCGTCGCCGCGCTCGTGCTCATCGGTGGTGGCGTCGCCGCGGCGATCCTGCTCCTCGGCGGCAGCGACGGCCCGTCGTCCAGCGACCCGGCCGAGACCGTCCAGAGCTGGATCGACGCCAGCCGCGACGGCGACTGCGACGCCGCGGTCAATACGCTGACCGCCGACCTCAAGAAGCAGATCGCCGCCGACTGCGACAAGGACTTCGACCCCGACAAGACGTTCGAGGAGTTCGGCGTCGACCCCGACGAGATCGAGTACGACGTCGGCAAGGCCGAGGTCGACGGCGACAAGGCCACCGTGCCGGTCACGGTGACAGGCCTGGGCGACCTCGCCGACCTGGTCGGCAAGGACGAGATCACCTCCGACTACGAGCTGGTCAAGGACGACGGCACGTGGCTCATCTCCAGCTTCGGCACCGGCGACCTGGGCGGCGGCGACCTCCCGACGGACCTCCCGACGGACCTGCCCACCGACCTCCCGACGGACCTCCCGACGGACCTCCCGACGGACCTCCCGACCGACCTCCCGACCGATCTCCCGACCGACCTGTTCCCGTCGGACCTGCCCTCGGACTTCCTGTCCGGCTTCCCGTCCGACTTCTGCGCCGACCCCAACGACCTCGAGGGCTGCCTCCAGGACCTCGAGGAGCAGTTCGGGAGCGACTTCCCGACCGGGTGAGGCGCAGGACACCCCCTCACTCACCCCGACCGGTGTGAGGGGGAGGCCGGATCCCCAGGATGATGGCCTCTCGTGAAGGCTTTCCGCTGTCGCGTGTGCGACAACCCGCTCCACTTCGACAACTCCGTCTGCGTCTCCTGCGGCACGTCCCTGGGCTACTCGCGCGCCGAGCGCGCGATCGTCCCGGTCGACGAGCACGGGCAGTACGTCGACGCGACCGGCCTGGTCTGGCACGTGTGCAAGAACCTCGGCCTGTCGGGCTGCACCTGGCTCGCGCGGGTGCCCGGCGGCCAGTGCTCGGTGTGCGACCTGACCAGGACCCGCCCCGCCGACGACGACCCCATCGGCCTGGAGCAGTTCCCCCTCGCCGAGCAGGCCAAGCGCCACCTCGTCGCCGAGCTCGACACCCTCGGCTACACCGTGGTCAGCAAGGAGGAGGACCCCGAGAACGGGCTGGCCTTCGACCTGCTCTCCAGCGTCGACGAGAACGTCGTCATCGGCCACGAGAACGGCCTCATCACCATCGACCTGGCCGAGAGCGACGACGCCCACCGCGAGAAGGTGCGCGCCAACCTCGCCGAGCCCTACCGCACGATGCTCGGCCACTTCCGCCACGAGTTCGGCCACTACGCCGAGTGGCAGCTGGTCCGCGGCGACACCCTGATGAAGCAGTGCCGCGAGCTGTTCGGCGACGAGTCCAAGGACTACCAGGACGAGCTGCAGCGCCACTACGACCAGGGCCCGCCGGCCAACTGGCCCGAGTCGTTCATCTCGACCTACGCCACGATGCACCCGTTCGAGGACTTCGCCGAGACCTGGGCGCACTACCTCCACATCGCCGACACCATCGAGACCGCCCGCGAGTACGGGCTGCTCACCGTCGGCAACATCAGCGACTTCGCCCAGTTCCGCGACGTCGTCACCGGCGTCTGGGTGCCGCTGTCCATCGCGCTCAACCAGATGAACCGCAGCATGGGCAAGGACGACGTCTACCCGTTCGTCATCCCGGGCCCGGTCCTCGACAAGCTCGACTTCGTCGCGTCGCTGATCAAGGCCTCCTGACCCGTCCTCCTGGGTCGTTCGTGAGCCGCGGGGTCGGTGCGTCGTGACATGATGCGCCGACCCGCGGACCGACCCCAGGAGCGACGATGACGCAGGGCACGACCCCTCCCGGGTGGTACGACGACGGCAGCGGCACCCAGCGCTGGTGGGACGGTGCGCAGTGGACCGACCACACCCAACCGGTCGGACCGCCGCCCACGCAGCCCCCGCCGGCCCAGGACGCACCGACCCAGGTGGCGCCCTCGCAAGGCCCGCCCTCGCAGGGCCTGACCGGCGGACCGCCGACGTCGCAGCTCCCCGCGCAGGCCCCGGTCCCCGACTACCTCGGGGCCGGCCAGGGCTGGCAGCAGCCCGGGGCGTCGGCCTACCCGGGGGGTCCGCAACCCACCCGGGGCGGCTCCAGGAAGGGGCTCCTGGTCGGCGTCGTCGGCGGTGTCGCCGCGCTCGTGGTGGCGGTCGTCGTGGTGCTGGTCCTCGTGCTGGGCGGAGACGACGACGACTCCGACGAGGCGGGTGGGGACCCGAGCGGGTCGGCGTCGGTCACGGACACCTCGTCGGCGACGGCATCCGCGTCTGATCCCGTCGAGACCGCGACCGTCGAGCCCGAGACCGTCGAGCCCGAGACCGCCGACCCCGGGCCGGTCACCGGGGACGGCCCGACCGCCGTCGTCGAGGGGTTCTTCGACGCCGCGCTCGCCAACGACTGCGACGCCTTCGACGTCTTCAGCAACCAGTTCTTCGGCACCACCGCCGCCGACCGCGAGACGTCCCTCGCCGCGGCCAAGCAGGCGTGCGAGGCCGAGGGCGGGGAGTTCGTCGACGAGGCCGCCGCCGCCGGCTGCCAGCGCCAGGCCGGCGAGGAGTCGATCGACGGCCGGAGAGCCACCGTCGACTACGAGTTCTCCGGATGCCAGGACGCATCGCAGAACGAGCAGGGCACGATCGGCCTCGTCGTGGAGGATGGCGAGTGGCGCATCGACACGATCGAGTGACCGGCACCCCGAGCACCCCTGAGCACCCGAGCACCCCCACATCCGCGAGCACCCGGTTCCCACGGAGGACGGCATGACCCAAGGCAGCACCCCGCCCGGCTGGTACGACGACGGCCAGGGCGCCCAGCGCTGGTGGGACGGGACGCGATGGACCGAGCACACCCAGCCGGCCACCGCCCCGCAGCAGCCCGCCGCCCCGCAGCAGCCGGCGACGCCGCAGCCCGGGCCGACCCCGGCCGAGGGCGTCGACCTCGACAAGGGTGCCGGTGCCGCACCCCCGTCGAGCCCGTCGAGCGACGTCACCCAGATCGCGCCGTCCGGGGGCTGGCAGCAGGCCGGCCAGCCGGGCCAGCCGGCGTACGGGCAGCAGCCGGCTCAGCCGGCTCAGCCGTCCTACGGCCAGTACGGCCAGGGCGCCCAGCCCGGGCAGCAGCCGGGGCAGCCGGCCTACGGCCAGCCGGGCGGCTACGCGACGCCGGGCCAGCCGGCGTGGCAGAGCCAGTTCCCGACGAGCTCCAGCGGTGGTGGCAAGGGCAAGCTGATCGCGATCATCGGTGGCTCGGTCGCCCTGGTGCTGGTGATCGGCGTCGTGCTGCTCCTGACGCTCGGGGGAGCGGGCGGTGCCGAGGGGGCCGCCAAGGACTACCTGGAGGCGCAGGCCGACCTCGACTTCGAGAAGGCCTGCGACCTGTCGTCCGGTGACCTGCAGAAGCAGCAGCTCGAGTCGTCGTCGGCCGAGGACTGCGAGGCGCTCGGCAAGCAGTCGGACGAGTTCCTGACCGACGAGATCAAGGACTACTTCGACGACGTCGACATCGACATCGAGATCGACGACGTGTCCGAGGACGGCGACAAGGCCGACGTCGACTACACCGTCAAGACCGAGTACACCGGCGACGACGAGGACGGCTTCAAGGAGGCCTTCAGCACCGAGGACCTCGAGGAGACCACCTCCGGGACCCTCAAGATGGTCAAGGAGGACGGCGACTGGCTGGTCTCCGAGGACGCCTGACGGCGTCCCGGCCCCACCCGGTCCGTAGCCTGGCCGGATGAGCGACACCCAGACGTCCGGCGGCCAGTCCTACGTCGAGGAGGGTGGCTTCGACCGGGACATGACCTACGTCCCGGACCGGATTACCCGCGAGGGCCGCACCCCCGAGCACGGGCCGGTCGAGGGCGAGCTCTGGCCGGCCGAGCCGGGCCGCTACCGGCTGGTCGCCGCCAAGGCCTGCCCGTGGGCCAACCGCGCGATCATCGTGCGCTCGCTGCTGGGTCTCGAGGACGTCATCTCGCTCGGCCTGTGCGGTCCGACCCACGACGAGCGGTCCTGGACCTTCGACCTCGACCCCGACGGCCGCGACCCGGTGCTGGGGATCGAGCGCCTGCAGGAGGCCTACTTCCGGCGCTTCCCCGACTACCCGCGCGGCATCACCGTGCCGGCGGTGGTCGAGGTGTCGAGCGGCAAGCTCGTGACCAACGACTTCCCGTGGATCACCCACGACCTCTTCCACGAGTGGCGCGACCACCACCGTGCCGGCGCGCCCGACCTCTGGCCGGTGGCGCAGCGCGCCGAGATGGAGGACGTGATGAAGCGCGTCTTCACCGAGGTCAACAACGGCGTCTACCGGTGCGGGTTCGCCGGCTCGCAGGACGCCTACGACGACGCCTACGACCGGCTCTGGGTCGCCCTCGACTGGCTCGAGGAGCGGCTGACGGGCCGGCGCTACCTGATGGGCGACGCCGTCACCGAGGCCGACGTCCGGCTGTTCACCACGCTCGCGCGGTTCGACGCGGTCTACCACGGCCACTTCAAGTGCAACCGGCAGAAGCTCACCGAGCTGCCGGCGCTGTGGGGCTACGCCCGCGACCTGTTCCAGACGCCCGGCTTCGGCGACACCATCGACTTCGACCAGATCAAGACCCACTACTACGTCGTCCACGCCGACATCAACCCGACCGGGATCGTCCCCGCCGGCCCCGATCCTGCTGTGTGGCTGGAGCCGCACGGCCGCGGGTGACGGTGGGAGACTGGGCGGTGGGGCTGACGACGTGAGGTGGGAGTGACGCCATGGGGCACGGACACGGGCACGGTCAGTCCTCGGGCCACGGCGCCTCGCGCGCTGCGGACCGCAAGCGCCTGCGCTGGGTGCTGGCCGTCACCGCCTCGGTGCTCGTCGTCGAGGTCGTCGGGGCGCTGCTGACCGGCTCGCTCGCCCTGCTGGCCGACGCCGGCCACATGGCGACGGACGCCGGGGCCGTCGTGCTCGCGCTCGGGGCGTCGTACGTCGCCTCGCTGCCGGGCGGGAAGCGCTCGACCTTCGGCTACCACCGGGCCGAGGTGCTGGCCGCGCTGCTCAACGCCCTGGTCCTGCTGGGGGTCTGCGCCTACCTGGCCTACGCCGGCATCACCCGGCTGGCCGACCCGACCGAGGTCGAGGCCGGGGTGATGGTGGTCTTCGCGTCGTTCGGCCTGGTCGCCAACGGGGTCTCGATGCTCATCCTGCAGCGAGCCGACACGGGCTCCCTCAACATCCGCGGCGCCGCCAACGAGGTGTTCGCCGACCTGCTCGGCTCCGTCCTGGCCGTCGCCGCCGGCCTCGTGATCCTGGTGACCGACTGGACGCGCGCCGACCCCGTGGCCTCGCTCCTGATTGCCGTGCTGATCCTGCCGCGCGCGTTCTTCCTGCTGCGCGACGCCGCCGTCGTCCTCCTCGAGATCGCCCCGCTCGGCCTCGACCTCGACGACGTCGAGCACCACGTCCGCCACGTCGAGGGCGTCGTCGACGTCCACGACCTGCACGCCTGGACCATCACCAGCGGCATGCCCAGCCTCTCGGCCCACGTCACCGTCACCGACGAGGCCCTCGCCACCCGCGGCGTCGGCCGGATCCTCGACGAGCTCTGCGCCTGCGTCGCCGAGCACTTCGACGTCCGGCACGCGACGTTCCAGGTCGAGCCCGTCTCGCACGAGGCCCACGAGGACCTGGGCGAGCTGCACTGACTCACGGGTCGACCCCGACCTGCGACCCCGCGTGCCGCGTGGTCGGCCCGGGCGGGGATGGCGGCCGAGGTCAGGACGGGCGGTGCAGGTCGAAGCGGTCGCCCACCTCGTAGTAGGCCGAGGGCCCGCCGGCGCGCATGACCGGTTGGGCGGCGGCGGTGTCGTAGACGCCGTCGACGAGGAACTGCTCGTCGATGTGGACGCCGACGACCTCGCCGAAGGTCATCCACGCGTCGATCTCGACGCCGTGCTGGTCGAGCAGCCGCACGACCTGCGTGACCCGGCACTCGAAGCTGACCGGCGAGTCCGCGACGCGCTCCGGGGTCACCTCGACGCTGGCGGCCGCAGCGACGCCGGCGCGTCCCCACTCGTCGACGCTGTCGGCGGTGGAGGTGCGGTTCATCGCCTCGGCGAGGTCGCGGGTCACGAGGTTCCAGACGAACTCGCCGGTCGCCTCGAGGTTGGCGACGCTGTCCTTGCGGCCGATGCTGCAGAAGCCCACGATCGGCGGGCGGTAGTTGAAGGCGTTGAAGAAGCTGTAGGGCGCCAGGTTGCGTGCGCCGTCGGCGGAGACACTGCTGATCCACCCGATGGGTCGCGGCGCGACGATCGCGTTGAACGGGTCGTGCGCGAGCCCGTGGCCATCGGTCGGGCGGTAGAAGTGGGTCACTCGGTGCCGGCCTCAGTCGGCGCGTACGACGACGGCGTAGGAGCCCACGCCGAGGAGCCGGTCGCCGGAGACGGTCCGGGTGTCGAGCAGCAGCTCGCGCAGCGCGCCCGTCTCGGGGTCGAGGTCGATGTCCTTGACGGTGCCGAGGGCGTTGCCGTCGTCGTCGAGGACGAGCTTCTTGAGGACCGAGCCGCGCTTGTCGGCGAGGGCGCCCTGCGCCTCGTCGGGCTCGAGCACGACGGCGGCGTCGGGGACGGTGACCGCGTCGGCGCCGACGGCGACGAGGTCGCTCCAGCGCACGACGCTGCCGGAGTCGGTCTTCTTGAGCGTCAGGCCGACGACCGACCGGGTCGCCGGGTCGAGCAGGAAGCCGTCGACCTTGCCGACCTTGTCAGCCGTCGCGGTGCTCACGACCTTGTGCTTCTTGAGCTGTGACCACTGCATGTCAGGGCTTCCCGTCGAGCTGGGCGCGGAACGCGGAGACGGCGGCGCCGAACCCCGCCAGGTCGCCGGACACGAAGCCCTCGGCGCTCGCCGGCACCATGAGGTGCTCGCCGGAGACGGCCAGGGTGTCGGGCAGCGGCACCAGCAGCCGGGTGCCGTTGCTGGCGTTGGAGGCCTTGGCGGCGAGCGACTCGGACGCCTCGATCTCGTAGCCCACGACGTCGCAGGCGCTGCTGCCGTTGTCGAACTGGACGATCACGTCGACCACCTTGCCGAGGTCGGTGCCACCGTCGGTGAGGACCTGGTCGCCCAGGACGTTGCCGCCCGAGGCGCCGGAGCCGTCCGCCGACTCGGCCGCACGGCGTACGTCGTCGACCGGGTCGAGCGCGGACTCGTCGGCGACGATCACGGCGTCGGCGCCGAGCCCGACGACCTTGGTCCAGAGGAGCCCGGTCTTGAGGGGACCGGCGAACCGGCCCCGTCCGGCGAGGGTGAACCCGGACACGGCGCCGCCGTTGCCCGAGAACGCGATGTCCTTGACCTGGGCGATGTCGTCACCGGCCAGCGTCACCACCGGCAGCGCGCTGATCTCGGAGGTGCGCATCAGCCGCGTCACGACGGCCCCCGCTTGCCGCGCGGAGCCGACCCGCCGACGATCACGCCGCCCCGTCGTCGCCGGGCCTGCAACGCGAGCAGGCCTCCGACCACGACCGCCGCGATCACCAGCACCAGCACCAGCCACATCCACCAGTCCATGGTGGGACTCCCGTCTCGACGCCCCGGGATGGGGCGCTCCCAGCCTAGGCGCCGGGCCCAGCGCCGGCGGCGTCGGACTCCGCGGCCTCCTTGAGCTTGACCAGCGTCGCCTCGATGGCGGCCTGGGTGCCCTTGCCGAAGAGCGCGCTGACGGCGGCCCGGGCGACCGGGTTGTAGGGCGACAGGTCCCACGTCTCGGTGACCTGGGTGCCGCCGCCGTTGGTCGGGGCGAGCTCGTAGCGCCAGCGGTGGGCACCCACGTGGCGCCACGCGATCAGCCGGTCGGCCTCGTGCTCGACGACCTTGTTGGTCATCTTGTAGCCCGCGCCCCGCTTCATGCTCATCCCGAACTCCGAGCCCAGCTCGAGGCGGTCGGGACCGACCGTCGAGCCCTTGACGCTGCCCGAGCCGTCGATCCGCGCGTGCTGCCGGGGGTCGGACAGGATCGCGAAGACGGTCGCCGCCGGGGCGTCGATCGTGGTGGTCGCCGAACGGTTCTTCGCGGTCTTCCCGCCTGCCGTCGTGTCGGTCATGGGGCCAGGGTAGGGCTCGGTTGGCGAGGGCGTGGGGCCCGGCGGTACGTTGACTCCCATCCCGATGTGTCCCGGGTCACAGCCGCGCCACCCCTGCGGAGACCCGTGGCCGACCCCGGGCCGAGCCACCCGGAGCGGAGACCCCGCAGCCCGGGCGACGACAAGGAGCCGCGAGATGAACGCACCGCCCACCGGACCGACCGACAGTGCCTTCGGGCCCGACCTGGTCAAGGCCTTCGGACCCAGCCAGGCCGACGGCGGCCCCGAGCTCGTCCAGCTCCTGACACCCGAGGGCGAGCGGGTGCACCACCCGGAGTTCGACCTCGACTTCTCCGCCGAGCAGCTGCGCGGGTTCTACCGCGACATGGTGCTGACCCGGCGGATCGACACCGAGGCGACGGCGCTGCAGCGCCACGGCGAGCTCGGCATCTGGGCCCAGCTGCTCGGCCAGGAGGCCGCCCAGATCGGCTGCGGCCGCGCGCTCCGCCCGCAGGACTTCGTCTTCCCGACCTACCGCGAGCACGGCGTCGCCTACTGCCGCGGCGTCGACCCCCTCAAGCAGCTCGGGCTGTTCCGCGGCGTCGACCACGGCGACTGGGACCCCTCGGAGTTCAACTTCGCGCTCTACACGATCGTCATCGGCGCCCAGTGCCTGCACGCGACCGGCTACGCCATGGGCGTGCAGCGCGACGGCGACGTCGGCACCGGCGACCCCGACCGCGACACCGCGGTCGTCGCCCACTTCGGCGACGGCGCCAGCAGCCAGGGTGACGTCAACGAGGCCTTCATCTTCGCGGCGTCCTACAACGCCCCGGTCGTCTTCTTCTGCCAGAACAACCAGTGGGCCATCTCCGAGCCGATCGAGCGCCAGAGCCGGATCCCGCTCTACCAGAGGGCTCTCGGCTTCGGGTTCCCCGGCGTACGCGTCGACGGCAACGACGTGCTGGCGACCTACGCCGTCACGCAGGCCGCGCTGCAGCGCGCCCGCGACGGTCAGGGCCCGACCTTCGTCGAGGCCTACACCTACCGGATGGGCGCCCACACGACGACCGACGACCCGACCCGCTACCGGCTGTCCGACGACGTCGAGAGCTGGAAGCTCAAGGACCCGATCGCGCGGGTCGAGGTCTACCTGCGCCGCAACGGCCTCGTCGACGACGGCTTCATGGCCGACATCGCGGCCGAGGCCGACGAGCTGGGCCACACCCTGCGCGAGGGGTGCAAGGCGCTGCCCGACCCGGCGCCCGGCGCGATGTTCGAGCACGTCTATGCCGACGAGACCGAGGAGCTGCGCGTCCAGCGCGACGGCTTCGCGGCCTACCACGCCTCGTTCGAGGGGAGCCACTGAGATGGCGACCGACACGACCACGCAGAAGATCACCCTCGCCAAGGGCCTCAACATGGGCCTGCGCAGGGCGATGGAGGACGACCCCAAGGTCCTGCTGATGGGCGAGGACGTCGGCAAGCTCGGCGGCGTCTTCCGGATCACCGACGGCCTGCAGAAGGACTTCGGCGAGGACCGCGTCATCGACAGCCCGCTCGCCGAGTCCGGCATCGTCGGCACCGCCGTCGGCATGGCGATGCGCGGCTACCGGCCCGTCGTGGAGATCCAGTTCGACGGCTTCGTCTACCCGGCCTACGACCAGATCGTCTGCCAGGTCGCCAAGATCCACTACCGGTCCAAGGGTCGGGTCAAGATGCCGATCGTCATCCGCATCCCGTTCGGCGGCGGCATCGGCGCGGTCGAGCACCACAGCGAGTCGCCCGAGGCGCAGTTCGCCCACACGCCCGGCCTCAAGGTCGTCGCGTGCTCCAACCCCGTCGACGGCTACTGGATGATCCAGCAGGCCATCGCCTGCGACGACCCGGTGATCTTCCTCGAGCCCAAGCGGCAGTACCACGCCGACAAGGCCGAGCTCGACGACACCGAGACCCCCGAGCCGCTCTTCACCTCGCGCGTCGTCCGCCAGGGCGCCGACCTCACGCTGCTGGCCTACGGGCCGACGGTCAAGACCGCCCTCAAGGCCGCCGAGGCGGCCGCCACCGAGGGTCGCTCGCTCGAGGTCGTCGACCTGCGCACGCTGTCGCCGCTCGACATGGGCCCCGTGCTCGCGTCCGTACGCCGCACCGGCCGCGCGGTCGTCGTCCACGAGGCCCACGTCAACCTGGGCCTGGGCGCCGAGCTGTCGGCCCGGATCACCGAGGAGTGCTTCTACTCGCTCGAGGCGCCGGTGCTGCGCGTCGGCGGCTACGACACCCCCTACCCCGCGTCGCGCATCGAGGAGGAGTTCCTCCCCGACCTCGACCGGGTCCTCGACGCCGTCGACCGAAGCCTGGGGTTCTGAGATGCCCGAGTACCTCCTGCCCGACGTGGGTGAGGGCCTGATCGAGGCCGAGATCGTCACCTGGAAGGTCAAGGTGGGCGACGTCGTCGCCGTCAACGACGTCGTCGTCGAGATCGAGACCGCCAAGTCGCTGGTCGAGCTGCCGTCGCCCTTCGCCGGCGAGGTCACCGCCCTGCTCGTCGCCGAGGGCGAGACCGTCGCGGTCGGCACCCCCATCATCCGGATCGGCGCCGACGCGCCCTCGGCTCCGGCCGAGGACCCGACGCCGCCCGACGCCCCGCCCGCTGCGGACGCCGACATGGTCATCGACCTGTCCAACCCGGCCGCCAGCGGCGGCGGTGAGGGCGAGAGCCTGGTCGGCCGCAACAAGGCCGACCGCGGCCCGACCCGCCGGGCCCGCAAGGTCGCGACCGGGGCCCTGGCCACCCACATCCAGACCCAGGCGTCCTTCGAGACCGGCCTCGCCTCGCCCCTGGTCGAGGCCGCCGAGCCCGAGGAGGCCGTGCCCGCACGCTCGGCCGTCCCCACCTCCGCCCCCCGCGAGCCCGCCGACCTGCGCGTGCTCGCCAAGCCCCCGGTCCGCAAGCTGGCCCGTGACCTCGGCGTCGACCTCGCGACCTGCGAGGCCACCGGCCCCCACGGCACCGTGTCGCGGGCCGACGTCGAGGCGGCGGCGGGTTCCTCCCCGGCGGCTGAGGTGCGAGGAGCCCCGGCGACGAGCCTCGAAGCCCCGGAGCGCGAGACCCGCGAGCCGATCAAGGGCGTCCGTAAGATGATGGCCGGCGCGATGGTGGGCTCGGCGTTCACCGCGCCCCACGTCACCGAGTGGGTGACGCTCGACGCGACCGCGACGGTCGAGCTGGTCGAGCGGCTCAAGAAGCGGCGCGAGTTCCGCGAGGTCAAGGTCAGCCCGCTGCTGGTGCTGGCCAAGGCCGTGCTGCTGGCGGTCCGGCGTACCCCCGAGATCAACTCCTACTGGGACGAGGCCGCCCAGGAGGTCGTCCTCAAGCACTACGTCAACCTCGGGATCGCGGCCGCGACCCCGCGCGGGCTCGTCGTGCCCAACGTCAAGGACGCCGACCGGCTCTCGCTCCTCGAGCTCGCCGAGGCGCTGGGCGGGCTCACCGCCACCGCTCGGGAGGGCCGCACGCAGCCTGCCGAGATGGCCGGCGGCACCCTCACGATCACCAACGTCGGCGTCTTCGGCGTCGACGCCGGCACCCCGATCATCAACCCCGGTGAGTCGGCGATCCTGTGCTTCGGCGCGATCAAGAAGCAGCCGTGGGTGGTGACGAGGGGCGGCGTCGACGAGATCGCCGTCCGTCAGGTCACCACGCTGGCCCTGAGCTTCGACCACCGCCACGTCGACGGCGAGAAGGGCTCCCGCTTCCTCGCCGACGTCGCCGGCATCCTCGAGGACCCGGCCTCGGCCCTGCTGTTCTGAGGTCTCCGGGAATGGTGCCCCCGGGGGTGTCGGATTCCCCGGCCGGCCGGGGATTCCGTCCCTTGTCAGGGGTTGCAACCCCTGACAACGGTCAGTTTCCCCGGTCAGCCGGGGAATCCGCCGACGCCCCGCCCACGCTCCCCGGCGACCGGCCTCACCAGTACTCGGGGACCAGGTGGGAGCAGAGGCCGCGCGACTCGAGCTCGTCGGAGAGGCGTACGGCGACCTTCAGGATGGCCTCGGTCCCCGACCGCAGGAGGGCGGGGTCGAGGTCGTCGTGCATCCACCGGTGGTCGTCGGTGAGGCGTCCGGCCACGAGGGTGCGGACCAGGCGCTCGAGGTCGGCGCCGAGGTCCCAGTCGGCGATGAGCGGGGCGAGGGCGTCGCAGAGCGGCGCGACCTGGCCCTCGGGGATGGTCGCGAACGTCGCCTCGACGGCGGCGAACCAGTCGTGGGCCTCGCCCGTCTCCACGGTGTGGGTGAGCAGCTCGAAGAGCAGCATGTGGGCGCCGTACGGACCCGGCCAGATGTCCTCGGCCTGCACGAACGGCATGGCGGCCGCGCGGTCGAGGAGCGTCGACGCACGGGCGTCGTCGCCGGCGTCCCAGGCGGTGGCCGCCTTGATGAGCAGGTTCTGCGCGCCCTGCATCGCCGCACCGACCACCGGTGGCAGGCCTGCGCCGAAGCCGAAGGGGTCGTTGCTGACGTCGTAGGGGCCGGCCACGGGGACAGCATGCCGTGCGGACGGCCCGATCGAGGCATGGGAGGTGCGTGCGGCGAGGCGCCCCGACCACGGGGCCGGGCCGACCACGAGGCGCACGGAGCGCGTGGCTGGGCCCGCACCGGCCGCGCCCGCCGGGCCAGGCCGGCGGCAGCCCTCCGAGAAAGTTGCGGGTGCGCGGTGCGTCCAGCCATGGAGCGACCAGAACTGGGTAGATAGGGTCACGTGCCGATGAGCCCCGCGTCCAACAACCCCGAGCCCGGGGCAGAGCTCGGTCCGTTCCGGATCGGCAACCGCCTGGGCGTGGGCGGCATGGGCATCGTCTACCAGGCGCTCGACACGCAGCTCAACCGTCAGGTCGCGCTCAAGATCATCACGCCCCACATCGGGGAGAACGAGGAGTTCCGGGCGCGGTTCACGCGCGAGGCCCAGGCGCAGGCGTCGCTCGACTCGCCCCACGTCGTCCAGGTCTACTCGTTCGGCGAGGCCGACGGCCGGCTCTACATCGCCTCGCAGCTGATCCCCGACGGCGACCTCGGCCAGATGCTCCACAAGCACGGCCGACCGCCGGCCCGGATCGCCGTCAACCTGATCTCGCAGGTCGCCGACGGACTGGCCGACGCCCACGCGGCCGGCCTGGTCCACCGCGACATCAAGCCCGCCAACGTGCTGCTGCGCAACCGCGACAGCCAGCTGCAGGCCTACCTCGGCGACTTCGGCATCGCGCGCCAGCTCGGCGTGCAGTCCGGGCTGACCCAGGCCGGCGGCACGGTCGGCACGCCGTCCTACATGGCCCCCGAGCTGCACCTGGGCGGCGAGGCCGGGCCGGGCTCCGACATCTACTCCCTGGGCTGCCTGCTGTGGGCGGCGCTGAGCGGCAAGGCGCCGTACGCCGGGAGCACCGACTACCAGGTCGTGATGGCCCACGTGGAGCAGCCCGTGCCCCAGCTGGCGCCGACCGGGCCGCTGGCGGCCGAGATCAACCGGGTCCTGCGCACCGCGATGGCCAAGAACCCGCTCGAGCGCTACCCGTCGGCGACTGCGCTGCGCGACGACCTGCGCCGCGTCGTACGGCTGCCGGACGACCCGACCCCGGCTCGGCCCGCCGACAGCACGCCCCTGCCCGAGGACACCCAGGCGTGGTCGTTCTCGCAGGCCCGCACCCCCACCCCGACGCCGACCCCGGTGCCGCTGGTCAAGGCCCCGCCGGCCCCGGCCGCTCCGGCATTCCGCACGCCCACGCCGCCGCAGCAGTTCGCGATGCAGCCCCCGGCAGGCTTCCAGCACCACCCCGGCCCGAC
>NZ_JAURVJ010000130.1 GCF_030655615.1 Nocardioides sp.
ACCCGCCACCAACTCGAGCGATCGCACGAGTTGACCGCGCACACCGACCCCGACCCGCCACCAACTCGTGCGATCGCACGAGTTGACCGCGCAGACCAACCCCAACCCGCCACCAACTCGAGCGATCGAACGAGTCGAACGGCCAGGCCAACCACCCACCCAGCCGACAAGCTCAGAACAGCAGCGGGTCCAACGCCACGGCCACGAACAGCAGCGACAGGTAGAGGTTGCTGTGGTGGAAGAGCCGCATCGGCTGGATGACGCTGAGGTCCTCGGTGCCGCGGGCGCGGGCCCACATCTTGTGGGCCTGAACCAGGAACACCCCGCCGAGCACGGCGGCGACGACCGGGTAGACGAAGCCGGTGCCGGCGACGGGCCACAGCAGCAGCGACGTCGCGACCATGACCCAGCTGTAGAGCACGATCTGGCGGCCGACCTCGGCCGCGGGCTTCACGACCGGCAGCATCGGCACGTCGACGTTGGCGTAGTCCTCGCGGTAGCGCAGCGCCAGCGCCCAGGTGTGCGGCGGCGTCCAGAAGAAGACGACGGCGAACAGCACGATCGGCACCCACGAGAGCTCGCCGGTGACGGCGGTCCAGCCGATGAGGGCCGGGAAGCAGCCGGCGATGCCTCCCCAGACGATGTTCTGCGTCGTACGGCGCTTGAGCAGCATCGTGTAGCCGAAGACGTAGAACGCGTTGGCGGCCACCGACAGCACGGCGGAGAGCGGGTTGACCCACAGGGCCAGCACGACGGTCGAGACGACCATCAGCACGGTCGCGAAGACCAGCGCCGAGGTCGGCGTGACGACGTGGCGCGGGAGCGCGCGGCGCCGGGTACGGCGCATCTGCTCGTCGATGTCGCGGTCGTAGACGCAGTTGTAGGCCGACGCCGAGCCGGCCGACAGGGCACCGCCCACGACGGTGGCGGCGACGAGGCCGAGGGCGGGAACGCCCCGCTCGGCGAAGAACATGACCGGCACGGTGGTGAGGAGCAGCAGCTCGATGACACGCGGCTTGGTGAGGCCGACGTACGCCGAGACGACGTCCTTGAGGCTCACGGGTGCCGGCTCAGGCTGCTGCACGGCAGGTCGAGACTCGTCGACGTAGGTCACGAAGGTCCCTCGGGTCTGGGCTGGGGACGGGGTGCCAGGCGTGGTCACCCCCGATGAGGCGGTGTCAGCCTATCCCTCGACCTGAGTAGGCTCGGCATTGACCGAGGCCCGATCCGTTGGACCGTTCCAATCCGCCTAGGAGACCCGTGAGCGACACCCCCGCCCTCGACTGGACCGACCTGGACAAGAAGGCCGTCGACACGGCCCGCGTGCTGGCCATGGACGCCGTCCAGCAGGTCGGCAACGGCCACCCCGGCACCGCGATGAGTCTCGCCCCCGCGGCGTACCTCCTCTTCCAGAAGGTGATGCGGCACGACCCGGCCGACCCCTCGTGGATCGGGCGCGACCGGTTCGTGCTGTCGTGCGGCCACTCGAGCATCACGCTCTACACGCAGCTCTACCTCGGTGGGTTCGGGCTCGAGCTCGACGACATCAAGGCGCTGCGTACCTGGGGCTCCAAGACCCCCGGCCACCCCGAGCTCGGCCACACGGCCGGCGTCGAGGTGACGACCGGGCCTCTGGGCCAGGGCGTTGCCAACGCCGTGGGCATGGCCATGTCGGGTCGTCGCATCCACGGGATGCTCGACCCCGACGCCGCGCCGGGCGAGAGCCTGTTCGACCACCACGTCTATGCCATCTGCTCCGACGGCGACCTCGAGGAGGGCGTCAGTGGTGAGGCGAGCTCGATCGCCGGCACCCAGGAGCTCGGCAACCTCACGATGATCTACGACCGCAACCGCATCTCGATCGAGGGCGACACCGACGTCGCGTTCACCGAGGACGTCGCCAAGCGCTACGAGGCCTACGGCTGGCACGTGCAGGTGGTCGACTGGACCAACGGAGGCACCGACTACGTCGAGGACGTCCCCGAGCTCTACGCGGCGATCCTGGCCGCGGGCGAGGTCACCGACCAGCCGTCGCTCATCGTGCTCAACACGATCATCGCCTGGCCCGCACCCAAGGCCCAGGGCACCGAGAAGGCCCACGGCAGCGCTCTCGGCGACGACGAGGTCGAGGCCACCAAGGTCGTGCTCGGCTTCGACCCCAAGGAGAAGTTCCCGGTCCCGGCCGAGGTGCTGGCTCACACCCGCAGCCTCGGCGAGCGGGGCGCGGCCACCGGGTCCGCCTGGGACGAGCAGTACGCCGCCTGGTCGGCCGCCAACCCCGACAAGGCGGTCCTGCTCCACCGCCTCAAGGCCCGCGAGCTCCCCGACGGGTTCACCGAGGCCCTCCCGACCTTCGAGGCCGACGCCAAGGGCGTCGCCACCCGGTCGGCGTCCGGCAAGGTGATCAACGCCATCGCCGACCTGATGCCCGAGCTGTGGGGCGGCTCGGCCGACCTGGCCGGGTCCAACAACACGACGATCGAGTCGGCGCCGTCGTTCATCCCGGCCTCGCGCACCACCGAGCAGTGGTCCGGTGACCCCTACCAGGGCCGCGTCCTGCACTTCGGCATCCGCGAGCACGGCATGGGCGCGATCATGAACGGCATCGCCGCCGACAAGCTGACCCGCGTCTTCGGCGGCACGTTCCTCACGTTCTCCGACTACATGCGCGGCGCCGTCCGCGTGGCCGCGCTCAGCGGGCTGCCGGTCACCTACGTCTGGACCCACGACTCCATCGGTCTCGGCGAGGACGGCCCCACCCACCAGCCGATCGAGCACCTCGCCGCGCTCCGCGCGATGCCCGGGCTCGACGTCGTACGCCCGGCCGACGCCAACGAGACCGCCGCCTGCTGGCAGACGATCCTCGGCCACACCGACCGGCCGGCCGCCCTGGCGCTGACCCGCCAGAACGTCCCGACCTTTCCGCGCGGCGCTGACGCCGAGACCGGTGAGCACTGGGCCGACACCACCGACGTCCACCGCGGCGGCTACGTCCTCGTGGGCGCCGAGGGCACCCCCGACGTCGTGCTGCTGGCCACCGGGTCCGAGGTCCAGGTCGCCGTCGCGGCCCGCGACCTGCCCGCCGCCGACGGCATCGCGGCCCGCGTGGTCTCGATGCCGTGCTTCGAGTGGTTCGAGGCGCAGGACCAGTCCTACCGCGACACCGTCCTCCCGCCGACCGCCAAGGCGCGCGTCTCGGTCGAGGCCGGGGTCAAGCAGGGCTGGCGCGACTATGTCGGCGACGCCGGCCGCATCGTGTCCATCGACACCTACGGCGCCTCGGCCGACTACCAGCGCATCTACCAGGAGTACGGCATCACCGGCGAAGCGGTGGCCCAGGCCGCCAAGGACAGCATCGCGGCCGCCCAGGCTCAGAACCTCTGACCCCCACGGCGTCCGCCCACCCACCGATCACAGGAGGAAACATGACCGATCGACTGAAGGCGCTCGCCGACGCGGGCGTCAGCATCTGGCTCGACGACCTGTCCCGCGAGCGCATCGAGAGCGGCAACCTCGCCGCGCTCGTCAAGGACAAGTCCGTCGTCGGCGTCACCACCAACCCGACGATCTTCGCCGCGGCCATCGCCGACGGTGAGAGGTACGACGAGCAGGTCCGCAAGCTCGTCGCCGACGGCCAGCCCGTCGACCGGGTGATCTTCGAGCTCACCACAGAGGACGTCCGCAACGCCTGCGACATCTTCAAGCCCGTCGCCGACTCCTCCGGCACCGACGGCCGGGTGTCGATCGAGGTCGAGCCCGACCTCGCCAACGACACCGGCGCCACGATCGCGTCGGCCCAGGCGCTGTGGGAGGCCGTCGACCGCTCCAACGTGCTGATCAAGATCCCCGCGACCCAGGAGGGCCTGCCCGCCATCACCGCCGCGATCTCCCAGGGCATCAGCGTCAACGTCACGCTGATCTTCTCGATCGAGCGCTACCGCGCCGTCATGGACGCCTACCTCAGTGGTCTCGAGGCCGCCCGCGACAACGGGCTCGACCTCGGCCGCATCCAGTCGGTGGCGTCGTTCTTCGTCTCGCGTGTCGACAGCGAGATCGACAAGCGGCTCGACGCCGTCGGCTCCGAGGAGGCCACCGCCCTCAAGGGCAAGGCCGCGGTCGCCAACGCGCGACTGGCCTACGCCGCCTACGAGGAGGTCCTGGCCAGTGACCGCTGGAAGCAGCTCAGCGACGTGGGCGCACACGCCCAGCGTCCGCTGTGGGCCTCCACCGGGGTCAAGAACCCCGACTACCCCGACACCCTCTACGTCGCCGACCTGGTCGTCGCCGACACCGTCAACACGATGCCGGAGAAGACCCTCGAGGCCTTCGAGGACCACGGCGAGGTGACCGGCGACGAGGTCACCGGCAAGGGCGCCGAGGCCCAGCAGGTCTTCGACCAGCTCAGCGCGGTCGGCATCGACCTCGACGACGTGTTCCTCGCCCTCGAGGCCGAGGGCGTCG
>NZ_JAURVJ010000134.1 GCF_030655615.1 Nocardioides sp.
CCGCGGTGCCGATGCCGGCGTTGTTGACCAGGATGTCGACCCTGCCGAACTCCTCCATCGCCAGGGCGACCAGGTTGCTGCACGACTCGGGGTCGGCGACGTCGGTGGCGACGGTCAGCGCACGACGGCCGACGGCCTCGACGAGCTTGGCGGTGTCGGCCAGGCGGTCGACGCGGCGGGCGCCGAGCGCGAGGTCGGCGCCGGCCTCGGCCAGGCCCTGGGCGAACGCGACGCCGAGGCCGCTCGAGGCACCGGTGACGACGGCGACCTTGCCGTCGAGGCGGAACATGTCGTTGACAGTCATGCTGTGATCGTAGGGTGCCTGCCACCCGGACCGACCTCGATGTCACCAGCCACGGCGTCCGCCTGGCCGCGTGGCACTACCCCGCCGCCTCTGACGCGTGGACGACACCCGCCGGGCGGCCGGTCGTCGTCATGGCGCACGGCTTCGGCGCCACCAAGGACGCGGGGCTGACGCCCTTCGCCGAGCGGTTCGCCGCAGCTGGCGCCGACGTGGTCGTCTTCGACTACCGCGGCTTCGGCACCTCCGACGGCACTCCCCGCCAGTCGGTCGACCACCGCCGGCACCGTGAGGACTACGTCGCCGTGGTGGCTCACGTGCGGTCGATGGCCGGCATCGACCCCGACCGGGTGGTGCTGTGGGGGTCGTCGTACTCCGGCGGGCACGTGGTCGCCGTCGCCGCCGGCGACCCGCGCGTCGCCGCCGTCGTCTCCCAGGGCGCCGCCATGGACGGGCTCGCAGCCGTCCTCGAGATCCGCCGGTACGCCGGCCTGCGCCAGCTCCTCCGGCTGACGGCCCACGCGCTGCGCGGGGTGGTGCAGCGCGGCCACACGCTGCCGATCGTCGGCCCTCCGGGGTCCCTCGCGGCGATCACGTCGCACGACGGCCAGGCGGGTTACGAGCTGATCATGGGCCCGACGTTCCGCAACGAGATGGTGGCCCGCGGGATCATCCCGATCCTGCTCAACCGGCCGGTCGCCTCGGCCGCCAGGGTGACGGCGCCCCTCATGCTGGTCGTCGCCACGCACGACACGATCGCCCCGCCATCGGCCGTCGAGGCCGTGGCGCGCAAGGCGGGCGGCCCGGTCGAGGTGCTCCGCCTCGACGTCGGCCACTTCGCGATCTACGAGGGTGAGCCGTTCGCCGAGTCCGTCGCGGCGCAGGTGGCGTTCCTGGGCTCGGTGCTGGGCTGATCAGCCGCGCAGCCGCTCCTTGATGTCGGTCTTGAGGACCTTGCCGACCTTGGAGCGCGGCAGGTCGTCCCAGACCTCGACCTGCTTGGGTGACTTGACGCTGCCGAGGCGCTCCTTGACGAACGCCTTGAGCGCGGCTGGGTCGATCGTGGCTCCGCCCCGCGCCTGCACGACGGCCACGACCCGCTCGCCCCACGTGTCGTCCGGCAGGCCGATCACCGCGCAGTCCTGCACGTCGGGGTGGGCCATCACGGCCTGCTCGACCTCGGTCGAGTAGACGTTGAACCCGCCGGTGATGACCATGTCCTTGGCCCGGTCGACGATGAAGAGGTAGCCGTCGGGGTCGAGGTAGCCGATGTCGCCGGTGTGGTGCCAGCCGTGTGCCGAGGCCGCCGCCGTGGCCTCCGGGTCGCCGAGGTAGCCGGCCATCACCAGCGAGGACCGGACGACGATCTCGCCCGTCTCGCCGGTCGGCAGCAGCGTGCCGTCCTCGGCCATGATGGAGACCGTCACCAACGGAGCCGGACGCCCCGCTGATGACAGCCGTTCGAGGGCGATGCTCCCGTCGGGACGGAAGTGCTCGCGGGGGGAGAGCGTCGAGATCATCATCGGCGCCTCGGTCTGGCCGAAGAGCTGCGCCATCACCGGTCCGATCCGGGTGAGCGCCTCCTCGAGGCGGGCCGCCGACATCGGGGCCGCGCCGTACCAGAAGCACTGCAGGCTGGAGAGATCAGTGCTCTCGAGCCGCTCGTGCGCCAGCACCATGTAGATCAGCGTCGGGGGCAGGAACGTGTGCGTGACGCGGTGACGCTCGACGTGGTCGAGGAAGCCACCGACGTCGGGTGAGCGCATGACGACCACCTCGCCGCCGCGCGCCAGCACGGGGAAGCAGAGCACGCCCGCCGCGTGGGTGAGCGGCGCCAGGGCGAGGTAGACGGGCCGGCCCTCCCACGGATAGCTCATCAACGTGATGGCGCTCATCGTCTCGAGGTTGTGGTGGGTGAGCATGACCCCCTTGGGCCGCCCGGTCGTGCCGCCGGTGCCGACGACCATCGCGACGTCGTCGACCGGGGACGGGTCGGGTCCGGGGACGCCGCGGTCGAGGAACTCGTCCCAGCCCAGGGCGAAGTCGACGTCACCAGCCTCCGCGTCGAGGCAGACCAGCGTCGTCAGGCCGGGGAGGTCGCCGCGGATCTGGTCGACCAGCGGCGCGAACGACGCCTGGAAGACGAGAGCGGTGCACTCGAAGAGGGCGAGGAGGTCGCGGTTCTCGGCGGCCTCGTTGCGCGGGTTGATCGGGCACCACACGGCGGCGGCGCGGTTGATGCCGAACACCGTGGTGAACGCGACCGGGTCGTTGGCCGAGAGGATGGCGACCTTGTCGCCGGGTGCGACGCCGCGGGCGACCAGGGCCGCCGAGATGCGGGAGCTGAGCTCCCGCACCTCGGCGTAGGTGCTGCTGGCCGGCCCGTCCGGCCCGTCGGTCGTCAGGCAGGGGGCGTCCGGCCCGGTCGACCAGCCCTTGTCGAGGTAGTCGACGAGCCGCACCGGGTCAGCTCTCGACCGTGAGGACGGGCTCGGAGACGAGGCCGAAGGAGCGAAGGACGCCCAGCAGCTCGCGGTGGCCGAACGCCTGGCAGCCCGACGCGAACCCGACCCGCCTGGGCGGCTGCTGGAGCAGCGCGTAGGCGGCGTAGGCCTGCAGCAGCCCGGTCTGCTTGTAGTTCTGGTTGCCGTGGATGACGCAGTGCGCGCGACCGAGCGGGCCGGAGGCGTGCACCGAGTCGAGCGACTTGTTGAGCCGGGGGTTCTCGCGCGGCGGCATCTCGCTCATCACCGTGGCCGCGGCGGCGGCCAGGGCGAGGTACTTCTCGTCGGCGTCCATGCCCTCGGTGGCGGCGATGGCGCCCGCGACGATCTGGGGCACGGCGAGCATGAGACCGCGGTTGAAGACCCCGCCGAGCGCCTTGACGTTGGCGACGCGGGGGTCCTTGCGGTACCAGACCGGGTGGGACGTGCCGCCCCACGGCAGCGCGAGGGCGACCTCGTGCTGGCCGGGGATCACGAGCTGCGTGTGACCGCCGTCGGGGTCGAACGGGACGTAGGCGTTCTGCTCGAGGTAGTGCGCCCCCGACAGGGCGGCGTTGAAGAGGATCGTCTGGGTGGAGGCGATCGTCGGGCTGCCACCCCAGAACACCGCGATGTCGAGGGTGTCGAGGCCCGGCCTCTCGAGCGCGACCTCGGCCGCGATCTCGCCGGTGGTGTACATCTGCGCGATGCCGGGGGCGAGCAGCAGGCCGGCGGCAGCGAAGTCGGCGCCGTACTTCTCGTCGCAGGTGATCAGCCAGTCCTGCTCACCGGTCGTGTCGGTGTAGTGGGCGCCGGTCGCGAGGCAGGCCTCGACGACCTCGGGACCCCACTTGCTGAACGGGCCGACCGTGTTGAGGACGACCTGGGCGCCGGTGAAGAGCTCGGTCAGGGAGGCGACGTCGTGGGTGACCTCGACGACCTCGTAGTCGGCGGTCTCGATGCCGGCGACGTTGCGGTCCATCGAGGCCTGGAGCTTGGCCCCGTCGCGGCCGGCGGCGACGAACGGGACGCCGTACTCCCGGAGGTACTCGCAGATGAGGCGGCCGGTGTAGCCGGAGGCGCCGTAGACGACGACGGGCTTCTGGGTGGTGTCGGGTGAGGTCGTCACGGTCACATCCCCATCCCGCCGTCGACCGACAGGCCGGTGCCGGTGACGAAGCGGGCGGCGTCGGAGGCCAGGAACACGACGGCGTCGGCCATGTCGCCGACCTCGCCGAGGCGGCCCAGCGGCGTCTGCTCGATCACGGCTCCGACGGCGGCGTCGGGCGACTCGAACAGCCCGAGCGCGGCCATGTCGACGGCCAGGCCCTGGCCCATCGCCGTGGGGACGAGGCCGGGGTAGATGCAGTTGACGCGGACGCCGTAGCCGAGCTTGCCGGCCTCCATCGCCGCGACGCGGGTCAGCCGGTCGACCGCCGACTTGGTCGCGGAGTAGATGGGGATGCCGGGGAACGCGATGGTCGCGGCCACCGAGGAGATGTTGATGATGCTGCCGCCGTGGCCCGCGGCGCCCTCGGGGCGCATGGTCCGCAGGCCGTGCTTAATGCCGAGCGCGGTGCCGAGCACGTTGACGTCGAGCATGGTGCGCACGTCGGCGGGGTCGATGTCGGCGATCAGGCTGCTGATCTCGACGCCGGCGTTGTTGACCAGGATGTCGAGCCGACCGGTGCGCTCGACGGCGGCGGTGACGGCCGCCTCCCACGAGGACTCGTCGGTGACGTCGAGGTGGACCGCGCTGTGGCTGCGGCCGTCGGCGCCGAGCGACTCGGCGACCTTGCCCGCGAGCTCGTCCTGCAGGTCGCCGATCACGACGGTGGCCCCGGCGACGGCGAGGGCCTGCGCCATCCCCTCCCCGAGGCCTTGGGCGCCGCCGGTCACCAGGGCGGTGCGTCCGGTCAGGTCGAACACGGTCATGCGGTCTCCTCGAGCGTCGTCGGTCGGGTACGTCGGGTTGTGGGGGCGGTCACAACGTGCCCGGTTGTCTGGACGACTGTCAAGAGATTCCTTGACACTCGTCCAGGGAATTCAGGATCTGTGACACGATGACGCCATGACCGAGACCCGCGTGGCGCGCCGCGCCCCGGCCGACAAGCACGACGCGCGCCGCAACGAGCTGGCCGAGTCGGCGCTGCGGACCCTCGGCGAGCTCGGCTACGCGCGGGCGAGCCTGCGCGAGATCGCCAACAACTCCGAGTTCAGCCACGGCGTGGTCCACTACTACTTCCAGGACAAGCTCGAGCTGATCGTCTACTGCGTGCGCTACTACAAGGCCCAGTGCGTGACCCGCTACGACTCGGTCGTCGACGACGCGACGACCCCCGACGGTCTGCTCGACGCGTTCGCCGCCAAGCTCGTCGAGACGCTGCGCGACGAGGCGCCGATGCACCGCCTCTGGTACGACCTGCGCACCCAGAGCATGTTCGAGGACGGCCTGCGCGAGGCCGTCACGCTCATCGACTCCACGCTCGAGGAGATGATCTGGCGCGTCGTCTCCCGCTACGCCGAGCTCGCCGGCCGCTCGGTCGCGCTGACCCCCGCCGCGGCCTACGGCGTGCTCGACGGGCTCTTCCAGCAGGCTCTGCTCGCGCACCAGACCGGCGACCCGGCCGCGGCCCGGCGTGTGCTCGACGACCTCGTCGTCCAGGTGCACGCGCTGATGCCGCTGATGCTCGCGGCCTAGCCGGCCACCAGGTCCGAGAGCAGTGCTCTGACCCGCTGGTCGATGTCGTCGCGGATGGGCCTGACCGCGCCGGCGCCCCGGCCCGCGGGGTCCTCGAGCGCCCAGTCCTCGTAGCGCTTGCCGGGAAAGATCGGGCAGGCGTCGCCGCAGCCCATCGTGACGACCACGTCGGAGGCCGCGACGTCGTCCGTGGCGAGCAGGGTCGGCACCGCTCGGGACACGTCGAGGCCCAGCTCGGCCATCACCTCGACGACCGCCGGGTTGACCGTGTCGGCCGGTGCGGAGCCGGCGGACAGCACCCTCACGCGACCCGCGGCGTGGTGGTCGAGCAGCGCCGCCGCCATCTGGGAGCGGCCGGCGTTGTGGACGCAGACGAACAGGACGGTCGGAACGGTCGAAACGGTTGGGACATCAGGCACGGGCAGGAGTCCTCTCGAAGAGCCAGGCGGCGGTGACGGCGGCGAGCGTGGCGCCGACGAGCTGGGCGAGCAGGAACGCCGGGACCGACGACGGCGCGATACCGGCAAACGTGTCGGAGAAGGTGCGTGCGAGCGTGACCGCCGGGTTGGCGAAGCTCGTCGAGCTGGTGAACCAGTACGCCGCGGTGACGTACGACGCCACGACCACCGCCACCCGGTCGGGCGCGCAGCCCCGCACGAGCACCACCAGTCCCGCCGTCGCCACGACCTCCGCGAGCAGGTGTGCGGGCGAGGCCCGGGTGGTCGCGGCGACCGAGACGGCGTCGAGGTCGTACATCAGGTTGGCCACGACGGCACCGGCCACCCCGCCGGAGACCTGCGCGACGACGAGCGCCCCGGCGTCGCGACCGGTGATCTCACGGTGCGCCAGCGCGACCAGCGTCACGACCGGGTTGAACGCCGCGGAGACCGGCTGCAGCACGGTGATCAGGGCCAGCAGGGCCGCTCCGGTGACGAGGCTAGTGACCAGCAGCTGCAACCCGGGCTGGCCGGGGGACAGGCGCGTGGCCGCGACCCCTGACCCGACGACGGCGGCGACGAGGGCCGCCGTGCCGATGCTCTCGGCGACCACGCGGCGGGGGAGGTCGCTCACCCGGCGACGCCCGTGAGCAGGGCGCCCAGGTCGGCGACCGCGGACGGCACGACCCGGTAGTAGACCCACACGCCACGCTTCTCGCGGTCGAGCAGCCCGACGTCGTGGAGCACCTTGAGGTGGTGGCTGATGGTCGGCTGGGAGAGGTCGAACGCGTCGTGCAGGTCGCAGACGCAGGCCTCGCCGTCGGCGTGGGACGCGACGATCGACAGCAGGCGCAGGCGTACAGGGTCGCCGATCGCCTTGAGGAGCGGGGCGATCCGGCCGGCCTGGTCGGCGCTCAGCGGCTCCTGGGCGAGCGGCGAGCAGCAGGCGACGGTCTCGACCGGCGTCAGGGTCAAGGACTTCGACATGTGTCAATATTGACAGGTATCTATGTCTGGGGCAAGGTCGGACATCGACAAGTGTCGATATCTACCGTCTGGAGGATCCATGTCTCGCATCCAGCTCGCCCTTGACGTCGACGACCTCGAGGCCTCGATCGCCTTCTACAGCAAGCTGCTGGGTGTCGAGCCGGCCAAGGTCAGGCCGGGCTACGCCAACTTCGCCGTGGTGGACCCGCCGCTCAAGCTCGTGCTCCTGGAGAACCCCGGCCGTGGCGGGTCGCTCAACCACCTCGGGATCGAGGTCGCCGACACCGCCGAGGTCGACGCCGTCCAGGCCCGGCTCAGCGGCACCGGGGTTGATTCGTCCGACGAGCGCGACACGACCTGCTGCTACGCCCGCCAGGACAAGTTCTGGGTCGACGAGACCCCCGACGGGGAGCGGTGGGAGGTCTACACCGTCCTGGCGGACAGCCCGACGTCCGCCCCCGAGGCGGCCTGCTGCTCCTGACGGGTGTCAGGCTCGGCGGCGCATCTCGGTGTCGAGCGAGCTCTCGTACGCCGCCACGACCGTGACCGCGTCGGCGTCCGACAGCCGTCGCAGCAGCTCGTCGACAGGGACGTCATCGACCTGCTGCTCGAGCCACCACAGGTTGCCCCACGGGTCGAGGACCCGCGCGCCGACGACGCCCTGCGGCAGCGGCGTGGGCGGGGTGACGACGCGGCCGCCCGCGGCCTCGGTGGCCGCGACGACGACCTCGAGGTCGTCGACCCGGACGCGGAGCAGGGTCGGCTGCGGCGTCCAGCCCTCGTGGGCGTCCATCACGACCAGGGTCGTGCCGCCGACGACGGTCTCGGCGTGGCCCACGCGCCCGTCCGGACCCGGTGCGCGGCCGACCTCCTGCGCGCCGAGCACGTCGGTCAGGAACGAGAGCAGGCCGTCGGCGTCCGACGCGACGATCCAGGGGGAGATGGCAGTGACAACCATGTGGAGAGGTTAGGTCGACGCGCGGTAAGGTGTCGTCCGTGAGCACCCACACCCTGCTTCTTGGACAGCCGCGCTGATCACCTGTTGATCGCGCGGCCACCCCTCCATGCGAGGGGTTTTTTCATGTCCGGACCAGGCAAGAGGCAGACGAGCAGGAGCAGACGATGAGCGAGCAAGGCACAGCGGGCAC
This sequence comes from Nocardioides sp., assembly GCF_030655615.1. GTDB lineage: Bacteria > Actinomycetota > Actinomycetes > Propionibacteriales > Nocardioidaceae > Nocardioides. The sequence continues at coordinate 8,058 of NZ_JAURVJ010000134.1, forward strand.
CGAGGGGACGGCCGACGCGGCGACGTACGACGTCCCGTCCGTCGAGCGGAAGTGGCAGCAGGTGTGGGCCGAGACCGAGCCCTTCCGCGCCGACGACGAATCGCCCAAGGAGAAGCGCTACGCGCTCACGATGTTCCCCTACCCGAGCGGTGACCTGCACATGGGTCATGCCGAGGTGTTCGCGCTGCACGACGTGATCGCGCGCTACTGGCGCTTCCGCGGCTTCGAGGTGCTGAACCCGATGGGCTGGGACTCCTTCGGGCTGCCCGCCGAGAACGCTGCCATCCGCAACGACGAGCACCCGGCGACCTACACCTACGCCAACATCGAGACCCAGGCCGCGTCGATGAAGAACTACGGCCTGGCCTTCGACTGGTCGCGCCGACTGCACACGTCCGACCCGGACTACTACCGCTGGACCCAGTGGCTGTTCCTGAAGTTCCGTGAGCGCGGGCTGGCCTACCGCAAGAACAGCCCGGTCAACTGGTGCCCCAACGACCAGACGGTGCTGGCCAACGAGCAGGTCGTCGACGGTGCCTGCGAGCGCTGTGGGGCCGTGGTCACCAAGCGCGACCTGACCCAGTGGTACTTCAAGATCACCGACTACGCCCAGGAGCTGCTGGACGGCCTGGAGGTGCTGGCCCCGACGTGGCCCGACCGCGTCATCAACGCCCAGCGCAACTGGATCGGCCGCTCCGAGGGCGCGCACGTCGACTTCGTCGTCGAGGGCCGCGAGGAGCCGCTGACCGTCTACACGACCCGTCCCGACACGCTGTTCGGGGCGACGTTCATGGTGGTCGCGGCCGACGCCGCGCTGGCGGGCGAGCTGGTCAGCGACGCCCAGCGGCCGGCCTACGAGGCCTACCTGGAGTCGGTGCGCACGGCCTCCGACATCGACCGGCTGGCGACCGACCGGCCCAAGACCGGCGTCGACCTGGGCGTCACCGCGACCAACCCGGTGACCGGCACGACGATCCCGGTCTATGCCTCCGACTACGTGCTGGCCGACTACGGCACCGGCGCGATCATGGCCGTCCCCGGCCAGGACCAGCGCGACTGGGACTTCGCGGCCGTGTTCGGCCTGCCGGTGATCAGGACGGTGCAGCCGGGCGAGGGCTGGGAGGCCGACGGCGGTGAGGCCTTCACCGGCGGCGGGCCGGCGATCAACTCGGCCAACGAGGAGATCTCGGTCGACGGGATGGAGATCCCCGAGGCCAAGTCGACGGTCATCACGTGGCTGGAGTCGAAGGGCACCGGTCGCGGCACCGTGAACTTCCGGCTGCGCGACTGGCTGCTGAGCCGCCAGCGCTACTGGGGCGTGCCGATCCCGGTCATCCACTGCCCCACGTGCGGCGAGGTCGACGTACCCCTGGACCAGCTGCCCGTCGAGCTGCCCGAGCTGCGCGGTGCCGACCTGAAGCCCAAGGGCACCTCGCCGCTGGCCGCGGCCGAGGACTGGGTCAACGTCGACTGCCCGTCGTGCGGTGGCCCGGCCAAGCGCGACAGCGACACCATGGACACGTTCGTCGACTCGTCCTGGTACTTCCTGCGGTTCACCTCGCCGGGCTACGCCGACGGTCCGTTCGACCCGGCCCGGGCCAACGCCTGGATGCCCGCCGACATCTACATCGGCGGCGTCGAGCACGCCGTCCTGCACCTGCTCTACGCGCGCTTCTTCACGATGGTGCTGCACGACATGGGGCTGCTGGAGACGGCCGAGCCCTTCGCGGCGCAGCTCAACCAGGGCTTCGTCATCAACCAGGGTAAGAAGATGAGCAAGTCGCTGGGCAACGGCGTCAGCCTGGGCGAGCAGCTGACCGCCTTCGGGGTCGACGCCGTGCGACTGACGCTGATCTTCGCCGGCCCGCCCGAGGACGACATCGACTGGGCCGAGATGAGCCCGGCCGGGTCGTTGAAGTTCCTGCAGCGGGCGTGGCGGCTGAGCAACGACGTCGCGTCGGCGGCGGGGGTCGACGTCACGACCGGTGACGTCGCGCTGCGGCGGGTCACCCACCGGGTGGTCGCCGACGCCGAGACGCTGGTCGAGAGCCACCGGTTCAACGTGATGGTCGCCCGCACCATGGAGCTGGTCAACGCCACCCGCAAGGCGATCGACTCCGGCGTCGGCGGGGGAGACCCCGCCGTGCGCGAGGCCACCGAGGCGGTCGCGATGCTGCTGTCGATGGTCGCGCCCTACGTCGCCGAGGAGATGTGGGAGACGCTGGGGCACGCCCCGTCCGTCGCCCACGCCGCCTGGCCGGTCGTCGACCCGGCACTGCTGGTCGAGGAGTCGGTCACCGCGGTCGTGCAGATCCAGGGCAAGGTGCGGGCGCGGCTCGAGGTCGACCCCGGGATCAGTGCGGCCGACCTGGAGGCGCTGGCCCTGGCCGACGCGTCGGTGGTGACGGCGATCGCCGGGCGCGAGGTGCGCAAGGTGATCGTCCGCGAGCCCAAGCTGGTCAATGTCGTCGTCTGACGGGTCTGCTGGCGCGACGGCGGAGCGGTTCCTGGTCGGCTTCCACGTGCGGCGGCACTTCGGCGGACCCGGTCACCTCGAGGTGGCGCCGGGCGCGCTCGTCCTCACGGACCGGCGCGGCCGGCGCTCGGTGCGACACGTCGGGCTCGTCGTACGGCTGGAGCGCAAGCGGTGGGAGCCGCCCGGCACCAACCGGTGGCTCGAGGTCACCGACGGCGAGACGACGGCCTGGGCGACGATGGGCCGCCGTCGGGAGGCGCGGGTCGTCGCCGTCCTCGAGGCGGCCGGGTTCAGCGTCGAGCCCGCCAGACCTTAGAGTCCCGCCATGCCATCCCCGCCGGCCCCGCCGGCCCCGCCGGCCCGCTCGGTCGCCGTCGTGACCGACTCGACGGCGAGCCTGCCGCCCGAGCTCGCGGCGGAGCGCGGCATCACCGTCGTGCCGCTGCAGGTCGTGATCGGCGCCGACGCCTACGACGAGGGTTCCGACGAGGCGACGCCCGAGGCGGTCGCGACGGCCCTGCGTGACTTCCGTCCCGTGAGCACCTCCCGTCCGGCCCCGGCCGTGCTGCGCGAGGTCTACGAGCAGCTGGCCGCCGAGGGCGCCGACGAGATCGTGTCGGTGCACCTGTCGGGCGACATGAGCGGCACCTACGAGTCGGCCCAGGTCGCCTCCCGCGACGCCTCGGTCCCGGTGGTGTGCGTCGACAGCCGTCAGGTCGGCGTGGCCACCGGGTACGCCGCCCTCGCGGCCGCGCAGGCGGTCGCGGCCGGGGCGACGGCCGAGGAGGCCGGTGCGGCTGCGACCCACCGGGCCTCCCTGTGCGAGTCCTACTTCTACGTCGACACGCTCGAGTACCTCCGCCGCGGTGGCCGCATCGGCGCCGCCGCCGCCCTGCTCGGCGGGGCCCTCGCGGTCAAGCCGCTGCTGACCATCGACGGCGGCATCGTCTCCTCGCTCGAGCGGGTGCGGACCTCGAGCAAGGCGCTGGCCCGGCTCGAGGAGCTCGCCGTCGCGGCCGCCGGCGACGACCAGGTCGACCTCTGCGTCGCCCACCTGGCCAGCCCCGACCGGGCCGCCCAGCTGGCCGAGTCGCTGGGTGCGCGGCTCGCCGACCAGCTCGACGGGCGCGAGGTCTGGTGCGCCGAGGTGGGTGCCGTCCTGGGCGCGCACGTGGGGCCGGGGATGATCGCCGTCTGCGTCGCACCCCGGTTGATGGTCGACGTCGACTGACCGAGCCGGCTCGTCGGCCGTGGGCAGCCCTCCCTGACAGCCGGGGACTTCGACCCTTGTCAGGGGTTGCAACCCCTGACAACGGTAGGAACCCCCGGCCGGCCGGGGAATCCGCAGCCCGGCCCCGGACCGCCCCCGCTGACGCCGTTGAGGCCCCGACGGGGCTCGAAGTCCGCGCCGGGGCTGTGGAAACGACCAGGAGTCGTCCACAGGGCAGGGTCGGGACGGGGTTCTCCACAGGCCGCCAGCGCCCGGGCGTGGAGCGTGGGCCGACCTGCCTACCGTCCTCGGCATGCGCAGCCGACGAACCAGCCCCGAGCACCAGGAAGCCGTGTCCCGACGCCTCGCGCTCCTCTCCGAGCAGCTCGCCGCCGCCCGCGAGGAGGCGCCGGCCGTCGGTGACGAGTGGTGGGGCGGGCACACCCGGGTGGCGCCGGTCCGGCCCCCGCTCCACGTGGTGCCCGAGACGTGGGACGAGCCCCGGCCACCACCCGAGCCCGAGCCCAGGCCCGGGCCGCCTCCGCCACCGCCCTCGGCGCCCGCGCCCTGGGACGCGCCCACCGTGGGCGGCCCCGGGCCGGTGGTGGTGCCCGATCCGGGCCGTCACGCCGACCG
>NZ_JAURVJ010000168.1 GCF_030655615.1 Nocardioides sp.
GTCGCCGGCCGCAAGGGCGACCTGATCGCGCGGCTCGAGACCGACCGCGAGCTGCGGCTCTCGCCCCACGCGGCCCTCGACGAGCTGCGCGCGGCCGGCCCCGTCGTGCGCGGCCAGGTCGTGTGGGGGACGGCCTCGCACGAGGCGGTGACGCGCGTGCTGCGCGGCGACGACTTCGTCGTCGGCGCCGGCGGGGCCGAGCTCCCCGGCCCGCTGCGCCGGCTCGCCCCCCGGGTGCTCGACCCCTGGGCCGCCAGTCCGGTCGATCCGCCCTCGATGCTCGCCACCAACGGCCCCGACCACACGCGCTACCGCCGCCTGGTGTCGCGGGCGTTCACGGCGCGAGCCGTCACCGGTCTCGAGGACCGCATCCGCGACACCGCCGAGCGCCTGCTCGACGGGCTCGACGACGGCTCGCCGGTGTGCGACGTGGTCGAGCGCTACGCCGCGCTGCTGCCGGTCGCCGTGATCGCCGACATGCTCGGGGTGCCCGACACGATGCACGGCAAGCTGCTCGACTGGGGCAACAGCGCCGCGACGACCCTCGACCCGAGCCTCAGCTGGCGCGACTTCCGGCGCGCCGAGGACGCCATGCGCAAGCTGCACCTGTGGTTCGCCGACCACGTGCGCGAGCTGCGGTCCGACCCGGGCGACGACCTGATCAGCAGGCTGGCGGTGCTGCAGGACGACGAGCGCCTGACCGACCTCGAGCTGCGGGCCACCGGGCTCCTCGTCCTCGGCGCGGGCTTCGAGACGACGGTCAACCTGATCGGCAACGCGGTTGCCGTCCTCGACGCCCACCCCGACCAGCGCGCCGCCCTGCGCGACGACCCGACGCTGTGGGGCAACGCCGTCGACGAGGTGCTGCGCCACGACTCCCCGGTCCAGATGACGCTGCGGGTCGCCCGCCGCGACACCGACGTCCTCGGGGTCGAGGTGCCGGCCCGCACACCGGTGATCACCTACCTCGGCGGCGCCAACCGCGACCCGGCCGTCTTCGATGACCCCCACGCGTTCGACGTACGCCGCCCCAACGCCGGCGCCCACCTGGCCTTCTCCTCCGGCGCCCACTTCTGCCTCGGCGCCAGCCTGGCCCGCCGCGAGGCCGAGGTCGGCCTGCGGATGCTCTACGACCGCTTCCCCGACCTCACCGTCGACGGCCCCACCGTCCGCCGCGGCACCCGAGTGCTGCGCGGCTACGAGCGGCTCCCGGTCTCGTTCGGGCGCCGCGTCCGCGTGGCGTGAGCCGGAGCGGATGACGCAGCGACCGACCCCTAGGGTGGCCGCATGGGCAAGCAGGAAGACTTCGTACTCCGCGCACTCGAGGAGCGCGACGTCCGGTTCGTGAGGCTGTGGTTCACCGACGTGCTCGGGTTCCTCAAGTCGGTGGCCGTGGCGCCGGCCGAGCTCGAGGGGGCCTTCGACGAGGGCATCGGTTTCGACGGGTCGGCGATCGAGGGCTTCGCCCGGGTCTACGAGGCCGACATGCTGCTGATGCCCGACCCGTCGACGTTCCAGATCCTGCCGTGGCGCACCGACGGCCCGGCGACGGCACGGATGTTCTGCGACATCATGATGCCGGACGGCTCGCCGTCCTACGCCGACCCGCGCTACGTCCTCAAGCGCACCCTGGCCAAGGCTGCGGAGAAGGGCTTCACCTTCTACACGCACCCCGAGATCGAGTTCTACCTCTTCAAGGACACCCCGCAGGCGGGCGTCGACCCCGTGCCGGTCGACCGCAGCGGGTTCTTCGACCACACCGCGCAGTCGCACGGCTCCGACTTCCGCCGCGAGGCGATCACGATGCTCGAGGCGATGGGCATCTCGGTCGAGTTCAGCCACCACGAGGGCGGGCCGGGCCAGCAGGAGATCGACCTGCGCTACGCCGACGCGCTCTCGACGGCCGACAACATCATGACCTTCCGCACCGTCATCCGGGAGGTCGCGCTCAACCAGGGCATCTGGGCCAGCTTCATGCCCAAGCCCTTCACGACCCACCCCGGCTCCGGCATGCACACCCACGTCAGCCTCTTCGAGGGCGACCAGAACGCCTTCTACGAGGCCGGGGCGGAGTACCAGCTGAGCCAGACCGGCCGGCGCTTCATCGCCGGCGTCCTCAAGCACGCGCCCGAGATCAGCGTCGTCACCAACCAGTGGGTCAACTCCTACAAGCGGATGATGTTCGGCGGCGAGGCCCCGTCCTACGTGTGCTGGGGCCACAACAACCGCTCGGCGATGGTGCGGGTGCCGATGTACAAGCCCCTCAAGGGCGCCTCCACCCGCGTCGAGCTGCGCACCCTCGACCCGGCGTGCAACCCCTACCTCGCCTACGCCGCGGTGCTGGCGGCGGGGATGAAGGGCATCGAGGAGGGCTACGAGCTGCCCCGCGAGGCCGAGGACGACGTGTGGAGCCTGACCGAGCGCGAGCGGATGAGTCTCGGCATCGACCCGCTCCCCAAGACCCTCAACGAGGCCATCGAGATCGCGGAGAGCTCCGAGCTGCTCGCCGAGACCCTGGGCGAGAACGTCTTCGACTTCTTCCTGCGCAACAAGCGCTCCGAGTGGGACGCCTACCGCGGCCAGGTCTCGGCCTGGGAGCGCGACCAGATGCTGCCGGTGATCTGAGGCCGCTCCGATGACGTCGCTGGTTCCCGGTCCTCGGCTGCTCGTCGTCGAGCACCAGGCGACGTGCCCGCCCGCCCTGCTCGGGGTGTGGCTCGCCGACAACGACTGCTCCCTGGTCGTCGCCCGTCCCTACCTCGGCGAGGCGCTCCCGAGCAGCCTGCGGGCAGAGGGCTACGACGGTCTGCTCGTCCTGGGCGGGTCGATGGACGCCGACGACGACGACGGCCACCCGTGGCTGGCGCCGACCCGGGCGCTCGTCGTCGCGGCGGCCGAGGAGGACGTCGCGACCCTCGGCGTCTGCCTGGGCCACCAGCTCGCCGCCCTCGCCCTCGGCGGCGAGGTCGTGCGCAACCCGCGCGGCCAGCAGGTCGGCCTGCGTCGCATCGGCTGGGCGTCCGGTGAGGACCGGCTCCTCGACGGCGTCTCCGGGCCCGGTGTGTTCTGGAACCAGGACGTCGTCACCCGGCTGCCCGACGGCGCGGCCGAGCTGGCGCGCGCCGACACCGGCGAGCTGCAGGCCGCCCGCTTCGGGGCCCGGGTGTGGGGGGTGCAGTGGCACCCCGAGGCCGACGCCGCGCTGCTCGCCGACTGGGCCCGCAAGGACGCCGACCGCCACCTCGAGCAGGGCCTCGACCAGGACCGGGTGCTTGCCGAGGTCGAGGCGGTCCGCCCCGCTCTGGCCGCGACGGGCCGCGCGCTCGCCGACCGGCTCGCCC
>NZ_JAURVJ010000135.1 GCF_030655615.1 Nocardioides sp.
GAGTACTTCCGCGACGTGCAGAACCAGGACGTGCTGCTCTTCATCGACAACATCTTCCGGTTCACCCAGGCCGGGTCCGAGGTCTCGACCCTGCTCGGCCGGATGCCGTCCGCGGTGGGCTACCAGCCCAACCTCGCCGACGAGATGGGCACGCTCCAGGAGCGGATCACCTCGACCCGAGGCAACTCGATCACCTCGCTGCAGGCGATCTACGTGCCGGCCGACGACTACACCGACCCCGCGCCGGCCACGACGTTCGCCCACCTCGACGCCACCACCGAGCTGTCGCGCGAGATCGCGTCGCTCGGCATCTATCCGGCCGTCGACCCGCTGACGTCGACGTCGCGCATCCTGTCGGCCGAGTACATCGGCCAGGAGCACTACGACTGCGCGATCCGGATCAAGCAGATCCTGCAGCGCAACAAGGAGCTCCAGGACATCATCGCGATCCTCGGTGTCGACGAGCTGTCCGAGGAGGACAAGGTCATCGTCAGCCGGGCGCGCCGCATCCAGCGCTTCCTGTCGCAGAACACCTACGTGGCCAAGCAGTTCACCGGCATCGAGGGCTCCACGGTCTCGGTCGGCGACACCATCGAGGCGTTCAACAAGATCGCCGACGGCGACTACGACCACGTCGCCGAGCAGGCGTTCTTCATGTGCGGCGGTCTCGACGACGTCGAGGCCAAGTGGGCCGAGATCCAGAAGAACCTCTGACATGGCCGGATCAGACGAGGCTCTGCAGGTCGAGCTGGTCGCGGCCGACCGGACCGTGTGGTCCGGCACGGCCACGATGGTCATCGCCCGCACGGTCGAGGGCGACGTCGGCATCCTGCGCGGTCACGCGCCGCTGCTGTCGCTGCTGACCGACGCGGTCGTCGAGATCACCGCCGAGGAGGGTGGCGTCGTCGTTGCGGCCGTCGACGGGGGCTTCCTGTCGGTCGCGGCCGACCGCGTCTCCATCCTCTCCGAGCGTGCGGTGCTGGCCGAGGAGATCGACGTCGACGCGGCCCGTGCCGAGCTGGAGCAGGAGCCTGACGGTGACGTGGCCGAGGACGAGGCCGAGCGGCGCATCCGCCGGGCCGAGGCTCGGATCCGCGCCGCCGAGAAGGCCCGCTGATCCAGCCCGATCGCTGCCCGATAGGGTGATCGCTCCCGGGACGAGGAGCGAGCGGACGAGATGGCGTGGTGGCAGTGGACGCTCGACGCTGCCGGCATCCTGCTGCTCGTCTCCCTGCTCTACGGGCTCGCCCTGGTCGTACGCCGCCGCCTGATCGCCCGCAACGGCGGCACCTTCGAGCTCAGCCACCGCGTCCGTCCCGCCGGGGACGGACGCGGTTGGGTTCTCGGGGTCGGCCGCTACTCCGGGGAGCGGCTCGAGTGGTTCCGGCTCTTCTCGCTGGCCCCTCGACCGAAGCGGTCCTGGGCGCGCGAGTCCCTCAGCTACGACGGTCGGCGCGAGGCTCTCGGGGCCGAGCGCCTGTCGCTCTATCCTGACCACCTGGTGATCCGGTGCGGGGCGCCCGGCGGCGAGGTCGAGCTGGCGATGAGTGCCGGCTCCCTCACCGGGTTCCAGTCCTGGCTGGAGGCCCGGCCGCCCGGCACCGACTGGAACCGGTGATCCAGCGGTGATCGAGCGGGTGACCGCTCGGGTCGGCTGGGTGTTCGCCGTCAACGGGTTCCTCTTCGCGAGCCTCGTCTCGCGGGTGCCCGACCTGCGGGCGGGTCTCGACCTCGACAACAGCGGCCTCGGGCTGCTGCTCCTGGCCATCGCGGTCGGGTCGCTCACGGCGCTGCCGGCGGCCGGTGCCCTGATCGCCCGGTGGGGCGCCGCGACCGTCGTCCGCGGCGGCGCGCTGCTCGACGCCGTGGGCCTGGTGCTGGTCGCCGTCGGGGCCGGCTCCCTGGGGTCGGTGCCCGTCACCGCGGCCGGGTTGCTGCTCTACGGGGCGGGTGTCGGGGTCTGGGACGTCGCCATGAACGTCGAGGGGGCCGAGGTCGAGCGCCGCCTGGGCCGCACCGTGATGCCACGCTTCCACGCCGGCTTCAGCCTCGGGACCGTCGCCGGCGCGCTGCTCGGCGTGCTCGTCGTACGGCTGGACCTGGCGCTGGTGGTCCACCTCCCGCTGCTGGCGGCGGTGGTGGTGCCGTCGGTGCTGGTGGCGACGGCCGGGTTCCTGCCGGTGGGCCACGCCCCGGAGGGCGGGCCCGGGTCGGGTCGGGCGTGGCTCGAGCCGCGCACCCTGCTGGTCGGCCTGCTGGTGCTGATGTTCGCCGCCGCCGAGGGGTCGGCCAACGACTGGATCGCGATCGCCCTCGTCGACGGCCACGAGGCCGCGGCCTGGGCCGGCGTCGCGGGCTACTCGGTGTTCGTCGCCGCCATGACGGCGGGACGGCTGGCCGGACCGGTGGCGCTCGACCGGTGGGGACGGGCGCCGGTGCTGTGGACCAGCGCCGCGCTGGTGGTCGCCGGGGTCCTGCTCGTGGTCCACGGCTCGGCCTGGCCCGTCGTCGCGGCGGGCTGCCTGGTCTGGGGCCTCGGAGCCGCGCTCGGGTTCCCGGTCGGGATGAGCGCCGCTGCCGACGACGCCGCGGGCGCGGCGGCCAGGGTCAGCGTCGTCTCGACGATCGGCTACGCCGCGTTCCTCGGCGGACCGCCGTTGCTAGGCGCTCTCGGAGACCGGGTCGGCACCCTCGACGCCCTGCAGGTCGTCGCGCTGCTCATGCTGCCGGCGGCCGTGCTGGTGCTCGTCGTCAGACGTCCCGTCGGCGCCGTCGCCCGCTGAGGGCCGACGCCGCAGCACCCAGGGGAGGGTGAGCAGCGCCCAGACGACGGCGATCACGGCGATCTCGGCCACGACGTAGCCCGGCCACGGACCGAGCAGGTCGAGCGGCGAGCTCACCGAGGGCTTGCGGTTGAGGTAGCCGTAGTTGGTGCCGACGATCGCGTTGAACGTCATCATCGCCACGACCCAGCCGAGCGTCGCCGCGACCGCGAACCGGTAGCCGCGCAAGGTCGGTCGCTCGCCGAGGGAGACCAGCAGGACCATGGCCCAGACGCTGGCGAAGTGCATGCCCCAGAACATCCACCAGCGCGGGTCGGGGAAGGCCTGCTGGAGGGACGGCGTCACGATGGCCTGCGTGACCAGCGTCGAGGCCCAGAAGTAGAGCAGCGCGCAGGCGCCGCGGTGGCGGGTCCACAGCGCGTAGGCGGCCAGCATCCAGCTCAGGTCGCAGACCTGCATGGGCAGCGACGTCCCGAGGTCGAAGTCTCCGGGCAGCAGCTGGAGCACCTGGAGCGGGATCGTGAAGGCGAGGATCGCCAGGGCCAGGCCGCGGCGGACGTGCTGCTCGGTGGTGGCGTGGCCGGCGACGAGGTGACGGCCGAGCAGGGCGGCGGCGACGCATCCGAGCAGGGCGGCCGCGACGAGCACGAGGTGCTCGGTGCTGAAGGCCTGGAAACGGTCGGCGGCGAGCGGCGCGATCAGGGGCATGGGCCCACCCTCACCCACGTCGAAGGACACCGCGTGAGTACGCGCACCCGGAAGCCCTGCCTCATGTCCACCTCATGCCCACCTCGTCCCGCCAGCATGCGTCATCGGACGTCAGTCGAACAGGGCCCGGATGTCGTCGGCGGTGATCGACTGCGAGGTGGCGCCGTCGCCGTCGATGACCTTGGCGAACAGCTGGGCCTTGCGGGCCTTGAGGTCCATCACCTTGTCCTCGATGGTGTCGGTCGAGACGAGGCGGTAGACCATCACGGTCTGGTGCTGACCGATGCGGTGGGCACGGTCGACGGCCTGGGCCTCGGCCGCGGGGTTCCACCACGGGTCGAGGACGAAGACGTAGTCGGCCTCGGTCAGCGTGAGCCCGACGCCACCAGCCTTGAGGCTGATCAGGAACACCGGCGCGGTGCCGTCGCGCCAGGTCTGGACGACGTCGCCCCGCCGTGTCGTCGCACCGTCGAGGTAGACCGTGGGGACGCCGGTGGCCTCGAGCCGGTCGCGGACCCGCTTGAGGAAGGTCGTGAACGTGCTGAAGACGAGCGCCCGGTGGCCCTCGGCGACCAGCTCGACGACGTGCTCGACCAGCACGTCGAGCTTGGCCGAGCCCACGGTGTCGTGGGCCGGGTCGACGAGAGCGGGGTCGAGCGCGAGCTGGCGGAGCTTGGTGAGCGCGGCCAGGATCGCCACCCGGTTGTGGTCGAAGTCGTCGACGAGGCCGAGGATCCGCTGCCGCTCCTTGGCCAGGTGGGTGTCGTAGAGCTTGCGGTGGCGCGGGTGCAGCTCGACGGCGAGGGTCTGCTCCTGCTTGGGCGGCAGGTCAGCGGCGACGACCTCCTTGGTGCGCCGGAGCACGAACGGCTTGATGCGATGGGTGAACCGGCGCAGGGCCTTGTCGTCGCCCTCCTTCTCCACCGGGCGAACGACGTGCTCGAGGAACGACCGGGGGTGGGGGTAGATGCCCGGCGTGACGATGGACAGCAGCGACCAGAGCTCGAGCAGGCGGTTCTCGAACGGGGTGCCGGTCACGGCGAGCCGGAACGGCGCCTCGACCTTGCGCACCGACGAGTAGGCCTTGCTCTGGTGGTTCTTGACCTGCTGGGCCTCGTCGAGCACGAGTCCGGCCCATCGGACGCCAGCGTAGGACTCGGTCTCGAGACGCTGCAGCGTGTAGCTCGTGACCACGATGTCGGCGTCGGCCGCGATCTCGGCGATCGACTCGCCGCGCCGGGCAGCCGAGGCCGTGATCGCCCGGACCCGGAGGCCGGGGGTGTGCCGGGCCGCCTCGGAGACCCAGGCCGGGACGACGCTCGTCGGGGCGACGACGAGGAACGGCTCGTCGGTGGTCGCGCGGGTGTGGGCCACCAGGGCCAGCACCTGGAGCGTCTTGCCGAGACCCATGTCGTCGGCCAGGATGCCGCCGAGCCCGTGCTGCCAGAGGAACGCCAGCCAGTGGAAGCCGTCGCGCTGGTAGGAGCGCAGCTCGGAGACGACGCCCGTCGGCTCGGGCTGGGGGATGTCGGTCAGGTCGCGCAGCGCCTGGGCGCGGCGGACCCACTCGTCGGCCTGGGCGTCGACCACGCCGAGCTCGGCGAGCTGGGCCCAGAGCCCCAGGTCGTGGGTGCCGACGCTGATGCGTCCGCCCTCGGGCTCGCGCAGCTCGCCCGCCGCCCGGACCAGGGCCTGGAGCCGGGCGAACTCGGGGCGGTCGGTGCGGAAGAAGAGCCCACTGGGGAGCACGACGTGCTCCTCCTCGAGGGTGATGGCGGCGAGCACTGCGACCAACGGGACCGCCTCGCCGTCGACGGTGATGGTCACCCACAGGTCGAGCCAGTCGGTCTCGCCCTGCTCCTCGGGCGGGGGTGCGTCGAACCCGATGACCGGGGTCGCCTCGGTCTCGCGGAAGTCGGGGGCGTCGACCTCGACCACCTCGATGTCGTCGCAGGCCCGCCAGGCCGGGAGCTCGAGGAGCGCGAGGTGGAGCACGTCGACACCGCTGACCTCGCGCCGCGCGGGGTCGGGAGCCTGGGGGAGCGCGTCGACGACGGCCCGCTCGGCCCGGCGGTCGCGCACGTCGTCGTCGGCGTCCCACCCGACCGCCCGCTCGCCGTAGACCCACTCCCACGCCAGCGTCGCGGCGTCGGCGCCGCTCCACCGGACCGTGAGGCGCAGCCGGGGCGCGACCGGGGCGGGCACGTCGACGGTGCCGTCGCTCGACCCTAGGGGCAGCAGGCGCCGGAGCCGGGCCAGCTCGTCGGGCAGCCGCTCGACGGCGTCACCGGGCAGCTGCAGCGGCGGGGCGGCGAGCACGCGGGCCGGGCCGCGGGAGAGGCGGCGCTCGAGCCGTGCGAGGGACAGCTCGCCGTCACCGTGGTCGAGCAGGGCGGTGTGGGCCGGGTCACCCCACAGCCCGACCTCGTCGCCGTGCCACAGCCGGCCCTCGTGGTCGAGCCCGACGACGACCTCCGGGCCCTCGTCGGTGGAGTGGACGTCGGCGCCGAGGGCGACCGGCTTCTCGACGAGGTGGAGCGTCGAGAGGTGCTGGAGCAGGAGCGGGAACCCGGCGGCCTCGGCCTCGAGCAGGAGCGGCACGACGTCGGGACCGAAGTCGCCCACGGTGGGCTCGCGCCCGGCGTACCAGTAGCCGCCCTGGCGCTCGAGCGCGGAGTGCAGCGCCCTGAGCACCTCGAGCTGGGCCGGGGCGTGGTCCTGGCCCTGGACGGCGGCCGGCACGTTGGTCCAGGTGATGCCGGACTTGATCCAGCCGCCCTTCTTGCCGGGCCGCATCGGGCGCAGTCGCAGCAGCGGACCGGTCTGGTAGAAGACCTTGTGGCCCTTGCCCTCGTCCCAGGTGAGCTGCAGGGCCAGGGGCACAGGGTCGGTGTCGGGGGGCGCGAGGTCGCGCAGGTCGTCGGCGAGCTCGGCCAGCCGCTGCTCCCACGTCACCGGCGCCGAGGTCTCGAACATCGACCCGAGCGCGAACGCGAGAGCCGCGCCGTGCTTGCACTGGAAGTGGACCGGGCACGTGCAGGTCGTCGCCAGCGAGAGGACGTCTCCGTAGGCCGAGGCCCGCAGGTGGACGCGGTAGGGCCGGTAGTCGGTGCCCCACACCTCGGCCGAGGCGGTGACGGTGGTGGCGGTCAGGTCGCCGATCTCGGGCGCCTCGATCGCGTCGCCGTCGGCATAGCTGCGCGCGCGGAGCATCGTCTCGCGGGAGAAGTGCTGGGAGATCTCAGCGGGGGAGAGACGGCGCAGGATGCTCATGACGCTGTCCATCGTGGCACGGCCCGGGGACGGTCCCGGGAGTTCTCCACAGGGCCGCCCGGAGCTGGTGCCGGGTCAGCTTCCCGGGCACGCCCTAGCGTTCGCCTCCCGGCACCCACAGCACGTCGCCGCGCTCACGGTTGGCGTGGCGGGCCAGGATGAAGACCAGGTCGGAGAGCCGGTTGAGGTACATGATCGCGAGGATGTTCATCGAGTCGCCGTGCTGCTCGTGGGCGGCCCAGGCCGACCGCTCGGCGCGACGTACGACGGTGCGGCACACGTGCAGGTGGGCGGCACCGACGGTGCCGCCGCTGAGGATGAAGGAGCGCAGCTTCTCGAGCGGCTCGTTGTAGTGGTCGCACCACCCCTCGAGCCGGTCGACGTAGTCCTGGGTGATCCGCAGCGGCGGGAACTCCGGATCGGGCACGACAGGGGTGCAGAAGTCGGCACCCACGTCGAAGAGGTCGTTCTGCACGTGGGTCAGCACGGCGACGACGTCGTCCTCGAGGTCACCGGCGGCGACCGCCAGGCCGAGGTGGGCGTTGGTCTCGTCGACGTCGGCGTAGGCGTGCAGGCGCAGGTCGTTCTTGGTCGTGACGCTCATGTCGCCGAGACGGGTCTCGCCGCCGTCGCCGGTGCGGGTGTAGATGCGGGTGAGGTTGACCATGCCCGGCACAGTAGCGAGATGAGGTCACGCTTCCTGCTGCCGGTCGTCCTTGCCCTGCCCGGGCTGGCCCTCGGCGCGACGGGCCTCCTCCACCCGCACACCCTGACGCCCGCGACCGCGGACCGCTGGTACCTGATCCACCTGGCCGGGCTGGTCGTCTTCCCGCTGGTGGGTGTCGCGCTGGCGGCCCTGATGAGGGGACGGCAGGACCCGGTGGCCTGGTTCGTGCGGCTGACGGCCTACGGCTTCGCGGTCTTCTACACCGCTCTCGACGTGATCTACGGCGTCGCGGCCGGCAACGTGACCCGGCAGATGGAGGAGGGCTACCGACGCAGCGCCGACTTCACCGCGATGCTGCGGACGGGGGTCGACCTGGGCGAGGTCGGGTCGTGGTCGCTGGTCGTCTGCGGCCTCGCGCTCGTCGTCGACCAGCTCGGCCGGCACCGGCTCGACGGCCTCCCGGCGCTCGGCCTGCCGATCGGTGGCTGGCTCGTCCACCAGGACCACATCTTCGCGCCCACCGGCGTGGCCGGGATGCTGGTGGTCGGCCTGGCCACCGGACTGCTCGCCCGGAACCTTCCGAAACTCGCTGGGAACCAGGTGCAACCTTTGGCACGCTGAGCGCGTCATAGTGGGTGACAGAGCACACACCCCGGGGCGCAGCGCGAGGAGGCCGACGTGGACATCGTCACCGACGGCCCCGTGCTGCTCCTCGCCGGCGACTTCGACGTCCGCAGCACCTGGGAGGTCCGCACTGCGGTCTACGAGGCGCTCGCCGCCCACGACCACGTCGTCGTCGACCTCACCGACGTCGGCTCGGTCGACGTCACCGCCCTCAAGGTCCTCGCGGCCGCCTCTCGTCAGGCGGTCCGCGAGGGCCATCACCTGACGCTGCGCGGCTGCAACGGCGCCGTACGCCGGCTGCTCCACATGACCCACCTGATCCGGGTGGTCGAGGTCGAGCGGCACGCCGCCACCGCCTGACCCGCCGCTCGACCCGCCGCCCGACCTGCCCGGAGGGGCAGGGTCGGTGTCGGATATGCCACTCCGATGGTGGTTACCAACCCGTAACCGCCGTCCTAGGCTGCGCGCATGACCAAGGACAAGCCCTGGGTGATGCGGACCTATGCCGGGCACTCGACGGCGGAGGCGTCCAACGCGCTCTACCGCGGCAACCTCGCGAAGGGGCAGACCGGGCTCTCGGTCGCGTTCGACCTGCCCACGCAGACCGGCTACGACCCCGACTCGGTCATGTCGCGTGGCGAGGTGGGCAAGGTCGGGGTGCCGGTCCCGCACCTGGGCGAGATGCGCAAGCTGTTCGACCAGATCCCGCTCACCGAGATGAACACCTCCATGACGATCAACGCGGTCGCCATGTGGATGCTCGCGATGTACCAGGTCGCGGCCGAGGAGCAGAACCCCGACCTCGACCCCGACGAGGTGGCCCAGCAGCTGGCCGGCACCACCCAGAACGACATCATCAAGGAGTACCTCTCGCGGGGCACCTACGTGTTCCCGCCCGAGCACTCGCTGCGCCTGATCAGCGACATGATCGCCTACACGGTCCACCAGATCCCGAAGTGGAACCCGATCAACATCTGCAGCTACCACCTGCAGGAGGCCGGCGCGACGCCGACGCAGGAGCTCGCCTATGCGCTGTGCACCGCGATCGCCGTGCTCGACGCGGTCAAGACCTCCGGCCAGGTCTCCGAGGACGACTTCGAGAAGGTCGTGGGGCGGATCTCGTTCTTCGTCAACGCCGGGGTCCGCTTCATCGAGGAGACCTGCAAGATGCGGGCCTTCGTGCAGCTGTGGGACGAGATCACCCGTGAGCGCTACGGCGTGCAGGACCCCAAGATGCGCCGGTTCCGCTACGGCGTCCAGGTCAACTCGC
Source organism: Nocardioides sp. (assembly GCF_030655615.1). Classification (GTDB taxonomy): domain Bacteria; phylum Actinomycetota; class Actinomycetes; order Propionibacteriales; family Nocardioidaceae; genus Nocardioides. Next base: position 9,326 of record NZ_JAURVJ010000135.1, read on the forward strand.
TCGGCCTCACCGAGGCCCAGCCCGAGAACAACGTGCAGCGGATCGTGCTCGAGATGCTCGGCGTGACGCTGAGCAAGAACGCCCGGGCCCGCGCGCTGCAGCTGCCCGCGTGGAACGAGGCGCTCGGCCTCCCTCGGCCGTGGGACCAGCAGTGGTCGCTGCGGCTGCAGCAGGTGCTGGCCTTCGAGTCCGACCTGCTCGAGTACGACGACATCTTCGACGGCAGCCACGTGATCGAGGCCAAGGTGGCCGAGCTCGTCACGAGCGCCCAGGCCGAGATCGACCGGGTGCAGGCGATGGGCGGCGCGATCGCCGCGGTCGAGTCGGGCTACATGAAGCAGGAACTCGTCAGCGCCCACGCCGCGCGTCGCTCCCGGATTGAGGACGGCCTCGAGGTGATCGTCGGGGTCAACAAGTACGAGACCACCGAGCCGTCGCCACTGACCGCCAACCTCGACGAGGCGATCATGGCCGCCGACCCCGAGGCCGAGGCCTCGGCCCTGGCGTCGATGAAGGCGTGGAAGGAGCAGCGCGACGAGGACGAGGTCGCCGCCGCCCTGGCCCAGCTCGCCGAGACCGCCAAGACCGACGAGAACCTGATGGCCGCCACCCTGGTCGCCGCCCGCGCCGGCGCGACCACGGGGGAGTGGGCCGGGACCCTGCGCGAGGTGTTCGGCGAGTTCCGGGCCCCCACCGGGGTCAGCGGGGCGGTCGGCGTGGCCGAGGCCGGTGCCGAGCTGACCGAGGTACGCGAGTGGGTCCGGGCCACGGGCGAGGAGCTCGGCGGGCGGCTGCGGCTGCTCGTGGGCAAGCCCGGGCTCGACGGCCACAGCAACGGGGCCGAGCAGGTCGCCGTGCGCGCCCGCGACGCCGGCTTCGAGGTCATCTACCAGGGCATCCGGCTGACGCCCGAGCAGATCGTCTCGGCCGCGGTGGCCGAGGACGTCCACTGCGTCGGGCTCTCGATCCTGTCGGGCAGCCACATGGAGCTGGTGCCGGCGGTGCTCGAGGGGCTGCGCGCGGCCGGGTTGGACGACGTACCCGTCATCGTCGGCGGGATCATTCCCGACCGCGACGCCAAGCTGCTGATCGAGGCCGGGGTCGCGGCCGTCTACACGCCCAAGGACTTCGGGCTCACCGAGATCATGGGCGGCATCGTCGAGGTCATCCGGCGGGCCCACGACCTCGACTGATGTGACGCACCCGGCCGCGGACCCAGGTGAGCCTTGCCTACACCGCTGCTAGGGTTGTGGCGTGGGGAAGAGCAAGGGCAACGTCGCCAAGCTACCGAAGCTGAAGTGCTGCGAGTCGCGCTCCAAGTGCGGCCGCTGCCCGCTCCGGATGCTGAAGGAAGGCACCCTCCCGTCGGGGTATACGGTCAAGCGCCGCCAGCTCGTCCGGCTCGACGGCAAGAAGGTCACCAAGAAGAAGCTGGCCAAGGCCGCCTGACGATCGGAACCGCAGTGCCCGCAACCAGGTTCGCCGAGCAGCTCAACGCCCAGATCGGCAACGAGCTCGCCGCCCACAACCAGTACGTCGCGATCGCCGTCCACTACGACGCCCTGACCATGCCGCAGATGGCGGCGTTGTTCTACGGCCAGGCGCTCGAGGAGCGCGACCACGCGATGATGATGGTCCAGTACCTCCTCGACACCGACGTCGACGTCGTGATCCCCGGTGTCGACGCCCCGGTCCCGTCCTTCGAGGGCGTCGTCGCGCCGGTCGAGCTCGCCCTCGCCCAGGAGAAGCGGGTGACCGAGCAGATCAACGCCCTGCTCCGCACCGCCCGCGAGGAGTTCGACTTCGCCTCCGAGCAGTTCATGCAGTGGTTCATCAAGGAGCAGGTCGAGGAGGTCGCCACGATGAGCGACCTGCTCGCCGTGGTCCGTCGCAACGCCGACGACATCGACGACATCGAGGACTACGTCGCCCGGGAGCAGGGCGGCGAGGGCACCGACGCGACCGCGCCACGCATCGCCGGCGGCGCTTGATCCCGGTCGCTGTGCTGTGATGGGCCGCGTGATCGTGGTGGGCGCCGGCGTCGTCGGCCTCACCTGCGCGGTCCGGCTGCTCGAGGCCGGTCACCGCGTCGACGTCGTCGCGCGCGACCTGCCGCTCGAGACGACGTCGGCCGTCGCGGCGGCGCTGGTGCACCCCTACCGGGCCGGTCCCGCCGACCTCGTCGAGCGCTGGACCGCGGCGTCCGAGGCGGCCTTCGCCGAGCTGGTCGCCGGTTCCGGCGACCACGGCGTACGACTGCTGTCCGGCACCGACCTCGAGCGCGGCGAGATCGTCGCGCCGGTGGTCGACATGTCGCGCTACCTGCCGTGGCTGGTCGCGCGCGTCGAGCACCTCGGCGGCACCCTGACCCGTCTCAACCTCCCCGCCCTGCCCGACCACGGCGACCTGGTGGTCAACTGCTCCGGCCTCGGTGCGCGCCTGCTCGGCGCCGACAGGACGGTCCTCCCGGTCGCCGGCCAGGTGGTGGTCGTCGAGCAGGTCGGGCTCGAGCGCTTCTGGCTCGACGCCCGGCCGGGGGGCCCGAGCCCGACCTACGTCGTGCCGCGCGAGAGCGAGATCGTCGTCGGCGGCACCGACGACGACGGCGAGTGGAGCCGTACGCCGTCACCCGAGGTCGCGGCCGACATCCTGCGCCGCGCGTCGGCGCTGGTGCCGGACCTGGCGACGGCCCGGGTGCTGCGGCACAAGGTGGGTCTGCGGCCCGGCCGGCCCACGGTGCGGCTGGAGCGGGTCGGCCGGGTGGTGCACTGCTACGGCCACGGTGGGGCCGGGGTCACGCTGTCGTGGGGCTGCGCCGACGACGTCGTGGCGCTGGCCTAGGACGCGTCGCGGACCGCTACTCGGTCGTGGGCTCCTCGGAGGGTGCCTCGGTGGGCTCCTCGGTGGGCTCCTCGGACGGAGCGGCGGACGGGTCCTCGGTGGGGGCCTGGAGCGCGCCGCAGGTGTTCTGCGCGTAGGTGACGAACGCGTTGCCGTCCTCCTGGTCGTCGGCGGGGATCTGGACGCTGCTGACGTCCTTGTTGGCCTTGTCGCCCTCGTCGTCGAGGCCCTCGACGTAGGTCTCGAAGCCGTTGCGCTCGTCGTCGCTGATGTCCTCGGGGGTGCCGATGTCGGCGAGCTCCTTGGCGACCTCCTCCGCCGTCTGCGTCTCGCTGAAGTAGGCGTCGCAGAACGCCTGCGGGTCGGCGTCGGTGGGGGCGTCGTCGGCGATGCCGCCGCAGGCGGCCAGCGTCAGGAGAGCGGCGGCGACGAAGCCGACTCGCACCACGGGGCGGGAGCTGATGGTGAGGTTCACGCGGACAACCTAACGCGTGGACATGGGGACGGAACCGAAGGACCCGCCCGGCCGGAACGGCCGAGCGGGTCCTCGTGGCGCGGTGCGCGCCAGGTCAGCAGATCAGTTGAACGCGTCGATGTCGTCGAGCTTGGTGTCGTCGTCCTCGCCGTCGCACGTCGCCTTGAGGGTCTCGGCGAAGGCGTCGCGCTGGTCGTCCGGGACGGCCTCGATGGCCTCGAGCGCGGCGTCGGCGTCGTCGCCGCCCTCGTCCTCGGCGGCGTCCTTG
>NZ_JAURVJ010000146.1 GCF_030655615.1 Nocardioides sp.
AAGTACCTCGACATGCACATGGCGATCGGGTCTGCCCTGTCCATGTTCGACAACAAGCTGCGTCCGCACTTCGCCGAGGGCGCGCCGCTGACCAGCGGAGGAGTGGACGAATGAGCACCACAGCACGCGTCACCGACCAGACCGAGCCCCTCGTGCGCCGCCTCCTGCAGCGCCAGATCATGCCGACCGACCGCGACTTCGACGTCCTGTCCCTCTACGTCGACCCCGAGCCGGCCGCGCTCGACGCCGACAAGTACGAGATCGGCAGCAACAAGAACGCGCGCGAGCTGAACGCCGCCACCATGCGCAAGGGCCTGACCACCGGCGCCGGCATCCACCCCGACCAGATCGAGTCGCGCACCGCGCTGCGGGTCGCGTCGGGGGAGAAGCTCTCGTTCGGCACCTACTTCAACGCGTTCCCGGCGAGCTACTGGCGCCGCTGGACGGTCGTCTCCGAGGTCCGGCTGGCCCTGACCGTGCAGGGGGCCGGCGCGACGGTCATCGTCTACAAGTCGATGGCGCGCGGCAACAGTCAGCGCGTCGACTCCGTCTCCACCTCCGGCGACCAGGCCGAGACCTTCACCTTCGACCTCACGCTCAAGCCGTTCGTCGACGGCGGCTGGTACTGGTACGACGTCGTCGCCGGTGACGGCGACGTCCTCGTCGAGAGCGCCGAGTGGAGCGCCGAGGTCCCGGCCGACCGCGCCCAGCACGGCACCGTCGACCTCTGCATCACCACGATGAACCGCCCCGACTTCTGCGCCAAGCTGCTCGGCCAGATCGGCGAGCGCGAGGCCCTCAAGCCCTACCTCGACACCGTCTTCGTGATGGAGCAGGGCACCCAGAAGGTCACCGACTCCGAGGACTTCCCCTACGCCGAGAAGGTCCTCGGCAGCACGCTGCGGGTCATCGAGCAGGGCAACCTCGGCGGCTCCGGCGGCTACGCCCGCGGCCAGCTCGAGTCGGTCCGCAAGGGCACCGCAACCTACGCGATCATGATGGACGACGACGTCGTCTGCGAGCCCGAGGGCATCATCCGCGCGGTCACCTTCGGCGACCTGTGCCGCCGCCCCACGATCGTGGGCGGCCACATGTTCAACCTCTACGCGCGCTCCCGGATGCACAGCTTCGGCGAGATCATCCAGCCCTGGCGCTTCTGGTGGCAGTCGGCGCCCAACGTCTTCGTCGACTGGGACTTCTCCTCCCGCAACCTGCGCTCGACCCGGTGGCTCCACCAGCGCGTCGACGTCGACTTCAACGGCTGGTTCATGTGCGCCATCCCGCGGGTCGTGCTCGACGAGATCGGCCTCTCGCTGCCGCTCTTCATCAAGTGGGACGACTCCGAGTTCGGCCTGCGCGCCAAGGCTGCCGGCTACCCCACGGTGACGTTCCCCGGTGCCGCGGTCTGGCACATCCCGTGGTCGGACAAGAACGACGCCCTCGACTGGCAGGCCTACTTTCACGTCCGCAACCGCTTCGTCGCGGCGCTGCTGCACTCGCAGTACCCCAACGGCGGCCGGATGGTCCGCGAGAGCCGCAACCACCAGATCGCCCACCTGGTCGCGATGCAGTACTCCACCGTCGAGATCCGCCACCAGGCCCTGCTCGACGTGCTCGCCGGCCCGCACAAGCTGCACGAGGTCCTCCCGACCAAGCTCGCCGAGGTCAACGCGTTCCGCAAGCAGTTCACCGACGCCCAGCTCCAGGCCGACCCCGACGCGTTCCCGCCCGTCCGGCGTACCAAGCCGCCCAAGAAGGGGCGCGACGGCACCGAGGTGCCCACCGGTCGCCAGATGACGATCGCGGCCGCCCTGCAGCCGCTGCGCCAGCTCAAGCCGGCGCGCCCGCTGTCGCGCCAGCACCCCGAGGCCGAGGTCCGCGCCAACGACGCGAAGTGGTACCGCCTCGGACGTCTCGACTCCGCGATCGTCTCCATGAACGACGGCACCTCGGCGGCGTTCTACCAGCGCGACCCGGCCAAGTTCCGCGACCTCGTACGCCGGACCGTGGAGATCCACGAGCGGCTGCGGCGGGAGTGGCCGCGGCTCGTGGAGGAGTACCAGGGCGCTCTCGCCGAGATCACCTCACCCGAGGCCTGGGAAGAGACCTTCCGGCCCTGGACCGAGTCCGAGGAGGAGCGATGACCGACCTCGCCGCCGACCCGCGCGAAGGCGTCAAGACCGACGAGGCCGGCCTGGTCCCGATGGTGGCGCCCTCGGACGCGACCGGGCTCAAGGCCGTCCTGCAGCGCCGCTACCTGCTGCGGCTGCTGGTGCGCCGCGAGATCAGTGCGCGCTACCAGGGCTCGATCCTGGGCCTGATGTGGTCCTACATCAACCCGCTCTCGCAGTTCTGCATCTACTTCTTCGTGATGGGGGTGATCTTCAACCTCCACGCGAGCATCCCCAACTTCGCCATCCACATCTTCTCGGCGATCGTCATCGTCCACTTCTTCACCGAGACGATGGGCGCCGGCACCCGCTCGATCGTCCGCAACCGGCAGATCGTGCAGAAGATGGCGATGCCGCGCGAGATGTTCCCCGTGGCCACGATGCTGACGTCGCTCTACCACGTCGGACCGCAGGTGATCATCCTCGTCGTCGCCTCGGCCTGCTACGGCTGGCTCCCCGACGCCTACGGCATGGCCGCGATGGTCATCGGCATCGCCATCATCATGATCCTCGGCACCGGCCTGGCCCTGCTGTTCAGCGCCGCCAACGTGTTCTTCCGCGACGTCGGCAGCGCCGTCAACATCATCAGCAACCTGATCCGCTTCGGCGTCCCGATGATCTACAGCTACGAGATGGTCGCCCAGCGCTTCGGCTCCTTCGAGCGCTACTACCTGTGGAACCCGATCGCCGACGCCGTCCTGCTCTTCCAGCGCGCGTTCTGGGTCGGCACCGTCGGCGCGGACGAGAAGAACCAGCCGGTCATGCCCGACCACCTGCTGCTCTACGGCGTCGCGATGATCGGCGTCAGCCTGGTCGTCCTCGCCATCGGCCAGCTGGTCTTCAGCCGGCTCGAGAACAAGATCCCCGAGAGGCTTTGAGGCATGGTCGACTCGATCCGGGTGGAGCACGCCACCAAGTCGTTCACGCGGCGCTACCAGCGCACGCTCAAGCAGATCACCGTCGCCAAGGCGCGCGGGCACAAGACGATCGAGGAGTTCAACGCGGTCGACGACGTGTCGTTCACCGTCGAGCAGGGCGAGTCGATCGGCCTGATGGGCCTCAACGGCTCGGGCAAGAGCACCCTGCTCAAGATGATCAACGGCGTCATGCGCCCCGACTCCGGGTCGATCCTGACCCGCGGGCGGATCGCGGGCCTGATCGCGACCGGAGCCGGCTTCCACCCGCAGCTCAGCGGTCGTGACAACCTGATCCTCAACGCCGCGATCCTCGGGATGACCGAGAAGGAGACCAAGCGCAAGTTCGACGCCATCGTCGACTTCGCCGGCATCGAGCAGCAGCTCGACTCCCAGGTCGGCCACTACTCCTCGGGCCAGAGCGCGCGCCTCGGCTTCGCCATCGCGATCCACGTCGACTCCGACATCTTCCTGGCCGACGAGGTGCTCGCGGTGGGGGACAAGCCCTTCCGCGCCAAGTGCATCACGCGCATGGAGGAGATCCGCGACAGCGGCCGCACCCTCTTCTACGTCTCCCACTCCGCCGGCTCGGTGAAGCGCATGTGCACCCGGGTCCTCGTCCTCCGCGACGGCCAGCTCGTCTTCGACGGCAAGCCCTGGAAGGGCATCAAGTTCCTCGGCTACGACGACGACGTCGAGAACCCGATGGACCGCGAGGAGTCCGAGGGCGAGATCGGCGCCGATATCTAGCGCCCGCAGCACCACCACGTCGACCCGTCGTAGATCTACGACGGGTCGACGCAATTTTCGCTGACCCGTCGTAGATCGAGGACGGGTCAGCGTGATCCACAGATTTCTCCACAGCAGTCGGCGTGTCGGCTGGAAATTACAGGTTTGTAGTTACTCAGTTCCTCTTCCCAGGCCGTGTTGCTGATGTGAAAGTTGCGTCTCGTGTGACTCTTCCCCTCGCACTGGAGCTGACTTCGAATGCCTTTCTTCCCCCCTTCCGACGCGCCCTCCGACGGTCCCCCCGGGCCGCCGCGGACCCGCGACGTACGCCCGCGCTTCGTGACGACCTGCCAGCAGCTGCTGGTGCTCGGGGTGATCCTGGCCGCGCTGACGCCGGCCGCACGGATCGTCTCGATCGACTTCGGTCCGGCCCCCGAGCGCGGTGACGCGCCGGTCGGTGCTGGTGCGGCGGGCACGCTGCCGCCCGCCTCGATGGCGGCGTACGCCGCGGCGCAGACGGTGCCCTCGCTGGTGCCGACCGCAGTCGTCGACCCCACCGTGCGCGAGGTCAGCCTGACCCCGCCGGCCGGCGCCCGGATCGCCCCCGGCGCCCTGGCCACGGCCCGCGCCAAGGTCGTCGCCAACGGTGGCCAGCGCCTCGTCAGCACGCCCCAGCGCGTCACCGGGTACGGCGCCGTCGGCCTCACCTGGCAGCACGGCGACGTGGTGCCCGACGACCAGATCAAGATCAAGGTCCGCCTCAAGGACGGCGGCCGCTGGTCCGGCTGGACCAGGATGGACTACCACGACGACCACGGCCCGGACCCCGACAGCGAGGAGGGCCGCCGCGCCCGTCCCGGCACCGACGAGCTGCTCGTCGGCGACGTCGACGAGGTGCAGGTCAAGGTCGTCAGCAAGCGCCGCTCGGCGCCCGCCGACATGAAGCTCGCCGTCATCGACCCCGGCGTGGCCGCCACCTCGGCCAAGCAGCTGCCCGCGATCGACACCGCCACGCTGCCGTCCAGCAAGGACGCGGTGCCCGCCGTCGCCGCCCCGTCGGCCCCCTCGGCCCCGGCCGCCCAGAGCACCTCTGCCGGTGACGTCCAGCTGGCCGCGGCGACGTACACCCCCAAGCCGACGATCTACTCGCGCAAGCAGTGGGGCGCCGACGAGCGGATGCGCGACAAGAGCTCACTGCACTACTTCGAGGTGCACGCCGGCTTCGTGCACCACACGGTCAACGCCAACAACTACAAGGCCGACGACGTGCCCGCGATCCTGCGTGGCATCTACGCCTACCACACCAAGTCCCGCGGCTGGTCCGACGTCGGCTACAACTACCTCGTCGACCGGTTCGGCCGGATCTGGGAGGGCCGCTACGGCGGCGTCGACCGCCCCGTGGTCGGTGCGCACACCCTCGGCTACAACGACGACTCGTTCGCGATGTCGGCGATCGGCAACTTCGAGGAGACGCAGCCGAGCAGCGCGATGATCCAGGCCTACGGCGCGCTCTTTGCCTGGAAGCTGTCGCTGCACGGCGTCGACGCCTCCTCGACGAAGCAGTACGTCACGTCGAAGTACTTCAAGGCGGTCAACGGTCACCGCGACGCGGCGTCGACCGCGTGCCCGGGCAAGTACCTCTACGCCAAGATCCCGCAGATCCGGACCCTCGCCGCGCAGGCCCAGAAGGGCTTCGCCGGCCGCCAGCTGGAGTCCAACGTCGCCGGGGTCGCCCAGCCCGACCTGATCGTCAGGCGCACGTCCGACGGCCAGGGCTTCGTGATCCCGCTGCGCAAGACCGCGACCGGCTACGTGCGGGGCACCCCGATCGCGACCGGGATCGACCTGTCCACGCAGAACCGCATCCTCAACGCCGGTGACTGGAACCGCGACGGCAAGACCGACCTGATCTCCCGGCGTACGTCGACCGGGACGCTCTACCTCAGGCCGGGCCTGGGCAACGGGAAGTTCGGCGAGGCCATCGAGCTGGCCACGGGCTTCGGCAAGGTCGGCCTGCTGGCCGCGGTCGGCGACATGACAGGCGACGGCTGGCCCGACCTGATGGGGCAGCCGTCCGGCGGCGCCATGCGGATCTATCCCGGACGCGGCGCCAAGGGTCTCGCCGCGAGCTACGTCGCCTACAGCGCGGTGCCCGGGACCCAGCAGATCCCGGTCGGCCTCTGGGACGGCGACGGCGCTCCGGACGTGATCGCCCGCAACGGCTCCAAGCTGACGCTCTACCCGGGCAACGGTCCGGGCGGGCTGACCGGGGCACGCGCGCTGAGCTTCGACGCGACGCCCTACGACGCCTTCATCGGCGTCAGCGACATGGACCTGACCGGCCACCCCGACCTGCTCGCCCGCAAGCGCTCGACCGGCCAGCTGGTCCTGATCCCGGGCACGACGACCGGGTTCGGCAAGCCGGTGGTCGTCGGGTCGGGCTACGGCTCCTTCAACCTGTTCGGCTGACCGAGGAGGGCGAGGGGAGACACACGGACGTCTGGTTGCTCAGGCAGGGAAGCGGGCGGTAGCGCGCTCGGCGACGAAGGTCGCCTCGAGACGCTCCCGCGCGGCCCGGGCGACCAGGACGAGAGAGCCGCGGCACAGCAGCGGCTCGGTGAAGGAGGCGATCCCCGGTGGGGAAGCCGGGTTCGCCTCCGACAGGAGGCGGCCGCCGTCGGACACGAGAGTGCCGGCGGCGGCTGCCGACCACAGGTCGCCCTGGGTGACGGGCGCCCCGCCGAGGTCGTGGGCCACGTCGTCCGCGGTCGGCGGGTCCCAGGCCGTGAACGCGTCGGGCTGCGACCAGATCTCGAGACCGACGTCGTGCACGCCCGGGGGTACGCCGTCCGCGAAGCGCACCCCCATCGGCAGCAGCGCGCACGCCAGCACGACCACGTCGTCGGACCGCGCGGCCCAGTGGTCCACGGTGTCGGGGCCGCACACCACCGCGTCGGGCACGTCGGACTCGGTCACGACCAGACCGGCGGTCCACGCGGCGCCGAGGAACACCGTCCCGAGCCAGTGCGGCGGCAGGTCGACCCGCAACGTCTGGCCCTTCTCGAGGTCGAGCTCGTCGACCAGGAGCGAGGCGGCCTTGGCCACCCAGTTGGCGTAGGTCGTCACCGACAGCTCGACCCGCTCGCCCGTGTGGTCGTCGTAGAAGGTGACCAACGGCCGCCCCGCGTCGGCGCGCAGGAGGTCGGTCAGGACGACGGTGAAGGTGGTCACGTCCCCAGTCTCCCGAACCGCCCTCGGACCGGGGGAGGCAGTCACTACGCTCCGCACGTGACTGCCTCGACACCTCCTGCTCCCGACCGTCCCGCCGGCCCGATCGACGGCCTGTGGGCGGTGGTGCCGGCCGGCGGCGCGGGCACCCGGCTCTGGCCGCTGTCGCGGTCGTCGTCGCCCAAGTTCCTGCGCGACCTCACCGGCACCGGGCGCTCGCTGCTGCAGGGCACCCACGACCGGCTCGCGCCGCTGGTGCAGGACCGCTTCCTCGTCGTCACGGGACGAGCCCACCGTGACGCGGTCGCCGAGCAGCTCCCCGACGTCGACGGGGCCGCCATCGTCGCCGAGCCGTCGGCGCGCGACTCGATGGCCGCGATCGGCCTGGCCGCCGCGATGCTCGAGCGCCGCGACCCCGACGCGGTGATGGGCTCCTTCGCCGCCGACCACGTCATCGCCGACCCGGCCGGGTTCGGCGACGCCGTCCGCGTCGCCACCGCGGCCGCCCGCGACGGGTGGCTGGTGACGATCGGCATCGACCCGACCTTCCCGTCGGCGGCGTTCGGCTACATCCACCTCGGCGACGACCTCGAGGGCCACGCCGGGGCGCACGCGGTCGTCGAGTTCGTCGAGAAGCCGTCGGTCGACGTGGCCGAGCGCTACCTCGCCACGGGCCGCTACCGCTGGAACGCCGGCATGTTCGTGGTGCGGCCGACGGTGCTGCTCGACCTGCTCGCCGAGGGCGACCCTGACTTCGCCGCCGCCCTGCGCGCGATCGCCGCCGACCCCGACACCCTCGAGGACGCGTGGGCCGGGCTCCCCAAGATCGCGCTCGACCACGCCGTCGCCGAGCCCGCCGCCGCTGCCGGCCGCGTGGCCGTCGTACCGGCGTCGTTCGGGTGGGACGACATCGGCGACTTCGACTCGCTCGCGACGCTGCTCGAGGCCCCCGACCCCTCCTCGGTCACGGTGCTCGGCGACGACGCCCTGGTGCGGGCGATCGCGGCCACCGGCCTGGTGGTCCCCGGCGGCGGCAAGGTCGTCGCCGTCGTCGGACTCGACGACGTCGTGGTCGTCGACACCCCCGACGCGCTGCTCGTCACCACCCGCGCGCGGGCGCAGGACGTCAAGGCCATCGTCGCCGCGCTCAAGGAGTCGGGCCGCACCGACCTGACCTGACACACGAACGAGCCCCGGGACCACACGTGGTCCCGGGGCTCGTCGTAGGAATCCGCCGCCCTACTGGATGGTGGCTTCCGGGGCGTCGGTGTAGGGGTAGGTGTCGAGGAACGACACGAGCGCGTCGCCGGAGACGTCGCTGCAGTACTGCCACACGCCGGTCGACGTGGTGGTGTCGCCCTTCCAGTGCGTGAAGGCGACGTGCTGGCCCTGGGGGAACTTGGCGCCGTCCTCGTCGTCGCTGGTCCAGGGGGCGGCGATGAACTTGTTGCGGAAGTTCATGTTGTCGCCCGACTCCTTGAACTTGCGGGCGATGGCCTTGACCTGGGCGAGCTCGTCGACGTCGTCGGCGATCGTCTCGTCGTACCACATGATCGTGTAGCCGTGCTCGAGGTTGTGGACGAGCGCCTCGAGGGCGGGCCGGTCGTCGGCGTCGTAGAACTTCTCCTTGAACGACGCCGGCGCGACGCCCGCGACGTTCCAGTGGGCGCCGAAGGCGGGAGGCGCCGTGTCGTAGGTGACCTCCTCGGGCTGCTCGACGTGGGTGCCCACGTCCTTACCTTCCTTCTCGATCGGCTTCTGGCACACCGACGCCGCGGCGCCGATCTCGTCGACCGGGGTGTCGGCGTAGGCCGACTCCTTGAAGTTGCCCCACACGACGGGGCCGGCGGCGACGCCGATGATGGCCAGGGCGATGACGATGGCCCCGGCGATGATGACGTTGCCGCGACGCTTCTCGGCGGACTTCTGCTTCTTCAGCGTCTCGTCGATGAGCCGCTGGCGCTCGGTCTTGGCGGTCTTGGACGGCTTGGCCACGCTCGGCTTACCTCTTCTGGCTCGGGAACGCCGCGAGTCTACGGAGTGGACCTGGCAAAACGCAGATCGGCGCTGTCGTCCCCCGCGGGGGTGGGCACCGGGAGCCACCCGTGCGCGAACGCGAGCACACCCACGAGTGCGCCGGCGTCGGCGGGGGCGGACACGGTGCCGTCGTCGAGCACGGTGAGTGCGACGTCGAGGACGTGTACGACGACGTCGACCAGCTCGCTCGCGTCGACCGCCGCACCGAACGGGAGCACGTCGGCCGCCGCGGCCCCGACGGCGCGCGTGACGGCCTCGCGGGCGCCGTAGCCGAAGAGGTCGGCGCCCTCGGCGCGCACCAGCGCGACGGCCCCGGGTCCGTGCTCGCCCGGTGCCAGCACCAGGTCGGCGCGGCCCCGTACGACCGCGAACGGCCGGCCGCCGAGCTTGCCCTGCGCGAGCTCGGCCAGACCGGCGATCTCGTCGGCGACGGCGGGGGCGGTGACGGCGAGCTCGTTGCCGTGGGCGTCGAGGCGGCCGGCGAAGTCCTCGGCCACGACGAGGCCGGCGGCGCCGACGGCGATGTCGGTCTGGCCCTCGCGCCAGGCGCGGCCGGCGGTGTCGGTGACGACGACGCCGACGTTGCGGCCGGTCCGCTCGAGGAGCGACTCGCGCAGCCGGCGGGCGGAGGCGTCGGGGTCGAGGGGGAGGAGCACCGAGGAGCCGAGCGCGACGTTGGAGCCGTCGATGCCCGCGGCGGCCAGGGTCAGGCCGTGGCGGGTGCGCACGATCGTGGTCGGGCCGCGGCGGGCGACCACGCGCGCGGTCTCGGCGGCGAGGTGGTCCTCGCGGGGTCCGGCCACCACGCGGCCCTCGGTCTTGCTGACGACCTTGCTCGTCACCACCACGACGTCGCCGTCGACGAGGTCGACGAGGGGGAGCAGCAGGGCGACCAGGTCGTCGCCCGCGCGGACCTCGGGTACTCCGTCCGGCGCGGTGGCCGTCACGATGGCCGGGACGGTCACGCGGGTCCGTCCACGCCGGCACCGGTCACGAGCGCGATCGCCGCCGCGGCCATCGCGGCGGTGGCCTCGAGGTCGGTCATCATCAGCGGTACGGCGGCGCACGCCAGCCCGGCCTCGCGGACCTGCTCGACCTGGTCGGCGTCGCGCTCGTCGACCAGCCAGCCGTCGAGCACCCCACCGTCCTCGGGGTCGCCGGTGCGCGCCCCGTAGTGGAGCCCGACCGCGCCCGCGCTCACCTCGACACCGATCGACGTCAGCATCTGGTGGGCCATCCCGCGGACGTGGGTGCCACCGACGATGGGGGAGAGCCCGACCACCGGTGCACGGGTCGCCCGCAGGGCCTCGCGGACCCGGGGCACACCGAGGATCGTGCCGACGGAGACGACCGGGTTGGACGGCGGCAGCACCACGAGGTCGGCGTCGGTGATCGCGTCGATGACGCCGGGCGCGGGCGAGCAGGTCTCGAGCCCGACCACGATCACGGCCTCGGCCGGCACCTCGGCGCGCAGCCGCACCCAGTACTCCTGGAAGTGCACGACACGGCGTCCGCTCGGCGTCGAACCGTCGGCGACCGCGACGTGGGTCTCGACCCGGTCGTCGGTCATCGGCAGCAGCCGGACGCCCTGCCCGTAGCGCGGGGTCAGCCAGCGGTTGCACAGCGCGGTCGTCACCGCCGACAGCGGGTAGCCGGCGTCGAGCATCTGCGTGCGCACGACGTGGGTCGCGATGTCGCGGTCGCCCAGCCCGAACCAGGTCGGCTCCACGCCGTAGGCCGCCAGCTCGTCCTTGACGCTCCACGTCTCGTCGCGCCGACCCCAGCCGCGGTCGAGGTCGATGCCGTCGCCGAGGGTGTACATCACCGTGTCGAGGTCGGGGCAGATCTTGAGGCCGTGCATCCACAGGTCGTCGGCGGTGTTGGCGACGACGGTGATCTCGGCGTCGGGCGCGACCCCGGGGAGCGTGCCGGCGGCGATCCCGTGCTGGAGCCCCTGGAGGAACCGGGCACCGCCCATGCCCCCGGACAGCACCGTGATCCGGGAGATGGGACCGGTGCTCGGCGGGTTGTTGGGAAGCGTGCTGGGAACGGTGCTGGGAACGGGGATGGCCTGCCCTGACATGGGCCCTACTCTGCCGGGTCGCCCCGACCGGTACGGACCGGGGGACCGATCTGCGGGCTATATCAGAGTTCCGCTTGACTTCCGGGTATGACAGGCATGTAATTCTCACAATGTTGTTCGGGGGACGATGACGGGTCGAGAGGTCACATCATGAGGGAGCTGTTCCTCCTGGAATCCCCAGGAGACGAAGAAGAAGCAGGCTGGCAGGAGCGCGCTCTGTGCGCTCAGACCGACCCCGAGGCGTTCTTCCCCGAGAAGGGCGGATCGACGCGTGAGGCCAAGAAGGTGTGCCTCACGTGCGAGGTGCGCGACGAGTGCCTCGAGTCGGCGCTGATGAACGACGAGCGCTTCGGCATCTGGGGCGGTCTCTCCGAGCGGGAGCGCCGCAAGCTGAAGAAGAAGGTCGTCTGAGACGACCCCGGCACGAGAGAACCCCGACCAGCGTTGGTCGGGGTCCTCGTGGTTTTGGGGGGTACGTCGGCTGAGGTGCCAGCGCAGCGAGCCTCGAAGCCACGTCTCTCCCTAGTGAGGTCTTGGGTGGTCCGGGTCGAGTGGACGCGCGCGTAGCAGACCGCGTCTCGGCGTCAAGGCGCTTCGCCCGCTTCGCGGCGCCTGCGGCGGCCTTGACCCCGAGCCGCTCGCGGTCTGCAACGGCGCGCTCAACGGCGGAGCCTCGCAAGCTCGGCCCGCCGCCGCTGGCGCGGCCACCCGACCCTCCAGCCACAAGCATCCCGTCGGCACCACTGGGCCGCTGAAGTTGTCACTTGGCCGATAACGCATTGTCGGCCAAGTAAGAACTTCAGCGTCCAGGTGTTAGCTGAGTGACGGGTGAGGCCCGGGATGCTAAGCGCGCGGACAGCCCGACCCCGAAAGACCCCGGGCCGGCAAGGACCGTGCCACGACGTACCGACCCCAACCCCACCCCCACCCGACCCGTCACGAATCGGCCACCCGCAGACCGCCCCGATAGTGTCCTCGACCGTGTCTGCCCCCGGTGAGTCGAGCGCTGTCGTCGCGCTGCTCGTCACCCACGACGGCGCGCGGTGGCTGCCGGGCGTGGTGGAGGGGATCGCCGAGCAGGGGCCGGCGCTCACCGCGGTCGTGACCGTCGACACCGGCAGCAAGGACGGCACCCGCGACCTGCTGCCCGAGACCTACGACGTGGTCGAGGCGACGTCGGCGACGGCGTACCCCGCGGCCGTGGCCCTCGGCCTCGAACGGATCGCGGCCACCGTGCCGGACGCCGAGTGGGTGTGGCTGCTGCACGACGACGCGCGGCCCGCGCCCGGCGCGCTCGACACCCTGCTCGACGCCGCGGCGCGACGACCCGACGTCGACCTGCTGGGTCCCAAGCTCCGGGAGTGGCCGTCGCTGCGCCGCCTCGTCGAGCTCGGCGTCACGATCTCCGGCACCGGGCGTCGGGAGACCGGGTTGGAGCTCGGCGAGTACGACCAGGGCCAGCACGACGAGGAGCGCGAGGTCCTCGCGGTCAGCTCGGCCGGCCTGCTGGTCCGGCGACGGGTGCTCGAGGAGCTGGGCGGCTTCGACGCCCGGCTGCCGATGTTCGGCAACGACGTCGACCTGGGCTGGCGCGCCGCCGCGGCCGGGCACACCACGCTGGTCGTGCCGGGCGCGGTCGTCTTCCACGCCGAGGCGGCCCACCGCGGCACGCGGCGCACGCCGCTCACCGGCCGGCACACCCACTACCAGGAGCGCCGCGCGGCCCTCTACACGCTGCTCGTCAACGGCCGCGCCGCGTCCCTGCCGTGGCGGGTGCTCCGGCTGACGTTCGGCACGCTCGTGCGGATGGTCGGCTTCCTGCTGGTGCGCTCGCCCGGGGAGGCGCTCGACGACCTCGCCGCGCTCGTCACCGTGGTGTTCCGCCCCGGCGCGCTGCTGGCCGGTCGTCGCGAGCGCCGGGAGCGGCAGCAGCGCTCCGGTGCCCCGCCCGACACCGATCGCGTACGACGGCTGCTGCCGCCGGCCTGGGTGCCCTACCGGCACGGCCTCGACTTCGTCGGCGACGTCGTCTCGGCGGTGACCAGCCAGGCCGCCGACGTCGCCGAGCGGCGCCGCGTCGCGGCCGCCGAGCTCGACCCGTCGTCCCAGGCGGCCGCCCGGCTCCGCGC
>NZ_JAURVJ010000156.1 GCF_030655615.1 Nocardioides sp.
CGACCTTGCGGCCCATGCCCTTGAAGACGTGGCTGATCATCCGCGACGTGGTCGTCTTGCCGTAGGTGCCGCTCACCGCCCCGATCGGGATCCGGCTCCTGGCACCGGGCGGGACGAGCATGTCGACGACCGGCTTGGCGATGAACTGCGGCTCGCCGATGGTCGGGTGCGTGTGCATCCGGAAGCCGGGTGCCGCGTTGACCTCGCAGATCGCGCCGCCGGTCTCGCGCACGGGCTCGGTGATGTCGGGGCAGATGAAGTCGATGCCGGCGATGTCGAGGCCGACCATCCGGGCTGCTTCCTCGGCGATCTCGACGTTCTCCGGGTGGGCCTCGAAGGTGCGGTCGATCGAGATTCCACCGGTCGACATGTTGCCGGTCAGAGCGAGCTTGATGTGGATGCCCTCGGGCGGCACGTCGGTCATCTCGAAGCCCTGCTCGCGCACCAGCAGCACGGCGGCGTCGTCGACCTTGATCCGGGTCAGCACCTTCTCGTGGCCCACACCGCGGCGCGGGTCGGCGTTGGCGGTGTCGACGAGCTGCTCGACGGTCGCGCTGCCGTCACCGGTGACCGAGGCCGGGACACGCTCGGCGATCGCGGCGACGCGGCCGTCGATGATCAGGCAGCGGTAGTCCTTGCCGACGATCTGCGACTCGACCAGGATCAGCCCGCGCTTGGACTCCGACTGCGCGATCTCGAAGGCCGCGCGGACGTCGTCCTCGTTCTCGTTGTCGAGGATCACTCCGCGGCCGTGGTTGCCGTCGAGCGGCTTGAGCACGACGGGGTAGCCGATCCGCTCGGCCGCGCGGATCGCCTGCTCGACGGTGCGCATGACCTCCTGCTTGGGCACCGGCAGGCCGGCCGCGCCGAGCAGCGAGGTGGTGAGGTCCTTGTCGGAGGCGATGTCGACGGCGATGGCGCTGGTGGCCGAGGTCATCGTGGCGCGGATGCGCTTGGCGTGGACGCCCTGGCCGAGCTGGACCAGGGAGTACTCGTTGAGCCGGATCCACGGGATGTCGCGCGAGACGGCCTCGTCGAGGATCGCCTGCGTCGAGGGGCCGAACGCCGAGCGCTGGGCCCGCTTGATGAACTCCTCGAGCGCCGCGTCCCAGTCGAACTCGGGGTCGGCCTCGACGAGGTGGTTGACCAGCCGGATCGCCAGGCGGGCGGCGGCGAGCCCGACCTTCTCGTCGGCGTAGCCGAAGATGACGTTGTAGAGCCCCTTCCGGCCCTTGACCCCGCGGGTCTTGCCGCGGCGGATGTCGTGGCCGACGACCTGCTGGAGGGCGAGCGCGGTGTGCTCGGCGACGTGGCCGAGCCAGGTGCCCTCGTTGAGCCGCTCGACGAAGCCGCCGCGCTTGCCACGCGAGCAGGAGTGCTCGCGCAGGCCGGGCAGCATCGTGAGGAGGTTGTCGGTGAAGCCCGGGATGGTGTTGGTGGGGTAGTCCTCGAGCGAGCCGAGGTCGACGACGAGGTGGATCGCCTTGTCGTAGGACCACACGTTGGCGCCGCGGTAGACGCGGGTCTCGACGATCGACAGGTCGGGGGTGGGGCGCTCGCTCATGTCGTTGCTCCGTCCTTCTTGTCGCGGGGGCCCCTGCTGCGGGCCAGCCGGCGCTTGAGGGTGCTGGGGTCGGCGTCCGCGGCGGCGATGTCGCGGGCGAGTCGGCGCAGGTCCTGGCCGGCCTCGGCCATCTCGGCGGCCTCGGTCGGGTCGACCGTCGCAGCCGGGGGGACCAGGGTGCGGGTCGTGAGGTCGAAGGCGGACCCGGCGGGGAGCACGTGCAGGACCACCCCGCTGGCCAGGATCGGCGAGGACCGCCGGGCCTCGAAGGCGTTGGTCGTGATCCGGGCCGGGTCCATGATCGTGACCGCACCCCGGCCCAGGACCCGGAGGACCTCGTGGTCGGGCTGGTCGTCGGTCCCGGCCGGGAACGCCTCGACGACGGCCGCGGTGTCCTCGTCGACGCCGATGCCGAGCAGCTGGGGCGACTGGGCGACGATCATCAGCAGGCGACCGTAGCGGTTGCGCTGGTCGAAGTGCTGGTCGATCACCGACGACTCGAGCAGCCCCAGGCCGGCCGCGACCTGGGTCATCCGCTGCTTGGGCGTCGCCCCCGGGCCGCCGAACGCGACCATGTGGCTCGACTGGATGCTCGCGCCCGCCGACGTTCCGGCGATGACCACGCCGCGCTCGCGGGCGGCGACGATCTCGTCGCCCAGCGGGGTGCCGCAGACGATCGCCGAGAGCTTGAGCTGGTTGCCACCGGTCATGAAGATCCCGGTCACGTCGTCCAGCTTCTTGACCAGGTCGGGGTCGTGGGCGTCCTCGCGGGACTCCGGGCGGATGGCGACGACCTCGGCCGCGCCCTCGCGGCGGAAGAGGGCGTCATAGACCTCGACGACCTCCGGACCGAGGGAGGAGGCCGTCGGCACCACCGCGATCCGGGCCTCGGGACCGCCGGAGGCGGTGACGAACTCCTTGAGGATCGTCCGACGGCGCAGCTTGTCCTCCGCGCCGCCGATGATCATGAGTGGACCGGAAGGCATGGCGACCACCCTAGTGACCGCCGCGGCGGACGACCGGCCGGGCGTGGCTGTCCGGCGCCCGCGACGGCGGCCCGGGACGCGTCGGCGACTGGCTAGGATGCGCTCCGATCGTCCAGCCAACGGGACAGGGCCGGCCGAGCGAGTCCCTCCTCCACCTCCTCGAACGTGAGCACCGTGTCCCTACGTGAAATGCTGTACGACGGCCTCGACATGGTCGGGGTGTTCCACCCCGTGTCGCCTGACGCGATCGCGGCCCTGCCGGACGCGCTGGCCGCGCACGTCGCCGAGCCCGCAGGCAAGCCGCTGTGGCGCCGACCGGCCCGCCGCCGACGCTGGGGGCACCGCCGCGTCGGTGCCGTGTCGCTCGCCCGCGGGTGCGTCGTCATCCACCCCGGGCCGATGGGCCCGGCCGAGCTCGCCCTGACGGCGCAGCGCCGCGGCTACGTCGGCCTCCCGATCGCCATCCACGTCGCGGGCGACACGGTGGCCGTCATGCTCCCGCACGACCTGTTCGACGGCGCGTCCGGCTGGGACCAGGTCGAGCGCATCGTGCAGCACGCCACGGCGACGCCGCGGGGCGAGCAACCTCCACGGCTGGCGTTCCCGGTGGCCGCCTCGCTGCGTCACAGCGGGCTGCTCCGAGGGGCGGCGCAGAGCGAGGTGCGGGCGACCCGGCGCGCTGCGGAGCGTGGAACGACCGTCGCACCGCAGGCCGACCCGCCGCTGCTCATCGACGACCAGCGACGCGTCGACGGCCTGCACACCGTCTGGATCGACGCCGGGCAGCGCCAACGGCTCCTGGGCGCCCTGCAGCCCTCCGACGAGGCCACCGGACGCCCACGCCAGACCCTGCACATGCGGCTCACCGGTCTCGTGCTCGAGGCGGTCGCCGAGGCCGTGGAGCCCGGTCTCGACCTGCGGGTCCGGATGAACATCGACGCCCGGCGCTACGCCCCGCCGGGCCGGCAGGTCCTGGGACCCTTCGCCACGCCCTACCCGGTGGGCACCCTGCGCACCATCGACACGAACCCCTCCGCGCTCGGTGCCGAGCTCAAGGGCGTCCTCGACTCCCGGGCGCCGCTCTGGGCCGTGGTGGCCAACCTGGTCGGCTACGTCCGGGGTCGGGTCCGCCACCCGCTGACCGGCCCTCCCGTGGCACCTGGCCGCAGCAGCTTCGACCTCGGGATCTCGATCCTCCCGGCTCGGTTGCCGGCGTCCTTCTGGGCCGCCGGCGACCCGACCAACGCAGTGCTGCTGCTCCACCCCCGCCAGCCCAGCGACCCCTACGTGCAGATCGCCCAGGTCCAGGGCGGCGTCGTCATCACGTTGTGGGACGAGACGGGCCTCGTCGACGCCGACGTCTTCGTCGGGTCACTGCGCGCCCGGATCGGCGACTAGGGTCTGCGCCATGGCTGAGCCCCTCCGGACCCTGGTCGTCATGCGTCACGCGAAGGCGGAGCCGGCGGCGGCGACCGACTTCGAGCGCCCCCTCTCGGCCCGCGGGCACGACGACGCGGTGGACGCCGGCTCCTGGCTCCGCGACCACGAGATCGTCCCGGACAGGGCCCTCGTGTCGGCGGCCCTCCGCACCCGCGAGACCTGGCAGCACCTGAGCGACGGCGCCGGCTGGGACCTGGCGCCCGAGCTCGACGAGGGGCTCTACGCCGCCGACGTCGACACCGCGCTCGACCTGGTCCGCCTGCTGCCCGACGACGTCACGACCGCCGTCGTGGTCGGGCACAACCCGACGATGGCGTCGCTGGCCCAGCTGCTCGACGACGGTGAGGGCGACGACGACGCCACCGCCGAGATGACCATCGGCACCTTCCCGACGACCGCGGCCGCGGTCCTCACCTTCGCGGGCCCGTGGGCCGACCTGGGCCAGGGCACCGCGAGCCTGGCCGCCTACCACGTCGGCCGGGCTGGCTGACGCTCCGGCTGACGCTTCGGCGACCGACCGTCCGTACGCGGGCGGACCCGCCGCGACTCAGGGCAGGATCGCGTCGACGTACCCGCCGTCGACGCGGAGCGCCCCGCCCGTCGTCGCCGACGCCAGGTCGGAGGCCAGGTAGGTGCACAGGTGGGCGATCTCATCGGGCTCGATGAGCCGCTGGATCAGTGACTGCGGGCGGTGCTTGCGCATGAACTCGCGCTGCGCCTCGTCGAACGGCAGCTCGTCACCGACCAGCTCGGCGAGGAAGTCCTCGACGCCCTCGGTGTGGGTCGGTCCGGCGATGACGGCGTTGACCGTGACGCCGGTGCCGGCCGCCGCCTTGGCGTAGCCGCGCGAGACCGCCAGCAGCGCGGTCTTGGTCATCCCGTAGTGGACCATCTCCTCGGGGATCACCACCGCGGAGTCGCTGCAGATGAACTGCACCCGGCCCCAGCCCTGCTCGATCATCCGCGGCAGGTAGGCACGGGTCAGGCGCACGGCCGACAGCACGTTGACCTCGAAGTAGCGGCGCCACTCGTCGTCGTCGACCTCGAGGACCGGCTTGGCGCCGAAGATGCCGAGGTTGTTGACCAGGACGTCGACGTCGGGGGCCGCCGCCACCAGGACGTCAGCGCCCTCGGCGGTCGCGACGTCGGCAGCCACCGCCAGGACGTCGGCGTCCGCCCCGGCCTCGCGGACGGCCTCGGCGGCCCGGGCGCACCGCTCCTCCGACCGGCCGTTGACCACGACCCGGGCGCCGGCGCGGGCGAGCCCGGTCGCGATGGCGAGCCCGATGCCCTGCGTCGACCCGGTGACCGCGGCGGTCCTGCCCTGCAGTGAGATCTCCATGCCGCCAGCATGCCGCGAAGGCCTCCGGGGTGGGTCGGTCGAGCCCCAACTAGGCTGCGCACCGTGGGTGGACGCGGATCTGTGAGCAGGCGGAGCACCCTCGCCGCCCGCCAGATCACCCGCTTCCGGCCGTCGGTGGCCTGGCTGCGGGGCGTGCTGCGGTCGTTCCTCGTCTCGTTCCTGGCCCTGGCCCTCACCCTCTGGCTCGTGCCGGGGCAGCAGGTGCCCGAGGACGGCACCGTGTCGGTCGCCTCGCTCGTGGTGGTCGTGCTCCTGGTCGGAGCGCTGCTGCGCCCGCTGCTCACCCGGCTGACCGTCATCACCGGGGTCTTCGGCCTGCTGCTGACCGGGTTCCTCGCCCAGAGCCTGGTCCTCGGCGTCGCGCTGGCACTGGTGCCGTCGATCGAGCCCATCGACTTCCCCGAGATCGTCGTCGTCGCCTGGCTGGTCGCCGTCGTCGCCGCGGTCCTCAACTGGACCGTCGACGCGTCGAGCGAGGAGGTCCACCTCGGGCAGGTGCTGGGCCGGGCCGTCCGCACGGCCCGACGTACGGACGTCAGCGGACCGGGCCTGCTCGTCGTCCAGCTCGACGGCGTCGCCGAGCCGCTGCTGCGCCAGGCGGCCGCCTCCGGCGCGATCCCGTTCCTGACCCGGACCCTGCGCTCGGGCAGTCACCGCCTGCGCGGCTGGCACACCGGGGTCCCGTCGACGACCCCCGCCGGCCAGGCCGTGCTCCTGCACGGGGCGGAGCTCGCGATCCCGGCGTTCCGCTGGTACGACAAGACGCGTGGTCGGGTGCTCCAGTGCAGCCGGCCGGCCGACGCCGCCGAGGCCGAGGCCGACCTCAGCGACGGACGCGGCCTGCTCGCCGACGGGGGAGCCAGCGTCGCCAACCTGTTCTCGGGCGACGCGCCGTTGCGCGCCCTGACGATGAGCCACGCCCGGCTGCCGGGGAGCGAGCCGGGAGCCGCACAGTTCGCCGCGTCGCGCAGCGGCTTCGTGCGCTCGGTCGTCCTGTTCGCCGGCCAGATCGTGGCCGAGTGGTACCAGGGCCGTCGCCAGCGCTACCGCGACGTGCTGCCGCGCGTGCACCGCGGCGGGTCGTTCGTCTTCCTGCGCGGCCTCACGACCGTCGTCCTCAAGGACCTCAGCGTCGCCATCGTCGCCGAGCAGATGGCGCGCGGCGTGCCCGTCGTCTACGTCGACTTCGTCGACTACGACGAGGTCGCCCACCATGCCGGGCCGACGCGGCCGGAGACGATGCGCACGCTCGAGAGCCTCGACCGCGTGCTGCAGTTCTTCGCCGAGCTCGCCGGCGAGGTCGGCCGCGACTACGAGATCGCCGTCGTCTCCGACCACGGTCAGACCCAGGGCAGCACCTACCTCCAGCTCTCGGGGCGATCGCTCGCCGACGCGGTCCGCGACATCGTCGAGTGCGAGGTCGACGCCGGCGGTGAGTCCGCCGAGGTGATGGGCCCGGCCAACCTGCTGACCGCCAGCGGTGCCGCCCAGCCCGTACGCCGCCTCATCGACCGTCGCACGCGTCAGGCCGACGCCCCCCAGGACGGCCAGGCGGCCGTGCAGGTCGTCGCCTCGGGCAGCATCGCCCACCTCTACCTGCCCGACCGTCCCGGTCGCCTGACCCGCGAGGACGTCGACGCGGCCTTGCCGACGCTGCTCCCCGGGCTCCGCGACCTCGAGCACGTCGGGGTCGTGCTGACCCGGCGCGCCGACGGCGCCGTGGTCGTCGAGAACGCCCACGGCCACCGGGTCCTGAGTGCCGCGGGCGAGCTCGACGGCGAGGGCGCCGATCCGCTGGCGCCCTACGGCGACGGGGCGGCGGCCGACCTGCTGCTCCTCGACACCCGCCGCCACGTGGGCGACGTCGTCGTGCTCGGCCGCTACGACCCGTCCCTGGGCGAGGTCGCGGCGTTCGAGGAGCTGGTGGGCTCCCACGGCGGGCTCGGCGGCTGGCAGACCGAGGCGCTGCTCGTCCACCCGGCCGGCTGGTCGGTCCCCGACGGCCCGCTCACCGGCCTCGACGTCCACCGGCTGCTCGTCGGCCGGCTGGTCGAGCTCGGGCTGCGTCGGTCCGAGCCGGTCACGTCGGACGAGCTCGTGGGGTCGGGGCGTTGAGCGCCGTCACCTGGTGGGGCCACTCGTCGATGACCCTCGAGCTGGGCTCGGCCAAGGTCGCCACCGACCCGCTGATGACCCGACGTCTCTACCACCTGCGACGCGCCGTGCCCGAGCCCCCGGAGGCGGCCTCGCAGGCCGACGTGGTGCTCATCTCGCACCTCCACCACGACCATCTGCACCTCCCGTCGCTGCGCCGGTTCGCCGCCGACGTACCCGTCGTCGTGCCGCGCGGGTCCGGCGCCGCGGTCAGGGGCCTTTCCTCGCGCGAGCTGGTCGAGGTCGAGCCCGGCGACACCGTCGAGGTGGCCGGCGTGCGCGTCGAGGTGCTGCCGGCGACCCACGACGGCCGGCGCGACACGTTCACCCGCAGCCACCGCGACGTCCCCGCCATCGGCTTCCGCTTCACCGACGGCGAGACCAGCGTCTGGTACCCCGGCGACACCGGCGTCCGGCCCGACTTCGCCGACATCGCCCCGGTCGACCTGGCCGCCGTCCCGATCGGCGGCTGGGGCCCGACCCTGGGCGACGAGCACCTCGACCCCGAGGAGGCCGTGGCCGCTGTCGCCGCGGTCGGCGCCCGCTGGGCCGTCGCCGTGCACTACGGGACCTACTGGCCGCTCGCGCTCCGACGCCTCAAGCCGGCCAACCACCACCAGCTGTTCGTGACGCCCCCGCAGCGCTTCCACCGGGCGGCCGCCGAGCGGGGGCTCGACGCCGTCACGCTGACACCGGCCTTCGGCGAGCGGGTCCCGCTCACCACCCGCCCGACCGGCACCGCCTCCGACTCCCTCCCCGGCACCGCGTGAGCGGCGACCTCGGCGTCACCGGCCTGCTCGCGCTCTTCGGCGTCGTCGCCTTCGGTGCCGTCATCCCGGTCGTCCCGACCGGGGCCGCGGTCAGCGCCGCCGCCGTCCTGGCCCGGGGCGACCACCCCTGGGAGCTCGTCCTCGTGCTCCTCGTCGGGGGAGCCGGGGCCTGGACCGGCGACCTGGTGACCTATGCCGTCCTGCGCGCTGCCGGGGCGCCCCTGGCCCAACGCGTCGGCTGGCTGCACGCCGACGACCCCGACGGCACCCTGCAGCACCTACGGGCACGCCTCGAGGCCGACGAGGTGCGCTCGCTGCTGCTCTCGCGGCTGGTGCCCGGTGGGCGGGTGCCCGTCCTGCTGGCGGCCGCCCTCGGCGGCTACCCCGTGCGCCGCTTCGCCAGCGCCGACGTGGGCGCGGCGCTGCTCTGGGCGGCCGTCTACGGCGCGATCGGCGTCGTCGGCGACGCGCTCATCCCCGACCCGGTCGTCGCGATCGTGGTGGTCATCGTCTTCGTGGTCCTCCTCGGCGTCGTGCTGCCACGGCTCAGGAGCCGCGGCCGCAGCGAGGTCAGACCGGCGGAGAGGGCGTGACGATGCCGGCCTCGGCGTCGGCCGCCTCGATCTCCTCGCGGGAGATGCCGAGCAGGTAGAGGATCGAGTCGAGGTAGGGCACGTTGACCGTCGTGTCGGCGGCCTCCTGCACGATCTTGCGGGCGTTGTAGGCGACCCCGAGACCCGCGGCGTTGAGCATGTCGAGGTCGTTGGCGCCGTCGCCGATCGCGATCGTCGCGGCGATCGGTACGCCGACCTCGTCGGCGAACTCGCGCAGCGCCTGGGCCTTGCCGGCCCGGTCGACCACGGCGCCGACGATCTCGCCGGTGATCTTGCCGTCAACGATCTCGAGCTCGTTGGCACGGGCGAAGTGGATGCCGAGGTCGGCGGCGAGGCGGTCGGTGATCTGGCTGAACCCGCCGCTCACGATCGCGAACCGGTAGCCGAGCCGGCGCAGCGTGCGCACCATGGTGCGGGCGCCCGGCGTGACCACGATGGCGTCGTACACGCGGTCGAGGGTGGAGGCGTCGAGCCCCGAGAGCAGCTTGACCCGCTCGCGCAGCGAGGCCTCGAAGTCGAGCTCGCCGCGCATGGCCGCCTCGGTCACCGCCGCCACCTCGGCCTCGTGGCCGGCGTGGGCGGCCAGCATCTCGATGACCTCGCCCTGGATGAGCGTGCTGTCGACGTCCATCACGATCAGGCGCACGCCGCGGCGCAGCAGCGTGGCCGGCTGGACCGCGATGTCGATGCCCTGGGCGGACGCCTCCGCCGCCAGCAGGGTGCGCAGGTGGTCGGGGTCGGCGCCGGAGACGTGCAGGTCGATCGCGGTGACCGGGTAGCGCGCCATCCGCTCGATGCGGTCGATGTTGCCGCCGGTGTCGGCGATCCGGCCCGCGACGGCAGCCATGTGACCGGCCTTGAGCGGGCTGCCGATCACCGTGACGTGGGCCCGGCCGGCGGCCCGGGCGCGGTTGTCGCCGGTGCCGCGCTCGATCTCGACGAGCATGCCGAGGTCGGCTCCGGTCTGCTCGACGGCCCGGGCGACCTTCTTCCAGTCCCGCGGCGCGGTCACGAGGACACCCAGGATCAGCCGGCGCCGCAAGATGATCTGCTCGATGTCGATGACCTCGACCCCGGCCGACGTCAGTGCGCTGAACACCGACGAGGTCACGCCCGGACGATCCTTGCCGGTCAGGGTGACCAGGAGGGTGTCGGGACGCCCGTCCGGTGCGCCTGGCCGCGTGCTCATCGCGGTGCAGGTTATCGGTCGGCCCCGGACTGTCGGTGGTCGCGTCCATGCTGGTGGCGTCCTCAGCATGGACGCGACACCAGGACCACCACGACACCATCGCCACGACCGGAGGGAACCCACCATGAGCGACCAGCAGCACCACGTCCACCACGCGATCGACTACGTCGAGATCACCGTCACCGACCTCGGGCGGGCCAAGGCGTTCTATGCCGCGGCGTTCGGCTGGTCGTTCAACGACTACGGGCCCGACTACGCCGGGATCCGCTGGTCCGACGGCGAGGGCGAGGTCGGCGGGCTCGGCGTCGGCACGCCGTCGGGCGCCGGGGGAGTCCTGGTGCTCCTCTACTCCGACGACCTCGACGCGACCGTCGCCGCGGTCGACGGGGCCGGAGGCACCGCAGAGGCGCCCTACGACTTCCCGGGCGGCCGGCGGTTCCTCTTCACCGACCCCGACGGCAACCGGCTGGGGGCGTGGACGGCGGCATGACGGGCGGTCAGTCGGGCGGCCACACCTCGGGCGAGCAGGCCGCCACCAGCGCGCGTCGGCCGGCCCGGGCCAGGGGCGCGAGCGCCGAGCGCCGCTGCTCCATCTCGACGACGGTGAGGGCGCCCCCGTCGTCCTCCAGCGCGAGCTCGGCGATGCCGAGCGCCTGGAGTCCTCGCGACGCCAGGTCCACGCACCGGGGCGGGATCCCCGGAGGGGCGGCCACGGCCGGGCGGTGACGCAGGTTCATCAGCCGGTCGGCGACCTCGGGGCGCCAGCGGGCGACGTCGAGCGCGGCCAGGCGGTCGGCCGAGTCGAGCAGCACCCCGCGCAACGCACGGTCGGCCTCGCCCACGTCGGGCAGCGGTCGGCGCCGGGCCGGCAGCAGCGTCCACTCGACCGTCGGGCCGACCCGGGTGGGCACGAGCGCCGCGTCGGCGCCGAGCGCGACGACCGCCTCGCCGGCCTCGAGGGCGGCGGCGTTGAGCTCGCTCGGCCCGCCCAGACCGACAGGGTCACCCTCGGCCGGGAAGGCCGCTCCGAACGCCGTGGCGCCGGCCGCGCGCAGTGACGCGAGCGTGGTGACGAGGCCGGTGTCGGGTCCGAGCACGAGGTGGGTGACGTCGCCGTCGAGGACGCCGTCGAGCAGGTCGTCGGGCCCGACGTGACCGCGCAGCCAGGCTGTGGCCCACCAGGCCAGGCGGCCCGAGACGGGGAGCGGGCTGGTCGTGTCGGTCGGCACGGCCCGAACGTAGCGCGCTGCACCTACGTCTCGGGGCACGCCTTAGGGTGACGCCATGGTTGCCGTCCTCGAGCTCGCGGACGTCACGGTGCGTCGTGGGACCTCCACCCTCCTCGACCGGGTGACGTGGGTGGTGCGCGAGGGCGAGCGCTGGGTCGTGCTCGGCCCCAACGGCGCCGGCAAGACCACGCTGCTCCAGGTCGCCGCGGCCCAGCTCTACCCGACCGACGGCCTGGCCGGTGTGCTCGGCGAGCTGCTCGGCACCGTCGACGTGTTCGAGCTCCGGCCGCGGATCGGCCTGACCAGCGCCGCGCTGGCCGAGCGGGTCCCCCGGCAGGAGCTCGTGCGCGACGTGGTGGTCTCAGCGGCCTACGGCGTCGTCGGCCGGTGGCGCGAGAGCTATGACGAGCGCGACCACGAGCGCGCGGCCGACCTGCTGCGCGAGGTCGGCGTGGCCCACCTCGCCGAGCGCACCTTCGGCACCCTGAGCGAGGGCGAGCGCAAGCGGGTCCAGGTCGCCCGGGCGCTGATGACCGACCCCGAGCTGCTCCTGCTCGACGAGCCCGCCGCGGGCCTCGACCTCGGCGGCCGCGAGGACCTCGTGTCCACGCTGTCGACGCTGGCCCACGACCCCGACGCCCCGGCGACGGTCCTCGTCTCCCACCACGTCGAGGAGATCCCGCCCGGCTTCACCCACGCGCTGCTGCTGCGTCAGGGCGCCGTGGTCGCGGAGGGACCCGTCGAGGAGGTGCTCACCGAGCGTCTGCTGTCGGCGACCTTCGGGATGCCGCTGCTGCTCCAGCACGCCGACGGTCGCTGGGCCGCGCGGCGCGACGTCCGCCACCGCTAGACGGCACCCGTGCGGGGGCGCGC
This sequence comes from Nocardioides sp., assembly GCF_030655615.1. Lineage (GTDB taxonomy): Bacteria > Actinomycetota > Actinomycetes > Propionibacteriales > Nocardioidaceae > Nocardioides. Next base: position 12,183 of record NZ_JAURVJ010000156.1, read on the forward strand.
ACTAGGCTGACGCCATGGGCGAGTGGCTGAGCGACAACGCGTGGAGCGTGTGGCTCGCCGTCGCCGCCGTCCTCGGCGTCGCCGAGCTGATGAGCCTCGACCTGGTCCTCGTCATGCTGGCCGTCGGCGCGCTCGCCGGCATGGTCACGGCGGTGCTCGGTGCGCCGGTCGTGCTGCAGCTGCTGGTCGCCGGTGGCGCCGCGGCCGCGATGCTCACCCTGGTGCGCCCCTCGGTGGTCAAGCGGCTCCACACCGGTCCCGACCTGCGGCTGGGCCACGGCAAGCTCGTCGGCCAGCAGGCCGTCGTCACCGAGCGGATGACCGGGCACGAGACGGGGCGGATCCGCATCGGCGGCGAGATCTGGTCGGCGACGCCCTACGACGACACGTTGTCCATCGAGGCGGGCGAGACCGTCGAGGTGCTGCAGATCCGTGGTGCGACCGCCCTGGTCCACCCGGTCCCGAGCCTGGAGGGTTGAGACATGGCGTTTCTGATCGTGCTGGGCGTGCTGCTGGTGTTCCTGGTGGTGCTGCTGTCCAAGACGATCCGGATCGTGCCGCAGGCGCGGGCGGGCATCGTCGAGCGCTTCGGCAAGTACAAGGAGACGCTTCCCGCCGGGCTCAACACGGTGGTGCCGTTCGTCGACAAGGTGCGCTACCAGATCGACCTGCGCGAGCAGGTCGTCAGCTTCCCGCCGCAGCCGGTGATCACCGAGGACAACCTCGTGGTCGCCATCGACACCGTCATCTACTTCCAGGTCACCGACCCGGTCGCGGCGACCTACGAGATCGCCAACTACATCCAGGCCGTCGAGCAGCTGACGATGACGACGCTGCGCAACATCGTCGGCGGGATGACGCTCGAGGAGACACTGACCAGCCGCGACTCCATCAACTCCGGGCTGCGAGGCGTCCTCGACGACGCGACCGGCAAGTGGGGCATCCGCGTCAACCGCGTCGAGATCAAGGGCATCGACCCGCCGCCCTCGATCAAGGACTCGATGGAGAAGCAGATGCGCGCCGACCGCGACAAGCGCGCGCAGATCCTCACCGCCGAGGGCGGCCGGCAGGCCGCGATCCTCACCGCCGAGGGTCAGAAGCAGTCCGCGATCCTCACCGCCGAGGGCGAGCGGGAGTCGCAGATCCTGAGCGCCCAGGGTGAGCGGGAGTCGCAGATCCTGCGCGCCCAGGGTGAGGGCCAGGCCATCCAGACCGTCTTCCAGGCCATCCACGACGGGCAGCCCGACCAGTCGTTGCTCGCCTACCAGTACCTCCAGATGATCCCCAAGATCGCTGCGGGCGACGCCAACAAGGTCTGGATCGTGCCGAGCGAGCTCGGCAAGGCCCTCGAGGGCCTGGGCTCCACGATGAACGAGCTGCGCGGCATCCCCCAGGAGGTCGACGGCCCCCGGACGCGTGTCGACATGGGTCCGTCCGAGCCCCAGGTCCCGCAGGTCGCCGGGTCCGACGCCCACGACGCCGTCAAGCAGGCGATCGCCGCCGCCGAGAGCGCTGCCCACCCGGAGCGCACCGACCCGGCGATCGACCCGAGCAACGTCCCGCCCGAGGCCCCGGCCCCGGCTCCTGAGGTCCCGACCGAGGCCCCACCCGAGCCCACGCAGGAGTGAGCCCGCTCGAGTCCGTCCTGGTCGCCCTCGCCGGTCTGGCCGCCGGTACGATCAACTCGGTCGTCGGGTCGGGCACGCTGATCACGTTCCCCACGCTGCTGGCGTTCGGCGTGCCGCCGGTGACGGCCAACGTCTCCAACAACATCGGGCTGGTGCCCGGATCCGTGGCCGGCGCGGTGGGCTACCGCGACGAGCTGACCGGTCAGCGCAGCCGCGTGCTGCGGCTGCTCAGCGCGTCGGTCGTCGGTGGTGCGATCGGTGCGGTGCTGCTGCTGGTGCTGCCCGACGGTGCGTTCGAGGCCGTCGTACCCGTCCTGATCATGCTCGGCGTCCTCCTCGTCATCGGCCAACCGCGACTGTCGGCCTGGGTCAGGAAGAGGGCCGAGGCGCGCGGCGTCGAGCAGGACGAGGGCGCCTGGTGGGTGTGGCCCGCCGTCCTGCTCACCGGGGTCTACGGCGGCTACTTCGGTGCGGCCCAGGGGGTGCTGCTGATGGGCGTCCTCGGCATCGGCATCGCCCAGTCGCTGCAGCGGAGCAACGCGGTCAAGAACGTCCTCGCCGCCGCCGTCAACGGCATCGCCGGCGTGATCTTCGTCGTCGTCGCCGACGTCGACTGGCGGATCGTGGCACTCATCGGCGCCGGGTCTGTCGTCGGCGGCCTGCTGGGCGCGCGGATCGGCAAGAAGCTGCCGCCGCTCGCCCTGCGCACGGTCATCGTCGCGGTCGGGCTGACCGCGTTCGTCGTGATCCTGGCCAGCTGAGCGGGCCGGACGTCAGACGGCTTCGACCGCCAGCGTCGTCTTCCTCTCGACCCGCAGGCCGAGGAGGCCGGAGACGACGGCGACGGACGCGACCCCGACCAGGGCGAGCCCCAGCTTCCGCGGGAGCGTGTCGGCCTCGACGGCGGCGTAGGCCGTGGCGGCATCGGCGCCGTCGACGGCTGCCCCGATGAGGACCAGCGTCCGGCGGCCGGATCCCGACGAGAGCAGCGTCGCGGTGCCGAGGGCGATCTCGCGGGAGCCGAACCACTGGGTCAGCAGCGGGTGGCTCGGCGAGACGCCCATGGTCGAGGCGACGAGCTCGGGCTTGACGAGGGAGGCGATGCCGACGCCGATGCGCCCGAGGGAGAGGCTGGTCACGGGGTTCATGGCCGTGACCCTAGTGGTTGCTGTGACGGACCCGGGCGCCGTAGTCCGGGGTCCGGAAGTCGTCGTCCCCGGTGCCGGGACGCTGCCAGTGGTCCAGCACGACGACGTCGTTGCCGTGGGTGCCCTGGACGCTGGCACCGGCCTGCACCCAGCGCGGCGTCCCGAGGCAGCTGCGGGGGAGCGTGACGGTGACGCGCCCGGTCGGGCGGTCGAAGGACGCCGCGATCTCCGGGCACCCGAGCCCCTGCGCCCCACCCCCGACATAGACGTTGCCGCACTCGTCGGGCTCCGAGGGCTCGCCGTAGGTCGTCGGCGTCCAGAGCGAGGCGCGCACCGGCCGCTTCCCGGGGAAGTCGACCACGACGTCGTAGGAGCGGCGGTTGGTCCGCAGCGGCAGCGAGAGGTAGATCTGCTTGAGCTTGCCCAGACCGACGACCCTGAGGACCAGGGTGACGTCGTCGCCGGTGTGGCGGACGGCGAGGCGCCGGATGTCGCCGTTGCGCGAACGGCCCTCGGTCTCGGTGCCGCACGGCGGCGGGTCGGGATCGTAGCCGTAGGTGACGGCATCGCCTGTCGGATCGGGTCCGGACCAGGTGTCGGCCCGGGCCGAGCCGGGCACGGCGAGCAGCAGGGCACAGGTCAGGAGGGCACAGGTCAGGAGGGCGAGACGGCGCACCCCGACAGTCTGACGGACGGGACGGTCCGTGGGCCGCACCCGCGCTCGAGGGCGCGTGAGAGCGTGGCGGCATGGAGCTCTACGACGTCATGCGCACCACCCCGGCGGTCCGCGAGTTCACCGACGACCCGCTGCCGGACGCGACGCTGCGGCGGATCCTCGAGCACGCGCGGTTCGCGCCCAGCGGCGGCAACCGCCAGGGCGCCCACGTCGTCGTGGTCCGCGAGCAGGCGACCCGGGAGCGCCTGGCGGCGCTCTACCCGAGCGCGGTGCGGCGCTACGTCGCGCAGGGAAAGGCCGGTGAGAACCCGTGGAACAGCATCGACCCGCCCGGGCCGACGACCGACGAGATCGCGGCCACCGAGGTGCCGGGCCGGTTCACCGACCCGGTGCTCCACGCCCCCGGTCGTGCTGGTGTTCTTCGTCGACCTCTCGGTCGTGGCCTCGATGGACCAGGACCTCGACCGGGTCGGCGTGATCAGCGGCGGCTCGGTCTATCCGCTCGTCTGGAACGTGCTGCTCGCTGCCCGCAACGAGGGCCTCGGCGGCACCATCACCACGATGGCCGCCGTCGAGGAGCCGGCGGTCAAGGCACTCTTCGGCGTGCCCGACACGTTCGCCGTGGCGGCCGTCGTCCCCCTCGGTACCCCGGTCAAGGTCCTCACCAAGCTCAAGCGGCAGCCGATCGAGGAGTTCGTGACGCGGGAGCGCTACGACGGACCGCCGCTCTGAGCCTGCGGTGACGGATCTCGTGCTCTGGGCCGCGCACCAGGTGGGCGCGGCCGTGGTCGCCGAGCGCCCGCTCGTCGGCGGCCTGACCTCGTCGATGCGCGTGCTCTCGCACGCCGACGGTACCGAGACGGTCCTGCGGGTGATCGATCGCGAGCCGTGGCTGACCCACCGGGCGGCGCTCGCGACGCGCGAGCACGAGACCCAGCTGGGCCTGGTCGGGTCCGGCGTACCGGCCCCGCGGTCGCTCGCGCTCGACGCCCGGGCCGGCGCGCACCTGATGACGTTGCTGCCCGGCGTCGCCGACGCGTCCCGGACCGGCGCCGAGTCGCTGCGGGCCCTGGCGGCGACCCTTGCGTCGATCCACGAGGTGCGGCCCGCCGCCTGGCCGCGGGGCTACCAGTCCTGGGCCTGGGAGGCCAAGCACGTCGTCCCGTCCTGGGCGCAGCGTCCCGGCGCCTGGAGCGCGGCGTTCAAGCTGCTGCGCGGCGAGCCGCCTTCCCACGAGCCGACGTTCCTGCACCGCGACTTCGGGCCCCACAACGTGCTCTGGACCGGTACGTCGGTCACGGGCGTCGTCGACTGGGTCGAGACCTCCACCGGCCCGGCCTGGCTCGACGTGGCCCACGCCGGCACCAACCTCGCGGTCCGCGCGGACCTGGCCGCCGCCGATGCGTTCTCGGCGGCGTACACCGCGCTGACCGGTCGCCCGGCCGTCGGGTACTGGGAAGTCATGGACGTCGTCGGCTTCCTGCCGCCACCGGGTCGCCCGGCCTTCTTCACCGCGCCCGCCGAGCTGCGCCGGCTCGAGGAGCGGCTCGTCGCGGCGCTCGCCAGGGCCTGACCTCATCTCCCGACGTAGGCCGTCACCCAGCGGTCGAGCTCGTCGTAGACCCGCTTGCGCACCGGGGGCAGCGAGAGCACCACGTCGTGCCGGGCGCCGTCGACGGCGACGTAGGTGACGTGCGGTCCCACCGAGGCCGCCCACCGCCGGATCTGGGGCACGTCGAGCACGATGTCGTGGGAGTGGACGTCGTCGGTCAGCTCGGGCGCGTTGACGGTGGCGGCCGACGAGAGGATGAGCACCGGGGCCAGCACGGACAGCCCGGCGTGCACCTCGGCGTGGCCCTGACGGATCGCCCGCAGCCACCCGAAGCGCACGGGGAACGACTCGATCGGCTTCCACGCCAGGTCGTAGTCCCACTCGCCGGCGTAGGAGCGGTGGAGGCTGCGGCCGTAGACGCCGCTCACGTCGCGGGAGAGCTCGCGGGTGGGCTGGCGGCGCCCGACCCGGTCGAGGACCCGTCCGGCGGCTGCGGTGCGCTGCCACGCGGCGCCCTGCAGGTCGAGCCAGGGTGAGTTGAGCACCAGCGCCGCCAGTCCGTCGGGCTGCCTGTGGTGGGCCCAGAGGGCAGTGGTGAGGCCCCCGGTCGAGTGCGCCGAGACGACCACGCTGCCGGGTGCCGTGTGGCCGTCGCGCTCGGTGATCCGCCACCAGGCGAGGTCGATCTCGGCGAAGTAGTCGTGCAGGTCGGTGACGAACGTCGGGGTCTGGTGGGGGCGGATCGAGCGGCCGTACTTGCGCAGGTCGAGGGCGTAGAAGTCGTAGCCCCGGCTCAGCCACCAGTCGGCGTAGTCGGTGTGGAAGAAGTAGTCGGCGAACCCGTGGACGTGCAGCACCGCCCGGCCGTTGGGCTCGGCGGCCCGCCGGGACACGAGGGTCGCGACGACCGCCCCCTCCTCGTCGGGGGGCAGACCGATGGTCTCGGCCACCCACGGCTCGCCGAGCACGTCGACGGTCTGGTCGGCTCTCACGTGCCGATCCTCCCAGGTGCGCGTCGAGTCCACCGACTCCGTCGGCTCCCACTACGGTTCCGGGGTGGACAGGGTGAGGCGCGTCGTCGGCGACGTCGTCGCCGGGTGGCGCTCCGGCACCCAGCGCAGCCAGCAGCTGGTGCTCGCCGCGCTCGTCGTCGGGGTGATGCTCACGATGGCGGTCTCGCTGGCGCGCTACGCCCTCTTCCCGATCGCCGGCTTCTTCCTGTGGCTGGTGCTGGGTCTCCTGCTGCTCCGCTTCCGCGAGCTCGTCGTGCTCTCGGTCCTGGTGGTCGCTGCCGGGGTCGCGAGCCGGGTGCAACAGGGCGACGGTGTCGGCCGGGTCTCGGGCGTGGTGCTCCTGCTCCTGGCGGCGCTGCTCGTCCTCTACGCCTCCAGCCGCCAGCGCAGCGGCCTCCCGGGCCCTCTCAGCTCGGCCCTGCTCGCCGACCTGCGCGACCGGCTCAACGCGCAGGGCCGGGTGCCGCCGCTCCCGGGACCGTGGACCTGCGAGACGGCCATGGTCGCCGCCCACGGGGTGGGCTACGCCGGCGACTTCATGGTCGCCGACCTCGACGTCGAGACCCAGCGGCTCGACCTCGTCCTGGTCGACGTCGTGGGCAAGGGCGTCAAGGCCGCGCCGTCCGCCCTGCTGCTGGCCGGCGCCCTCGGCGGCCTGGTCGGCGCGCTGCGCGGACCGGCGCTGTTCGAGGCGGCCAACGACTTCCTCCTGCGCCAGGACGAGCGCTACACCGAGGAGACGTTCGCGACGGCGGTCCACGTCAGCGTCGACCTGACGGATGGCGCCTACACGATCCTCAGCGCGGGACATCCGCCGGCGCTGCGCTGGGAGCCCGACGCCGGCACGTGGATCGTCGACAACGCCCGCGGCCTGGCCCTCGGTGTCCTGCCGCACCCGGACCTCGAGGCCAGCACCGGGGTCCTCCAGCCGGGCCAGGCCCTGCTCTTCTACACCGACGGCGTGGTCGAGTCCCGCGGCAACGACATCGAGGACGGGATCGGCTGGCTGCAGGAGACCGCGGCGGCGGCCTACCTCAAGGGGTCCGACGGCGCCGCCCGACGGGTCCTGCGCCAGGTGCCGCGCGGTGACGACGACCGCGCCGTGCTGCTGCTCAGCCGCGCGACGTGACCCGGTCCGCCGTCGTGCGGTCGGGCTGGCGCCACGCGAGCAGCAGCCCGGCCACCAGCGCGCCGAGCGTACCGAGCGCCTCGTCACCGAGGGTGTCCTCGTAGGCCGTCTCGATCTCGGTGCCGTGCCGGATGAAGGTGAACCACTCGCCCAGCTCCCAACCGATGGCCAGCGCCGCACCGAGACCGGCGACCAGCAGCACGAGGACCCACCGCTCCCGGACCGACGGTGCGAGCAGCAGGCCGATGCCGCCGAGCAGGAGGAGCCAGTTGGCGAAGTGGTTGAGGTCGTCCCACCAGGTGACGGTGTCGTAGAGGTCGAGGCTGTTGCCGGTCACGTCGACGAGGAAGCCGAGCATGATCAGCGTGAACGCGCCGTACGGCGGGTCGTCGGTGGGGCGCCCGCGGCGGCGGCTCAGGAGCCACCAGATCGCGGGCGCCACCAGCATCAGTACCGGGTAGGCCACCAGCCGCGCCCCGAACGCCTTGTCGGCGAACCGGTCGATGCCGGGCACGAACTCGGCCACGGCCAGCTGGGCCTCGGTCAGGAGCAGGACAAGAACGGGGATCCACCACGGGCAGCGCGTCATGCCGCCATCCTGGCGGTGCGTCCGCTCCTCCGGACCGGGCTCGGACACTTAGTTCGCCCCACCCGGGCAGAGGCGCCCGGACCACACTCCTAGACGACCACATGGCGCGTGTCGAGGCCGCCGGGCCGCGACCGGTCGATCAGTGGGCGTAGGTGCCGTGGATGATCGCGCGGCCGGCGGTCTTGAAGGCCAGGTTGAACGAGACGACCGCGGGAGAGGCGTCGGGGTCGACACCGAGCTCGGGCGCCGTGACCGCGTGCACGACGAAGAAGTAGCGGTGCACCTGGTCGCCCTCGGGCGGCGCGGCGCCGGCGAAGGAGGAGCCACCGGTGTCGTTGCGGCAGTGGAACGCCGCGCCCGGCAGGGCGGCGCCCTCGGCCCCGGCACCGGTGTCGAGCGACGTCACGTCGGCCGGCAGGTCGACGAGGACCCAGTGCCAGAAGCCGCTCGGGGTCGGGGCGTCGGGGTCGAAGCAGGTCACGGTGTAGCTCTCGGCGCCCTCGACGGCGTCCCAGGAGAGCTGGGGCGAGGTGTTGCCGGCGTCGGCGACCTGGTCGTCCTTGAGGGGCTGACCGTCGGTCACGTCGGTGCTGGTCACGCCGAAGGACGGCACGGCCGGGAGCAGGGGATAGGGGTCAGGGGTGATGGGGCGCTCGAGAACCATGCTGCGAACATACGGGAGGATGCCCGACGTGAGCGCGCATGGTTGAGCTGGTCGACATCACCGACCCGGCCGACCCCCGGCTGCGGGACTACCGCGACCTCCGCGACGTGCAGCTGCGTCAGCTCCTCGAGGTCGAGCACGGCCTCTTCCTCGCCGAGGGCGAGAAGGTCGTGCGCCGTGCGGTCGAGGGCGGCCACACGCCGCGGTCCTTCCTGATGGCACCGCGGTGGCTCGACGGCCTCGCCGACGTCCTGGCCACCACCGACGCCCCTTGCTACGTGCTGTCCGAGGCGCTGGCCGAGCAGGTCACCGGCTTCCACGTCCACCGCGGCGCCCTCGCCTCGCTCGCCCGTCGCCCGCTGCCGTCGGTCGCCGAGGTGCTCGAGGGCGCCCGGTCGGTGCTCGTGCTCGAGGACGTCGTCGACCACACCAACGTCGGCGCGATCTTCCGCTCCGGCGCCGCGCTCGGCTTCGACGCCGTGCTCCTCGCGCCCCGCTGCGCCGACCCGCTCTACCGCCGTGCGGTCAAGGTCGCGATGGGGGCAGTCTTCTCGGTGCCCTGGACCCGGCTGCCCGACTGGCGCACCGCGCTGCCCGACCTGTCCGCGGCCGGCTTCACCACCGTCGCGCTGACGCTCGCCGGCGACGCCGTGCCGATCGAGGACGCCGTACGCGGCCTCGACAAGGTCGCGCTCGTCCTCGGCTCCGAGGGCCACGGCCTCTCGCCGGCCTGGCAGCGCGCAGCCGACCGGCGCGCGACCATCCCCATGGCCCGGGGGGTCGCCGAGGGCATCGACTCGCTCAACGTGGCGGCCGCCAGCGCCGTCGCCTGCTACGTGACCGCCCGCCGCTGACGGACCGACGGGTTTCGGCGGCCGGAGGTCGTGGGGAGGCTCCCCGCATGACGAACCCGACGCCTCCTCAAGGTCCGCCGTCCGCCCACCCGCCTCCGCCGGCGTCCTTCCAGGACACCCGGCCACCGCTGTGGCAGGTGGTCCCCACCTCGCTCAAGGTCGCGGTCGTCACGGCCGCCCTGGGGTTCGTGGCCAGCCTCTCGGTCAGCAGCGAGACCGTCGTCAACGGCCGGGTCACCGAGTGCAGCTACCTCGACGTCGGCGCCATCGCGCTCGGCGTCGTCACCGTCGCGCTGGTCGTGGCCGGCGCCCTGGGCCAGCGGGGCAGGCCCGAGCGGCTGCGGATGCCGCTCCCGCTGCTCGCCGGCCTCTCCGTAGTCCTGCTCACCGTCGCGGCCTACCACGTGGTCTCGGGGCTCGGGATCGTCGGCGGTCCCTGCAACTGACCCGGCGCCCCCCTGAACGAAGGTCAGTCGTGGGGGTCGCCGCTCTCGCCGACGGGCCAGTCGGGCGGGAAGTCCTCGGCCTGGGCGTCGTGGGCCTTCTGGAGCTTCTTGCGGAGCTTGGTGGGCACCCGGTCGCCGAAGACGGTGCCGAACGTGTGGTCGCTCTCGTGCTGGAGGCAGCGGGCGAGGAGCCCGGTGCCGCTGAACGAGACGGGCTGGCCGTCGAGGCCGAACCCCGAAACCGACGCCTGGTCGGGGCGGGCGCACTCGACGAAGGCACCGGGGAGGGACAGGCAGCCCTCGTCGTCCTCCTCGAGGTTGCGGTCCTTGCCCTCGGGGAGCGTGAGCACCGGGTTGCAGACGAGACCGACCGTGCGCTCGCGGTCGTCGTCGGGGCAGTCGAACACGAACATCGCCACGTCCTCCCCGATCTGGCAGGCGGCGAGACCGACCCCGTCGGCGGCGTACATCGTGGCGACCATGTCGGCGGCCAGGGCTCGCAGGTCGTCGTCGTACGACGTCACGAGGGCCTGCGGGCGGTGCATCACCGGGGTGCCCCAGCGGGTGATCGGGCGGACGGTGCCGCCGGTCGGAAGGGGTCCGTGGGGCGCGTGAGGAGCGTCGTCGGGCATGCCCAGGATCATAGGGAACCCCGTGTGACCCGCCGCACGGGTGGCTGCTGTAGCGCGGTGTGTAACTCTCAGTTACAGTTTCGGCATGTCCCTCATCTCCAGCCTCAGGCTCGACGGGCTGCGCCAGGGCGGTCGCCACGGCGTACCGAGCTCGGAGTCGCGCGACCCGATCGGCTACCTCGTCGCCGGCCTCAACCGGCTCGCCCAGAGCGAGCTCATCGACCGGGTCCGGCTCCGCAAGCCGGCCGAGCAGGCCGTCTTCACGGTGACCCGCGACGGCTTCAAGGTCCTCACCGCCGCCAGCCGCACCTTCGCCCGGGCCGGCAAGCCCGGGGTCTCCGGCACCCGCCCGGTGCCCGCGTCGGCCCCGAAGGGCGTCTTCGACCTCACCCCGACCGAGGACGAGCAGATGCTCGTCGACGTCGTCACCGACTACGCCGTCGAGGTCGTCCGCCCGGCCGCCTCCGAGGCCAACGAGACCTGCGAGGCCCCCGAGGCCGTGCTCAAGGCCGGGCTCGAGATCGGGCTCCCGATCCTCGGCATCCCCGAGGCACTCGGCGGCATCTCCGAGGAGCGCTCGGCCATGGCCGGCACCCTGGTCGCCGAGGCGCTCGCCCACGGCGACATGGGGCTCGCCGTCGCGAGCCTCGCCCCGGGCTCGGTCGCCACGGCCCTCGGACTGTGGGGCACCGACGCCCAGCAGCAGACCTACCTCCCGGCGTTTACCGGCGACGACGCACCGGCCGCCGCACTGGCGCTGACCGAGCCGACCGTCCTCTTCGACGTGCTCAGCCCCTCGACGACCGCCCGCAGGACCGCCGTCGGCTTCGTGCTCGACGGCGTCAAGACCCTGGTGCCCCGCGGCGCACAGGCTGAGCTGTTCGTGGTCGGCGCCGCACTCGACGGCAAGCCCGTCCTGTTCCTGGTCGAGTCGGGTGCCGACGGCCTCGAGGTCGAGGGCGACCCGTCGATGGGCGTCCGCGCGGCCTCCCACGCCAAGCTCACGCTCACCGGCGTCACCGTGCCGGCCGAGGCCGTCCTCGGCGAGACCGACGGCTCGACCTACACCGACTGCGTCCGGCTCTCGCGCCTCGCGTGGTGCGCGCTGTCGGTCGGCACCGCCCAGGCCGTGCTCGACTACGTGACCCCCTACGTCAAGGAACGCCAGGCCTTCGGCGAGCCGATCGCCCACCGCCAGTCGGTCGCGTTCATGGTCGCCAACATCGCCATCGAGCTGCAGGCCATGCGCCTGCTCACCTACAAGGCCGCGGCCCGCGCCGCCGCCGGCAAGGACTTCACCCGCGAGGTCGCCCTGGCCCGCAAGGCGTGCGCCGACAAGGGCATGCAGATCGGGCTCGACGGCGTCCAGCTGCTCGGGGGCCACGGCTTCGTCAAGGAGCACCCGGTCGAGCGGTGGTACCGCGACCTGCGTGCGATCGGAATCATGGAAGGCTCGGTGCTCGTGTAATGGCCATCAACCTGGACGACCCCAAGAAGTTCAAGCCGCTCGTGGGCCAGGCCCACCAGGTCGCCATGAACATGCTGCGCCCGATCTCCCGCAAGTACGACCGTGCCGAGCACGCGTACCCCCAGGAGCTCGACATGCTGGCGGCGATGATCGACGGCCTGTCCGAGTCCGGCGCCTCCGAGGGGGCCGGTGCGGCCGGCGTACGCCGTGACGAGAAGGACACGGACAAGACGGTCAAGAACGGTGCCAACCTCGCCTCGGTGATGTCCATCGCCGAGATGTGCTGGGGTGACGTCGGGCTGCTGCTGTCGATGCCGCGCCAGGGCCTCGGCAACTCGGCCATCGCCTCGGTCGCCGACGACGAGCAGCAGAAGCGGCTCGAGGGCGTGTGGGCGGGGATGGCGATCACCGAGCCCGGCGTGGGCTCCGACTCGGCCAACATCAAGACCACCGCGGTCCTCGACGGCGACGAGTACGTCATCAACGGCGAGAAGATCTACGTCACCTCCGGTGACCGCGCCGACCACATCGTCGTGTGGGCCACGCTCGACCGCGACCTGGGTCGCGCCGCCATCAAATCGTTCGTCGTCGCCAAGGGCACGCCCGGCATGCGGGTCGACCGGCTCGAGCACAAGCTCGGCATCCGGGCCTCCGACACCGCGACGATCATCTTCGAGAACTGCCGGGTGCCCAAGGAGAACCTCCTGGGCTCGGCCGAGGTCGACACCAAGCAGGGCTTCGCCGGCGCCATGGCGACCTTCGACAACACTCGTCCGCTGGTGGCCGCGATGGCCGTCGGCTGCGCCCGCGCCTCGCTCGACCTGACCCGCGACCTGCTCAAGGATGCCGGCATCGAGGTCGACTACGACCGGCCCGCGATCCTGCAGAGCGCGGCCGCGGCCAAGTTCCTGCAGATGGAGTCCGACTGGGAAGGCGCCTACCTGCTCATGATGCAGGCGGCGTGGATGGCCGACAACCGCGAGCCCAACTCGCTCGAGGCCTCGATGGCCAAGGCCAAGGCCGGACGCGTCGGCTCCGACATCACGCTGTCGTGCGTCGAGCTCGCCGGCTCGGTCGGCTACAGCGAGACCGAGCTGCTCGAGAAGTGGGCCCGCGACTCCAAGATCCTCGACATCTTCGAGGGCACCCAGCAGATCCAGCAGCTGATCGTCGCTCGTCGGGTCCTCGGGCTGTCCAGTGGTGAGCTGAAGTAGTGCCGGTTCGCCGGTTGTGGGGTCTGCTTGACGTGGAGATTCTCCGCTGACCCGGTGAATCTCCTCCTTCTTGCACGAAGTTTCGTCGCAGAAGGAGGAGTTTCACCGTTGAGGCGGTGAATCTCCACGTCGGTCGGCGCCCCCCGCAGCAAGCACCCCGCGGGCCTCCATCAGGGCGAAGCCCAGGAGGTTGAGCCCGCGCCACCGGCTCGGGGTGTCGATGCGCTCGTCGTCCGAGGCGAGCCCGACACCCCAGACGCGATCGACGGGGCTGGCCTCGACGAGCACGCGGTCACGGGTGCCGAGGAGGTACGCCGCCAGGTCGGCGTGGGCGCCGAACTTGGCCAGGCTTGCCTGCCGGACGATGCCGTGACGGTGCTCCACCCAGACGGCGTCGTCGAACCGCGCCACCCGGCGGCCGAGGTCCTTGGCCTGGGCTGGGCTGCGCGCCTCCAGGATGCGCGAGGCCGTCGACGGGTCGTCGAAGAGCCACGCCTTGTGGGCCATCATGAAGTGCTCTGCGGTCCGGAACCGCTGGCCGTCGACCTCGAACGCCGCGGGCCACCACTGGCTCAGGCACGCCTGGTCCACCAGTCCCGGTCGGGCCGGTCGGTGGCCCCAGAAGGTCAACATCTTGTGCCGCTGCCCGGCACGCTCGAGGCGGAGAGCCTCGTCGAGCGAGCCGGGCAGCGTCGTGCTCATGCCTGAACGGTAGGGCGGCGTGGTCGCCGCGCCCACCGACTTTCGGACAGGGTCAGGAGGGGCTGGGCGGCCGGTCCTCGAGGCTGCTGCCCATGGCCTTGGCGATGTCGGCCGGGGTGACGTCGACCTCGTCGTCGAGCGCGCCGGCGTCGATGTCGGTCACCGGGGCGGGCTCGGGCTCGGGGGCGGGCGGAACCGGGGCCTGGGCCTCCGGCTCGGACGTGACCGACGCGGCCGGCGCGGCCGGCGCGGCGGGCGCCTGGGGGTCCGGGGTGGGAGCGGCGGTCTTCTTGGCCGGCGTGGCCTTCTTCGCGGGCGTGGCCTTCTTGGCCGGCGCGGCGGCCTTGGCCGGCTCCGGGGCCTTCTTGGCCGGGGCGGGTGCCTTCTTCGCGGGCTCGGCCGGCTTGGTGGCCGGCTCCGCGACCTTGGCCGCGGGGGCCTTCTTGGCCGGGGCCTTCTTGGCCGGGGCGACCGGGCCCTTGGCCGGGGCCTTCTGCACCGGCGTCTGACGCGTGGCCGGCCCCGGGTCGGGGGCAAAGGTGGGCTTGACGTCGGTGGGCGGTGCCGCGGGCGGCGTGGCCGAGGCCTTCCCGTGACCCGGGAGCAGCCCGACGACCGCGCCAGCAACGTGGCTTGCCGTGCGGAGCGGGAGGCGGACGACGGAGCTGATCGAGTGGAGGAGAGCCATGCAACCCACCTTCGCACCCTGCGGGACGTCGTACGCCGCCCGGTGGGGTGACCGCCGCTCAGCGGGTGAGCGGCGCCACTCGGGCGAGGTCGTCGGGGCCCTCGAGGTCGGCGAGGGCCACGAAGACCGTGTCGACGCCGCGGTCGGCGAGCAGGCCGTAGCGGTCGCGCTGCTCGGCCGGGGTGCCGGCGTGCGTGCGGGCGGCGTACGACGCTGCGGTGGAACGCCCCCGCAGCCGCTCGACCCGTGCCCAGGTGTCGTCGCGATCGGTGCCAACGGTGGGCAGGTCGAGCACGGTGACGGTCACGTCGGGCCGGTGTCGTCGCAGCGTCGCGAGGTGGTCGTCGAGGGCGGGAAGCGTCGAGGGGACGTTGGCCGCGTCGCCGAGCGCGGCCGCGATCCGCAGCGTGCGCGGGCCGGTGCCGCCGACGACCACCGGGATCGGCCCGGCCGGCCGCGGGTAGCACGTCGTCTCCGGGAGGGTGACGCGCTCGCCGGCGTGCGCCTTGGTGCCCGCCGACCAGAGCGCCCGCATGGTCTCGATCGCCGTCTCCAGGGCGTCCAGGCGCTCGTGGGCCGGCGGGAACGGCAGGCCGTACGCCGCGTGCTCGCGCTCCCACCAGCCGGCGCCGACCCCCAGGAACGTCCGGCCGCTGGTGAGGGCGCTGAGGGTGGCGGCGGCCTTGGCGGTCACGCCGGCGGGCCGGAACGTCACCGGCGTCACGAGGGTGCCGAGGTCGAGACCGGTGTCGAGGCCCGCCAGCAGCCCGAGCGCCACCCAGGGCTCGGGGATGGGCGACCAGGCCCGGTCGACCTGCGGGATCTGGATGAGGTGGTCCATCAGGGCGATCCCCGCCAGCCCGGCGTCGTCGGCGGCCAGGGCCACGTCGCGCAGCCACCCGCGCGGGTCCGCACCCCACGGGAAGCGGGAGAGCTGCAGCACCACGCGCAGCCCCTGCGAGCTCCGTCGGTCCTCGCGCGGCGCCGGGGTCGTGTGCCTCTCCACGGTCCCCGCACCGGGCTCGGGCCCACGACCCCCGCCCGGCACCGTCACCACCGCGTCCCAGCCCTCCTCGGCCAACGTCGGTACGACGGCCGCGTGGCGTCGCTGCTGCTGCACCAGCACCGCGGCCGGGACCGGGCGGTCGCGGTCGGCGTTGCGCCGCCGGGCCTCGGCGACCGGGGTGTCGACCACCACCGCGACGCAGGCCAGGCCGGCCGCACGCCCGAGGCCCAGCCAGCGGAGACGCCGGTCGTCGTCGGTGCCGAGGGTGTCGACGACCGTGGACAGGCCACGGGCGAGGCGTGCGGCGACGATCCGCTCGAGCAGGTCGAACGCGTCGGTGGACGCGTCGAGGTCGGCCGGTCCGCTGCCGACGAGCGCGCGCAGGGCGTCGGAGGACACGACCTCCTCGGCGCGGTAGCGCGCCGCCGCCCAGGTCGTCTTGCCCGAGCCGCTCGGCCCGACGAGGACGACGAGCGCGGGGTCGGGGAGCGGCCCGTCCGACGACCCGGCCATCGGCTCGGTCAGCGGCGGGGCGGCAGCTTGCCGCCGGGGACGTCGTCGGGCGAGGGCGCCGGCGTGGGGGCGGGCCTGGCGACCGGCCGCTGGTGGGGCACGTTCTTGGCGATCGAGGCGGGGGAGGGCGTGCCTCCCTGGTTGACCTCGCCGACCTCGCCGACCTCGCCGACCTCGGCCGGAGACGCCGTGGCGGCCGGGGGAGACGTGGGGCTGGCGGCAGCGGGTCCGGGCTCGGCGCCGCGGACCCGGCTGCGGACCTCGCCGACCCCCTTGCGGACGACGGGCGCGGCGGTGCGGACGGCCTTGTCGCCGGCCTTGGCCACGAAGGTGATGGTCTGCTTGAGCTTGTCGATCGCGGGGTGGGGCACGCGGGCTCGCTCCTCGGGTCGGGTCCGACGATCCAAGCACACCGAGCAACGCCCGAGCCCGAGCACGACGACGGGCCCGCACCTCGGTCGGAGGTACGGGCCCGTCGTGGGGGAGCGGTGGAGGGTCAGGAGACGGCGCGGAAGGGGTCGTGCTCGGCGAGGAGGCGGTCGACCCGGGCCTGGTCGAGGCGGTGGACCACCGACTGGCTCTCCTGGTTGTCGCGGACGCACTTGGCGAGGGTGAACGCCGACGTCGTGAGGAACAGGGTCCCGAGGGCGAGGAAGGCCTTGGCCCACGGCTCGGCGTCGAGGTAGAGGACGGCCATCATCAGCGACAGCAGGGCGACGGCGAAGGAGATGCCGGCCATGGCGAAGAAGGCGGCGGTGTTCTTGGCGGGGGCGTTGGTGGGGTTCGTCATGCCGAGAACCCTTGCCGCCCGGCGGGCCGGGCCGACCGACCGGCGTACTCGACCCGGACTGAGTAGCCGGGCCCGGTCGACCCGGGTCTGGCACGGTGGGGGCATGAGTGCCACCCACGACAGCACCGACCGGACCGACGTCATCGTCTCCGTCCTCGCCGACGCCTTCGCGCCGCTCATGGAGGCGGACCCGACGGCGTTCCGCGCCAAGTTCAGGACCATGGCGGGCGACCCGCACGCGTTCTACCGCGGGACGGCGTGCTTGTTCTTCCACGACGTGGTCGACGACGGCGACGACCCGTTTGCGACCGGGGACGCCGGCCGGATCTGGGTGCACGGCGACCTGCACGTCGAGAACTTCGGCACCTACCTCAACGCCGACGGCCGGCTGGTCTTCGACGTCAACGACTTCGACGAGGCCTACCTCGGCCGCTTCACCTGGGACCTGCAGCGCTTCGCGGCGTCGCTCGCGCTGATGGGCTGGCAGAAGGCGCTGCCCGAGAACGACGTGGCTGCGCTGACCGAGGCCTACGTGCGGGCCTACCTCGACCAGGTCCGCGCCTACGTCGACAGCGAGACCGACGACTTCGCGCTCAACCTCGACAACACCGAAGGCCCGATCCTCGCCGCGCTCGTCGTAGCGCGCCGCCGCCGGCGGGCCGAGCTCCTCGACGCCAACACCGTCGAGGTCGACGGCGCCCGTCGCTTCGCCGACCACCCGTCCGTACGCCGCCTCGAGGACGACGAGCGGGAGCGGGTCGTCGCGGCCTTCGAGACCTACCTCGGCACGATCCCGCCGCGGCGGCGCTCCGAGCGCGACCTGTTCTACGAGCTGCGCGACGTCGTCGGCAAGTCCGGGTTCGGCATCGGCAGCGCGGGACTGCCGGCCTACAACCTGCTGGTCGAGGGCTACAGCCAGGCGCTCGACAACGACGTGGTGCTCTCGATGAAGCAGGCCAACGTGCCCGCCATCAGCCGCTACGTCGACGCCGGCGCGGTCGAGCGCTACTTCGACCACGAGGGCCACCGCACCGTCGTCAGCCAGCGGGCGCTGCAGGTCCACACCGACCCCATGCTCGGCTACACCGACCTCGACGGGGTCGGCTACGTCGTCGCCGAGGTCTCGCCCTACGAGGTCGACCTCGACTGGTCCGGCCTCACCGAGCCCGACGACATCGCCCAGGTCGTGTCGCTGCTCGGGCGCGCGACGGCCAAGATCCACTGCGCGTCCGACGAGGACAGCGACGAGGACCTCGTGGAGTTCCAGGTCGAGGACGCCATCACCGAGGCGGTCCGCGGCCGCGAGGACGAGCTCGTCGCCTGGGTGACCGAGTTCGGGGCGTCGTACGCCGTGCGGGTGCGCGACGACCACGCCTGCTTCGTGCAGGCCTTCCGGGAGGGCCGGATCGGCGTGACCGCCACCGCCTGAACGACCGGTCGCGACAAGCTCCCCTGGTGCAGCTCTCAGACCGGCGCGGCGCCGGCGGACGGGGTGCCGTCGAGGTGGCCGGGGGCGGCCAGGCCCCCGCGGACGAACGCGACGTCGACGGCGCGGCGCACGGCGTCGGCACGCTCGGCCGGGACCAGCGCGATCGCCGACCCGCCGAACCCGCCGCCGGTCATCCGGGCGCCGAGGGCACCCGTCTGCAGCGCGGTGTCGACGACCAGGTCGAGCTCGGCGCAGGAGACCTCGAAGTCGTCGCGCAGGGACAGGTGGGAGGCGGTGAACAGCCGGCCGAGCTCGGCCCAGTCACCGGCCCGCAGGGCGTGGACCGCCTTCTCGACCCGGGTGTTCTCGCTGACGACGTGGGTCGCCCGGCGCCGCAGGAGGTCGTCGTCGAGGGTCGCGACGTCGGCCGGGGTCGATTCCCGCAACGAGCCCACGCCCAGGCGGCGGGCGGCTTCCTCGCACTGGTCGCGCCGCGACCCGTACCCGCCGTCGGTGAGGGCGTGGGAGACACGGGTGTCGACGACGAGGAGCTGCAGGCCGGCGGCGCCGACGTCGACCGGGACGTGCTCGGCGGAGCCGTCGGCGAAGTCGAGCAGCAGCGCGTGCCCGTCGCGGGCGAGGAGCACGGCGGACTGGTCGAGCCCGCCCGTGGGCGCGCCGGCGACCTCGGTCTCGGCCCGACGGCACGCCTCGACGAGCGCGCGCCGGAGGTCGTCGTCGAGGTCGAGACCGGCGGCCGTCACCGCCGCGACCGCCACGGCGGCCTCGAGCGACGCCGAGCTCGACAGACCGGCACCGAGCGGCACCGTGCTGTCCAGCGCCAGGTCGAGCGGCGGTATGACGTACCCGGCCTGCTCGAGCGCCCACAGCACGCCCGCGGCGTAGGCCGCCCACCCGTCGACCCGACCCGGAGCCGCGTCGGCAGCGACGCCGGACCAGGTGTCGTCCTGCTGGGCGCTCGCGATCCGGGTCGGACCCTGGTCGAGGACCGTCGCCCGGGCGGTCGTGGCCGCGGGGATCGCGACCGGGAGGCACAGACCGGCGTTGTAGTCGGTGTGCTCGCCGATGAGGTTGACCCGGCCCGGCGCGCGCACCGTCAGCGTCCTGTCCACCCGCGTCACCCTAGAGTGTGCTCACGTGGAGTTCCTGGGCGCGAGGCCGCCGTACGACCTGACCTACGACGACGTGTTCATGGTGCCGCGCAGCAGCGCGGTGGCCAGTCGCTACGACGTCGACCTCACCACCGCCGACGGCACCGGCGCGACGCTGCCGATCGTGGTGGCCAACATGACGGCGATCGCCGGGAAGCGGATGGCCGAGACGGTCGCCCGGCGGGGTGCGATCACCGTCATCCCGCAGGACATCCCGGCCGACGTGGTGGCGGGGGTCGTCGCGTCGGTGAAGTCGCGGCACCTGGTCTTCGACACCCCGATCACCCTGCGTCCCGAGCAGACCGTCGCCGAGGCGCTGTCGCTGATCCCGAAGCGCTCGCACGGCGCGGCCGTCGTGGTCGTGGACGGCCGCCCGGTCGGGATCGTCTCCGAGGCCGACTGCCGCGACGTCGACCGGTTCGCCCAGGCCGGGCAGGTGATGCGTCCGCCGGCGGTCGTGGTCGGTGACGACGCCGATCCCCGCACGGTCTTCGAGCGGCTCGACGCATCCCGGGCCGGCCTCGCCGTCGCCGTCGACGCCGCGGGCACGCTGGTCGGGGTGCTGACCCGCACCGGTGCCCTGCGCGCCACGCTCTACACCCCGGCCACCGACGCCGCGGGCGGGCTCCGGATCGCCGCCGCGGTGGGCGTCAACGGTGACGTCGCCGTGACCGCCAAGGAGCTCCTCGCGGCCGGCGTCGACTGCCTCGTCGTCGACACCGCCCACGGGCACCAGGACCGGGTGGTCGAGACCCTGCGCGCGGTGCGCGCCCTCGACCCGCAGGTCCCGGTCGTCGCCGGCAACGTGGTCTCCGCCGAGGGCACGCGGGCGCTCGTCGAGGCGGGCGCCGACATCGTCAAGGTCGGCGTCGGTCCCGGCGCGATGTGCACGACGCGGATGATGACCGGGGTCGGCCGGCCGCAGTTCTCCGCGGTGCTCGAGTGCTCCGCAGCAGCCCGCGACCTGGGCGCACACGTGTGGGCCGACGGCGGCGTACGCCACCCGCGCGACGTCGCGCTCGCCCTCGCCGCCGGTGCCTCGTCGGTGATGGTCGGGTCCTGGTTCGCCGGCACCCACGAGTCGCCCGGCGACCTGGTGGCCGACGCCGACGGCCGCGCCTACAAGGTGTCGTTCGGCATGGCCTCCGCCCGCGCGGTCGCCTCCCGCACGTCGGGCGAGTCGGCCTACGACCGGGCCCGCAAGGGTCTCTACGAGGAGGGCATCTCGTCCTCGCGGATGTACCTCGACCCCGCCCGCCCGGGCGTCGAGGACCTCATCGACCAGATCTGCTCCGGCGTCCGCTCCGCCTGCACCTACGCCGGCGCCACCACCCTCGCCGAGCTGCACGACCGCGCGGTCGTCGGCGTCCAGTCCGCCGCCGGCTTCCACGAGGGGCGTCCGCTCAGCACCAGCTGGTAGACCGGGTCGGCGGCGGGTCAGCGGCGGGTCGAGTTGGCGCCGCGGCCGCGGGTGATGCCGACGAAGGCCTGGGTGCGGTCGTCGTCGCGCTCGACGAGCCAGACCAGCCCGATGGAGGTGGGCTCGAGGTCGGTGACGGGGCGGGTCACGACGTCCTTGCGGGCGTGGAGCCGGGCCACCGACATCGGCAAGATCACGACGCCGGTGCCGGCGGCGACGGTCTCGACGGCGTCGGCCGGGGTCATCGGCGGCCAGGCGAGCTGCTCGACGGCCGGCGTCCAGCCCGAGGCGTGGGGGAGGACCAGCTGCTCGTCGACGAGGTCGGCCAGGGTCACGCCCGCGTCGTCGGCGGCGGCGACGAGGTGGTCGCGGCCGGCGACCACGACCGGCACCTCGTCGTAGAGCGTCACGCAGTGCAGGCCGTCGCGGTCGACGGGCAGCCGCACCAGCGCCATGTCGAGCTCGCCGGCGCGGACGCCGTCGAGCTGCTCGGACTCAGCGACCGGCACGAGCTCCAGCGGCTCGCGGTGGCGCTCCCGCCAGGTGCGCGCCCACTTGTCGGGGGTGGCGCCGGTCACGAAACCGAGGCGGAGCGTCATGGGTGAAGTATCGCGGGACGCGTCTCGCGTACGTTCGTCGCATGCGCGTCCTCGTCACCGGAGCCACCGGCTACGTCGGGTCCCGGCTCGTGCCGTCGCTCCTGTCGGCCGGCCACGACGTCGTCGTCAGCGCCCGTGACACCGGCGGCCTCGACCGGTTCGCGTGGGCCGACCGCGTCGAGCGGCGTCACCTCGACGTAGAGGACACCGTCTCGGTCCACCTCGCGGTGCGCGACCTGGACGCCGTCTTCTACCTGGTGCACTCGATGGGCGCGGGGGAGTTCCTCAAGCGCGACCGCGACGCGGCCGAGAGCCTCGTCGCCGCCTGCGACTACGCGGGCACCGGTCGCATCGTCTACCTCTCCGGCCTCGTCCCCGACGTACCGGCCGAGGACCTGTCCGACCACCTCCGCTCGCGGCTCGAGGTCGAGGAGATCCTGCTGGCCGGCCCGACGCCGACCACGGTCCTGCGCGCGTCGATGGTGATCGGCGGTGGCTCCATGTCGTTCGAGGTCATGCGCCGGATGACCGAGCGCCTCCCGGTGCTGACGCTGCCGATCTGGATGACGAGCCGGATCCAGCCCATCGCGGTGGAGGACGTGGTCCGACTGCTCACGGCGGCGCTCGACGGCGAGCCCCGCAACCGCTCCTACGACGTGGGCGGCGACGAGGTCCTCACCTACGCCGAGCTGCTGTCACGCTTCGCCACCGCCGCCGGGCTCGAGCGGCCCCAGGTGCCGCTGCTTTTCGCGCCGGTGGGCGTCGTCGGCGAGGGCGTCGCGCTGCTCACCGGCATCCCGCGCTCGACGATCCGCGCGCTGGTCAAGAGCCTGACGCACGACATGGTCTGCCGCGACGACGACGTGCGTCAGGCCCTCTCCCCGGGCGTGCCCTACCTGCCCCTCGACCAGGCGCTGTCGCGCTCGCTCGCCGGCGACACCGCGGCCACCTCCGCCGACGGCGACGTCCAGGGCGAGGCGGCCAGCGATCCGGACTGGGTCGGTACGACGATCAGTTGAGCGGGCGCATCGTGTCGGGCACGCCGCCGCCGGCGTGCACGGCCTCGACCAGCTCGGCGAGTGCCGTCAGCGCGACGCGCTGCGACATCGGGCCGTAGGAGACGCGGGCGACGCCGAGCTCCTCGAGCCGCGCCAGGGAGGGCGTCCCGGGCAGGCCGATCGTCGTCAGCCGCTGTGGGCCGAACGCGTCCACCAGCGTGGCGACCGCTTCCTCGTCGAGCGGGGCCGGCACGAAGACGACGGGCGCGCCGGCGTCGAGGAACGCCTTGCCGCGGGTGACGGCCTCCTGGAGCGGGTTGTCGGCGCCCTTGACGAACGCGTCGGTGCGGGCGTTGAGCACGAAGTCGGGCACGCCCTCGGCCGCCGCGGCCGCCATGACCGCCTCGACCTGGGCCGCGGCCTCGGCCAGCGGCTTGAGCTGGTCCTCGATGTTGGCGCCGACGACACCGACGCCGATGGCCTTGCGCACGGTCTCGGCGGCGTCGCCGTAGCCGCCCTCGAGGTCGGCGGTGACCGGCAGGCTGGTGGCCGCCACGATCCGGCGCACCTCCTCGATCATCTCGTCGACCGGGATCTTCTCGCCGTCCTCGTAGCCGCGGGAGGCGGCGATCGAGTGGCTGGCGCTGGCCAGGGCGAGGGTGCCGGGGATGTCGGTCACGACGGTCGCGCTGATCGAGTCCCACACGTTGACGACGGTGAGCAGGGCGGGGTCGCGGTGGAGCCCGAGGAGGCTCGTGGCGAGGCTGGCGGTGCTGGTCTCTGAGGTCATGACACCGAGCATGTCAGGCTGCCTGAACAGCCTGGATATGACCGATCTCTACAGATCGTGCATCTTTCATGTCATATTCGGGCATACTGTAGGAGTGGAAACATCACGAGAGCCAGCACAGGTCACTCCGGACCTCCGTGTCAGGGCCAAGAACATCGATGCCGTCCTGGTCGGCACCCGTATCAAGCTCGCCCGTCAGCGGGCCGGGCTGACCCAAGGTGAGGCCGCCGGCGACCACATGTCGACGGCCTACATCTCCCGGATCGAGGCGGGCCAACGGCGCGCCAGCGCCGATCTCCTGGTCGCCCTGGCCAACCGGCTGGACTGCGACCCCGAGGAGCTCCTGGCCCCCGACGAGGACGTCGCCGCACGAGAACACTTCGACCGGCTGACCCTCGAGCTCGACTACGCCGAGCTCGACCTGCGCACCGGCCAGGCCGAGGAAGCGCTGACCCGCGTCGACGCTCTGCTCGCCGAGTCCGACGTCCCGACGTCGCTGACGGTCAAGGCGCGCTTCGTCCGGGGGCAGGCACTGGAGTCGATCGGTCAGCTCACCACGGCGATCAAGACGTTCGAGGACCTGCTCACGCTGAGCACCGACGCGCTCTTCCGCATCCGGGCGCTCCTCGCGCTGAGCCGGTGCTACCGCGAGGAGGGTGACCTGGCCCGCGCCTGCGAGATCGGCGAGCGTGCCTCGGTGCTCGTCAGCGCAGCCGACCTCGAGGGCAGCGCCGAGGGCATCCAGCTCGCGGTGACCGTCGCCGCCGCCCACTTCGAGCGGGGCGACGTCAACTTCGCCCTGCGGATGTGCGAGCGGGCGGTCGAGAGCGCCGAGCGTCTCGAGTCGCCGATGGCCCGGGCCTCGGCCTACTGGAACAGCAGCATCGTCCACCAGCGCCAGGGCAACATCACCGACGCCCTCCCGCTGGCCCACAAGGCGGTCGTCCTGCTCGAGCAGACGCACGACGCCCGCAGCATGGCCCGGCTGCGCAACCAGCTCGGTCTCCTGCAGCTGCAGATGGATCCGCCGCAGGTTGACGAGTCGCTCGCCAACCTCGAGCGAGCGCGGGTCGACATGGAGTTCAACGACGCCAGCACGGTCGACCTCGGGCGCAACCAGCTCGGTCGCGCGCGGTGTCGGCTGCTCATCGGTGATGCCGAGGAGGCCGAGCGCCTGGCGGAGGACTGCTTCCAGAGCATGCGTGAGACCAGCCTGATGTTGAGCGCCGAGGCGCTCACGGTGCTGGGTCAGATCGCCGCGACGCGCGGTGAGGTCGACACAGCAGTGGGCAGGTTTCAGCGTGCTCTGGTCGTGCTCGAGGGTGTCGGCGCCGATCGCGAAGCGGCTCAGCTCTGGTTCGAGCTGGCCAACCTGCTCCGCGAGTACGGGGCTGTCGACCAGGCGATGGAGGCGTTCCGCAAGGCGGGCGCCTCGACCGGTCTGACCCCATCGTCGATCCCGACGGCGCGAGTCGCGCCGACCATGGGCTAGGAAAGGAGATTTCCTAGCGGGTCAGCAGCACCAGCTGGAGCCGCCCACGTTCTTGGCCGGGGCCTTCGCCTCCGTCGCGGTACCCGTCGACACAGCTCCTCCGACGAGGGCCGTGGCGAGCAGGGTCGAGACGAGGAGGGCGCGGAACTTCGACATGGGTTTCTCCCTTGGTGAGGCTGGCCGCTTTTGGCCTGCCTGAGTGGTCGTTACATTCTGTCAAAGAAAATGGCAAACGTCCCCGTTTGCGGACGAGAATATGAGGCTTTTTATGGAAAGGACGTTCTCGGCGCATACTTCCGACGCCTCATCTGCCTCATCTGTCCCAACAGTCACGTCTGCCCCACTTTCGTCTAGACGACTCGACGTCTGCCCCCGGGAACGCCCGTTCGGGCAGGACTTCCTGACGACCTCTCCGTCGCCGACCCTGGGTCTCGACGGCAGCTACGAGGTGCCGATCCGGCGCCGTTCCCGCCCCGGCCCGGTCCGGCGCCCGGGGTCGCGTCGCCGACGGCAACGGCCGAGCGCCGCCGGCGCGGCGAGGCTCGTCGCGACTGCCGCCTTCGTGGCCGTGGGGATCACGAGCACGGCCGCCCTCGTGCAGACGGTCGAGGGCCACGGATCGCCCGCAACGACGACGAGCCCGGCGGTCCCGCCGACCGGTGGCTTTGCCGTACCGGCCGACCGGATGGACGAGACGTTGCTCGAGCTGCTCGACCCCAGCACGGGCGCGTCGGCACAGGCCGTGCCGCGCGGCGAGCAGACCCGCAGCCTCCGCGAGCCGGGCCGGCTCCGTCGCGCCGTCCAGACCGGCGCCGTCCTGCTGGCGACCCCGGGCGGTCCGGCGCTGGTCCGGGTGGAGGTACGCCGGGCCACCGCCTCGGAGTGCGTCCTCGCCTCGTGCGTCGAGGTGGTCCGGGCGACGGGCGCGGCGCCCGCCCCGCCCTCGGTCACCGCGACCGTCGTGAGTGCTGACGTCGAGGTGCGGGCCCAGGCCTGGGCCGGGCCTCACTCCGACGGTCCGCCGACCCTCGCCCGCCCGCCGCTCACGGCCGAGGCGCTCGTACGGCTGGCCGGCGACCCGGTCTGGCGACGATGACGACGCCGATGAGGGCCGGCGTCTGACGCTTGGGGACACAGGAAGGCCCGGCCCCCAGTGGGAGGAGCCGGGCCGTCCTGTGATCAGGCGCTAGCGGTCAGCGGACGTCGTAGCGGTCGAGCTCCATCACCTTGAGCCAGGCGGCCACGAAGTCGTGGACGAACTTCTCGGAAGCGTCGGCGCTGGCGTAGACCTCGGCGACCGCACGCAGCTCGGAGTTGGACCCGAAGACGAGGTCGACCCGGCTCCCGGTCCACCTCACCGCACCGGTGGCGCGGTCGCGGGCCTCGAACCCGTCGTCGTCGCCGTCGATGCCGTGCCACTCGATCCCCATGTCGAGCAGGTGGGTGAAGAAGTCGTTGGTCAGCGTGCCGACGCGGTCGGTGAGCACGCCCTTGGCGTTGTCACCGGTGTTGGCGCCCAGGACCCGCAGGCCGCCGACGAGGGCGGTGAGCTGCGGGGCGGTGAGGCCGAGCAGGTTGGCCCGGTCGACGAGGCGGTACTCGCCGGGAAGACGCCCGTCCTTGCCGAGCACGTTGCGGAAGCCGTCGGAGTCGGGCTCGAGGAAGCTGAACGACTCGACGTCGGTCTGCTCCTGCGTCGCGTCGGTGCGACCCGGCGTGAACGCGGCCGTGACCGGGTGTCCGCCGTCGGCCGCGGCCTTCTCGATCGCGGCCAGACCGCCGAGGACGACGAGGTCGGCGAAGGACACCTTCTTGCCGCCGGAGGCGGCAGCGTCGAAGTCGGCCTTGACCTGCTCGAGGGTCGCGATGGTCCGTGCCAGCTCGTCGGGCTCGTTGACGGCCCAGCCGCGCTGCGGCTCGAGGCGGATGCGGCCGCCGTTGGCGCCGCCGCGCTTGTCGCTCACGCGGTGGGTCGAGGCCGAGGCCCAGGCCGCCTTGACGAGCTGCGGGACCGTGAGGCCCGAGGCGAGGATGGTCGCCTTGAGGGAGGCCACGTCGGCGTCGTCGACGAGCGGGTGGTCGACCGCGGGGACGGGGTCCTGCCAGAGCAGCACCTCGTCGGGGACCCACGGGCCGAGGTAGCGCTGGATCGGGCCCATGTCGCGGTGGGTCAGCTTGAACCAGGCGCGGGCGAACGCGTCGGCGAACTCCTCGGGGTTCTCGTGGAAGCGACGCGAGATCGGCTCGTAGATGGGGTCGACGCGCAGCGCGAGGTCGGTCGTGAGCATCGTGGGACGGCGGTTGAGCTCGCCGCTCTCGGGGTCGGGGATCGTGTTGGCGGCCTCGTCGCCCTTGGCCTCCCACTGCCAGGCACCGGCGGGGCTCTTGGTGAGCTCCCACTCGTAGCCGAAGAGGTTGTCGAAGTAGCCGTTGCTCCATTGGACGGGCGTCGAGGTCCAGGTGACCTCCAGGCCGCTGGTGATCGTGTCGCGGCCCTTGCCGGAGCCGAAGCCCTGCTTCCAGCCGAGGCCCTGCTGGTCGATGCCGGCCCCCTCGGGCTCGGCGCCGACGTACTGCTCGGGGTCGGCCGCACCGTGGGTCTTGCCGAACGTGTGGCCGCCGGCGATGAGCGCGACGGTCTCCTCGTCGTTCATCGCCATGCGGCCGAAGGTCTCGCGGATGTCGCGGGCCGAGGCCAGCGGGTCGGGGTTGGCGTTGGGGCCCTCGGGGTTGACGTAGATGAGCCCCATCTGGACCGCGCCGAGCGGCTTCTCGAGCTCGCGGTCACCGGTGTAGCGCTCGTCGCCGAGCCAGGTGCGCTCGGGACCCCAGTAGACGTCCTCGTCGGGCTCCCAGACGTCGGGGCGGCCGCCGGCGAAGCCGAAGGTCTTGAAGCCCATCGTCTCGAGGGCGCGGTTGCCGGTGAAGACCATGAGGTCGGCCCAGGAGACCTTGGCGCCCCACTTCTGCTTGATCGGCCACAGCAGCCGGCGGGCCTTGTCGAGGTTGCCGTTGTCGGGCCAGGAGTTGAGCGGCGCGAAGCGCTGCATGCCGGCTCCGGCTCCGCCGCGACCGTCCTCGGTCCGGTAGGTGCCGGCGCTGTGCCAGGCCATCCGGATCATGAAGCCGCCGTAGTGACCGAAGTCGGCGGGCCACCAGTCCTGGGAGTCGGTCATCAGCGCGTCGACGTCGCGGGCGAGCTCGTCGAGGTCGACGGTCGCGAAGGCCTTGGCGTAGTCGAAGTCGCCGCCGAACGGGTCGGAGGACGCCGTGTGCTTGCGCAGGATCTTGAGGTTGAGCTGGTTGGGCCACCAGTCGGTGTTGCTGGCGCTCTCGGTGGGGTGGCCCATCCGGCCCCCGTGGACGGGGCAGCCGGCGGCGCCCTCGGTGTTCATGTCGGCTTCGACGGTCTCGTGGTCGTGCTGGGACACGGGAGTCCTTCCGGAGTAGGGGTGTCGGGATCAGCGGGACGTGCAGGCGGGGCAGGTGCCCCAGTAGATGACCTCGGCCTCGTCGATGACGAAGCCGTGGGAGTCGGAGGCGTCGAGGCACGGCGCCTCGCCGACGGCGCAGTCGACGTCGCCGACGACGCCGCACGAGCGGCACACCACGTGGTGGTGGTTGTCGCCGACGCGGGTCTCGTAGCGCGCGACCGAGCCGGACGGCTGGATGCGGCGCAGGATGCCGGCCTCGGTGAGCGCCCTCAGGACGTCGTAGACGGCCTGGTGGGAGACGACGCCGATGTCGGCGCGGACCGCCTCGAGCACTGCGTCGGTCTCGGCGTGCGGTCGGGCGGTGACGGCCTCGAGCACGGCCAGCCGGGGGCGGGTCACCCGGAGCCCGGCCTCGCGCAGGAGCCGCGCGGGTTCGGTCGCGGGAGTGGTGGGCACGTCATCGACCCTGCCCCCTTTTCTTGAACTAGTCAAGAAAACGATCGAGGTGTGTCGGGACCCGAGATGAACAAAAGGCCCCGTGGAGCCGGGGCCTTCTGAGTGTCCGAGGGGGGACTTGAACCCCCACGCCCTAATACGGGCACTAGCACCTCAAGCTAGCGCGTCTGCCAATTCCGCCACCCGGACGAGTGCGGTCGAACGTTAGCAAGGCAACGCCCGACGGACCGCATCGGGGGTGGTGCGGACAGGTGCCAGGATGGGGGACATGGACGCCGACGCCACGAGCCCGACGTACGACCCGGCCGGAGAGGTCGTCGACCTGTGTCGCGACCTCATCCGGATCGACACGAGCAACTACGGCGAGCCCGACGGCCAGGGCGGGCCGGGGGAGCGCAAGGCCGCGGAGCTGGTGGCCTCGCTCCTCGACGAGGTCGGCATAGAGTCGCGGCTCTACGAGACGACCCCCGGTCGTACGTCGGTCGTGGCGCACTGGGGCGGTGACGGCGCACGCACCGACAAGCTGCTGCTGCACGGCCACCTCGACGTCGTCCCGGCCGCGGCCGACGACTGGCAGGTCGACCCGTTCAGCGGCGAGGTCCAGGACGGCTACGTCTGGGGTCGCGGCGCGGTCGACATGAAGGACTTCGACGCGATGCTGCTGTCCGTCGTGCGGGCCCGCCAGCAGGCGGGCGCGGTGCCCGAGCGGCCGATCGTCCTGTGCTTCACCGCCGACGAGGAGGCGGGCGGCCACCACGGCGCCGAGCAGCTCGTCGATCAGCACCGCGACGAGCTCGAGGGCTGCACCGAGGCCGTGGGTGAGGTCGGCGGGTTCTCGACGACGGTGCGCGGCAAGCGGCTCTACCTGATCGAGGCGGCCGAGAAGGGCATGGCCTGGATGAAGCTGACCGCTAAGGGCCGCGCGGGACACGGCTCGATGATCAACACCGACAACGCTGTCACGCGGCTCGCGGGAGCGGTGGCGAGGATCGGTGCCCACGAGTGGCCCGTGCGCCTCACGCCCACCATGGAGGTCCTCCTGGCCACCGTCGCCGACCTCGCCGGCACCGAGGCGACGCCGGAGAACGCACCAGCACTTATCGAGGAGTTCGGCGGCGCCGCCCGGATGCTCGGCGCGGTCATCCGCAACACGGTCAACCCGACCCAGCTCGGCGCCGGCTACAAGGTCAACGTGGTCCCGACCGACGCCACCGCTCACGTCGACGGGCGGTTCCTGCCCGGGTTCGAGGACGAGTTCTTCACGACGCTGCGCGAGCTGTGCGGCGAGGGCGTCGAGTGGGAGTTCCTGTCGCACCAGCAGCCGTGGGAGACGCCCTACGACGGTGACCTCGTCGGGGCCATGACGCGCTCGATCCTCGCCGAGGACCCGGAGGGCGTCGTGGCGCCGTACACGATGAGCGGCGGCACCGACGCCAAGCACTTCCGCAAGCTGGGACTGCGCTCCTACGGGTTCGCCCCGCTGCGGCTGCCGGCCGACCTCGACTTCACCGCGCTGTTCCACGGGGTCGACGAGCGGGTCCCGGTCGACGCGCTCGAGTTCGGTGCGCGCGTCTTCGACCGGTTCCTACAGGACGTCTAGCAGGAACCCGACGGCGCCGGTGTAGGCGTCGACCCGGTTGGGCCGCTTGGCCAGCCCGTGGCCCTCGTCGGCATAGACCCTGAGGTCGCAGCGGATCCCTCGCTCGTCGAGGGCGGCCTTGATCTGCTCGGCCTCCGACAGCGGGACGCGCGGGTCGTTGGCGCCGTGGATGACGAAGAGCGGTGCTCTCAACGCGGCGAGGTGGGTGAGCGGCGAGGCGCTCTCGAGGAAGTCGCGGTGCTCGGCGAGCGAGCCGTACTCGCGCTCGCGGTAGGCCCGGCGGTAGTCGGAGGTGTTCTCGAGGAACGTCACCAGCGACGAGATGCCGACGATGTCGACGCCCGCTGCCCACAGGTCGGGCTGCATCGTGAGCCCGGCCAGCACCATGTAGCCCCCGTAGGAGCCGCCCCACAGCGCCGATCGCTCGGGGGCGAGGCCCTGCTCCGGCAGCCAGGCGTGGACCGCCGCGAGGTCGGCGACGGAGTCGAGGCGCAGCTCGACGTCGTCGAGGGCGTACCAGCGCTTGCCGTAGCCGGTCGACCCGCGCACGTTGGGCACCAGCACGGTGAGGCCGAGCGAGCAGAGCACCTGCGTCATCGCGCCGAAGGAGCGGTAGGCCGCCGACTCGGGTCCTCCGTGGATGACGACCACGCTCGCGCCGGCCAGGGCCGGGTCCGAGCCGGGGGCGGGCGGGTAGCGGAAGAGCGGGACCTCCTCGCCGTCGGGCGTCGGGACCCGGTGGAGCGTCGGGGTGACGAGGCCGTCGCGCAGGTCGTCGGGGACGTCCTCGGTCGCGTCGACCAGCAGCCGGGCCGCGCCGGTGGCGGCGTCGACGAGGTGGAGCGAGCCGGGGTCGGTCGGGCGCGAGGTGGTGACGACGAGGTGGGCGGCGTCGCGGGCCCAGACGACGTCGGCCAGCCCGTCGTCGGGCACCTCGACGCGGCAGCGGAACGCGCCGTCGGGCTCGTGGATCGCGAGCCGCACGGCTCCGTCGTCGAGCGTGCCGACCACCAGGGCGGAGCCGTCGGGGGCGGCCCAGAGGAGCACGTCGTGGGCGTCGTCCTCGACGAGGACCTCCCAGGACCCGTCGGCGAGGCCGAGGCGTACGACGGCTGCGTGCTCGCGGTCGCGGTTGCTCGTGAGAACCACGGCCGTGTCGTCGGCGGTGAAGGTCGCGTGGTGGTGGAGGGCGGCCTCGTCGTCGGGCGTGAGGAAGCTGGTCGCTCCGTCGCGGGCCAGCCCGAGTGCCGTCGCGTTGGGCTGCAGCGTGAGCACCACGGCGACCACGGACCGCTCGTCGTGGGAGAGCGACGTACGGACGACGTAGGCGCCGGCGTCCCAGACGACCTGCTCGGAGCCGTCGACCCACGAACGCACGACCACGTCGAAGTCGACGCCGTTGCGGCGGTTGGTGTCATAGACGAGGGAGGTCGCCGTGATGTCGCCGACGTGGTGCATGAACGCCGGGTCGTGCACGAGCGGCGCGAGGTCGACGAGCCCCGCGGGCAGCGCGGTCGCCCCGAGGTCGAGCAGGGACAGCTGCGCCCGCTCGTCGCCGCCGGTGTCGTGCTGGACCACGACTCGGCGTGCGCCGGGCACGTAGCGGCCCGAGCAGCTGCCGGGGAGCGCCGTCAGCGGGGTGCGCGTCCCGTCGGGGGCGATCTCGACGAGCTGCTGGCTGCCGGACGCGTCGTTGCCGGCGAGCACCCGGCCCGCCTCGTCGACGTCGTGGACCGTCCAGACCGTGAGGTCGAGGAGGGCGCGGATGATGGCTGCGGGGTCGGTCACGCCCTCAGTCTCGCGCCGTGGTGGTCAGGTCGTGGTCAGGCGGTGCGGACGGCGCGGATGATCTTGCGGCGCAGCACCACCCGGCGTACGCCGTCGGCGCCGATGCGGACCCGGTCGAGCTCCCAGCCGCCGTGCTCGGCGCGCTCGACGAGCAGCTTGGTGACCACGCCGCGCGGGAACTCGCGCGAGAACGTGACCTTGTCGAACTCCCACTCGACCCCGGGGCGCGGTGGGCGGCGTTCGTGACGGGACATTCAGACGGCTCCTCTCGTGGCGTGGGACACGTCGTCGAGCGCGGCGATGAGCTCGGGCGGCAGCTCCTTGTCCTCGATGTCGAGGGAGCCGCGCAGCTGGTGGGCGGTGCGGGCGCCGACGATGGGCGCCGTGACCCCGGGGCGGTCGCGCACCCAGACGAGCGCGACCTCGAGCGGGGTCCAGCCGAGCCCCTCGGCGGCGCGGGCGACGGAGTCGACGATCCGGGCGCTGCTGTCGTCGAGGTAGGCGTTGACGAACCCGGCGAAGACCTGCGAGGCGCCGCGGGAGTCGGACGGGGTGCCGCCGCGGTACTTGCCGGTGAGCACGCCCCGGCCCAGGGGCGACCACGGCAGGACCCCGAGCCCGAGGGCGTCGCAGGCGGGCAGCACCTCGCGCTCGACGGCGCGGTTGAGCAACGAGTACTCGACCTGGGTCGACGCGAGCGTGGCCCGACCGGGGACGGCGCGCTGCCAGGTGGCGGCCTGCGCGGTCTGCCAGCCGCCGTAGTTGGAGATGCCGACGTAGGACGCCCGCCCCGACGTCACGGCTGCGTCGAGGGCGGTCAGCGTCTCCTCGAGCGGGGTGCGGTCGGACCAGACGTGGACCTGCCACAGGTCGACGTGGTCGACGCCGAGCCGGCGCAGCGACGCGTCGAGCGTGGGCAGCAGGTAGCCGCGGGAGGTGTCGGTGACGCGCTCACCGGAACGGCGGGAGATGCCGGCCTTGGTGGCCAGCACGATCTCGTCGCGCGAGACGACGTCGCCGATTAGGGTGCCGATGAGCCGTTCGGAGTCGCCGTCGGTGTAGCCGGCGGCGGTGTCGACCAGGGTGCCGCCGGCCTCGGCGTAGGCGATCAGCTCGTCGCGGGCCTCGTGCTCGTCGGTGTCGCGCCCCCAGGTCATGGTGCCGAGCCCCAGGCGCGACACCTGGAGACCGGTGCTGCCGAGGGTGCGCTGCTGCATGCCGGAAAACCTAGACGACTCGGTGTGGCGCGGATGCGGGGGCACGCGGGCCGGTGCCCTAGCGTTCTGCCCCGTGTGGGACGTGCTGCAGGCGGTCGTGCTCGGTGTCATCCAGGGTCTGACGGAGTTCCTGCCGATCTCCAGCAGTGCTCACCTGAGGATCTACCCCGAGCTGTTCGGCTGGGGTGACCCCGGCGCCGCCTTCACGGCGGTCATCCAGATCGGCACCGAGCTCGCGGTGCTCATCTACTTCCGCGAGGACATCCTGCGGATCGCCTCGATGTGGCTGCGGTCGCTCGTGAAGCCCGAGCTGCGCGGCCACCTCGACGCCCGGATGGGCTGGTTCATCATCATCGGCTCGCTGCCGATCGTCGTGCTAGGCGTGCTCCTCAAGGACGTCATCGAGAAGGACTTCCGCAACCTGTGGATCATCGCCACGATGCTGATCGTCATGGGCATCGTGCTCGGTGTCGCCGACCGGTTCGGCCGCACCGACAAGGAGATCAAGCAGATCACCCTGCGCGACGCCGTCCTCATGGGCGCCGCCCAGGCCCTCGCCCTCGTGCCCGGCGTGTCCCGCTCCGGCGCCACCCTCTCCATGGGCCGCGCGCTGGGCTACGACCGCGAGGCCGCCACCCGCTACGCCTTCCTGCTCGCCATCCCCGCCGTCGTCGGCGCCGGGCTCTTCGAGCTCAAGGACATCCCGGGCGGCGACAACCCCTACGGCGTGGGTCCGACCGTCGTCGGCACGGTCGTCTCGTTCGTCGTCGGCTACGCCGCCATCGCCTGGCTGCTCCGCTACGTCTCCACCCGCTCCTACACGCCGTTCGTGCTCTACCGGGTCGCCCTCGGTGTCGCGACGTTCATCCTGCTCGGTGTGGGTGTGCTGAACGCCTGACGCGTACGTCGGCTGAGGTGCGAGCGCAGCGAGCCTCGAAGCCACGTGACTTCCGTGGGGTCACTGGTGGTCCGAGTCGGGTGGCCGCGCGCGTAGCAGACCGCGTCTCGGCGTCAAGGACGCTCGCTTCGCTCGCGCCGCTGCGCGGCGCCTGCGGCGTCCTTGACCCCGAGCCTCTCGCGGTCTGCTTCTCGGCGCGCAACGGCGAGGCCTCGCAAGCTCGGCTCGCCGTCGCCTGCGCGGCCATCCGACCCGGCGGTGCGTGAGCCACCGTTCCGGGCGATACGAGGTGCCGGTTCGGTGGCGTGCTCACCGCCCGGGCGGGTCGACGCGGGTGGGCGGTGCGTGAGCCACCGTTTCGCACGATCCGAGGTGCCGGTTCGGTGGCTGGCGCACCGCCGGCCCGGGTCGGGGAGCTCGCGAGGTGAGGTTCTACGACGAAACTCCCGGTTCTGTGCCGAGACTTCGTACGAGAACCGGGAGAAACGTCGGACAAGGGTGACCGGTGGGACGGGTGAGGGCTGTCCGCGCATGGACGAGGGCGCGGCGGAGCCCGCCCTTGTCTGCGCCCTGAAGCGCGCGGACAGCCCGACAACGAATGACCCAGAGCCGAGCAAGACCCACCGAACCTCGGAAAAACCAAGCGCACCCACCCCGGCGCGCCTCCTTGCGAATTACGAGATTGTAGTTCTCAAGAACCCTGGCCGTGGGGCCGATGGTGATGGTGTGATTCATGTGACTCGGCCCCGCGGGGGCCTTCTCGCCCCCCAAAGGAGTCCCTCCATGCCCCGACGAGCCGCTCCCCGCTCGTTCTCCCCAGCTCGACTCGCCGCCGGTCTCGCCGTCCTCGCCCTCTCGCTCGGGACGGTCACCGCCGGCCCGGCCGCGACGGCCAGCGCCGACGACACCCAGAGCACGGCCAGCGGCACCGACGCGGCCCGGGCGCGTACGGCGAGCGCGATCAGCCTCGTCCAGGCCAACCTCTACACGGGCCTGAGCGTGCCGAAGTTCCAGGCCGACGTGCGCACGGTGCTGTCGCTGGGATCCGACTTCGTCACCTACAACGAGGCCCACAGCCGGACCGACGCCGTGATGGCCCCGGCCGGCTACGCGATCTACCGCGACACGACCAACCGCTACACCGCCGAGACCCCGGTCGTGTGGCGCACGGACCGCTGGACGGCCGTGGCGCAGGGCTCCTGGATGATCTCCGACTGGCGCGGCGTGCCGCCCGGCCGGCAGGTCGAGCTCGGCCGCCGCTACGCCAACTGGGTCACCCTGGCCGGCGTCGACGGACGTCAGGTGTCGGTCGTGTCGGTCCACTTCGCCCCGATGGTCAAGGGGATGCCCGACCTGCTGCGTCCCTCGACCAAGCGGCTCGGCCTGCTCGTCGACAAGCTCGCCACCCAGGGTCAGGTCTTCATCGGCGGCGACCTCAACATCCACTACCCGGGGGCCAAGTTCCCGCGGGACATCCTCGAGCAGCACCTGGTCATCCCGACCTACCAGGCGCTCGGCGCCTACTTCCCGACCGGCGACCACCGCGGCGCGACGATCGACTACGTGATGGGCCGCGGCAACGGCCAGCTCGTCACCGACCAGCAGTACCCGGTCGAGCTCAACTCCGACCACGACGCCGTCTACGGCGGCTGGACCTGGTTGACCGACGTCGGCTCCGACGTGCGCGAGGTCGTCAGCGACCCGTCCGGCACCAAGACGGCGCAGCGCGCCGCCATCACGACCCTCGCGACCGCCGTACGGCGGGCCAAGCCGGGTGCCGCCGTCCGGATCGCCACGGCGACGCTCGACTCGCCCCAGCTCGCCCGCGACCTGCGTGGCGCGGTGGCCCGGGGCGTCCACGTCCAGCTGGTCAAGGTCGGCCCCCGCCTCACCCAGCGCGAGAAGACCCTGCAGCGACTGGTGAAGAACGACGGCGACGCGTCGAGCTGGCTCGTGACCTGCACCAAGGCGTGCCGCCCCAAGTGGCGCTCGGCCAAGCTCGGTGCGCTGATGATGACCAGCGACACCAACGGCACCTGGACGACCCGCTACAGCTCCAACCGGCAGCTGACGTCGGCCCTGCTGACCCAGGTCTCCAGGATCACGGTGACGACGGGCCGGTTCGGCATCGACGAGGGCCGACGGATCTTCGCCTCGATCTTCCCCTGACGTCGCTGGGGAACCTCAGTCCTCGGCGACGACCGGCAGGCAGATCTCGCCCTCGTCCTTGGTGATGCGATAGCTCGCCATCACCGCCCGGTGGTCGGAGGCGTTGGTGGGCAGGACCTCCATCCGCAGCGGCGTCACCGCGACGTCGCCGCCGCCGGAGTAGAGCAGGTAGTCGATGCGGACCCGGGGCCGGCCCGACGGGGCCGTCAGGCCTGCCCCGGACCCGACCTCGGTCCACGAGTCGCGCACCACGGTGCGGGCCCGGCCGAGGACGGGTCCGACGGGGCCGGAGTTGAAGTCGCCGCCGAGGAACTTGGGGGCCTTGCTGGCGCCGACGATGCCGGCGACTACAGCGATCTGGCGCTCCCGGTCGGCGCCCGAGGTGTGCTCGAGGTGGGTGTTGAAGACCTCGACCTCGATGCCGCCGAGGTCGATCGTCGTGGCCAGCAGCCCGCGTCGGTGCTTGCCCGGCCGGGCCGGGAGCTGGGTGTTGACCGAGTCGAGGATCGGGAAGCGCGACAGGGTCGCGTTGCCGAGCTGGTTGGTGGCCGAGCGTCGGTCGTTGCCGCCGAAGGTCCACTGCATCTTGAGCTGGTCGGCGAGGACCGCCGGCTCGTCGATGTAGTTGGACACCGGCCGGCCCTTCTCGACCTCCTGCATCATCACGATGTCGGGCTGGTAGACCGCGATCTGGTCGCCGACCTTGCCGATGTCGACCCGGCCGGTCACCCGACCCGACTTGATGTTGAAGGTCATCACGGTGATCGTCTTCTCGGTCACCTGCGGCACGCAGACCGTGCCGTCCTGGCGGATCGTCGGGCTCCCCGAGGGCGTCGTGGCGGGTGCGGACGGGTCGGTCGGGTTGGTCGGGTTGGCCGGCGGTGCGGTCGTGGACGGTACGGCGCCCGTCGAGGTCCCGGACGGGCCGGCCTCCGACGGGTCCGACGCCGGGCCGCCTCCGCCGCCCCCGACCGTCAGCAGCACGACGATCGCCAGGCCCACCAGCACCAGGATCACGGCGGTCGCGGCCGCCGTCGAGCGACTGCTCGGGTCCATGGACGTTCCTCCCGCGGGCTCCGGGGTCGCGCGTGGACCGCCGGCCCTCACGATACGTGGCGCGCCCACGGGCGGAGCCCGAACGCGCCCTACACTCGCGACCGATGAACCCGCCCCCGGAACCCGTCCTCCTGCTCCACGTCGGGGCGATGAAGACCGGGACGACCTACGTCCAGCACCTGCTGCAGGACAACCGGCGCGCGCTCGAGGACGCCGGCTGGTGGGTGCCCGAGCACAAGCGGGTGGTGCAGGCGACGCGCGAGCTCCTCGAGCTCGAGGGTGTCGCGCTCGGGTCGGGCGGCGGTGGCGGCGCGACCCTCGACGGCGCCCCGCGCTGGACGGCGCTGCTCGACGAGGCGCGGGCTCGCACCGCCGAGCCGGGACGCCGCGGGGCCGTGCTGTCGATGGAGTTCCTGAGCTTCATGGTGCCGCGCGGCGCGGCCCTGGTGCGTGAGAGCGCGACGGGCCTCGACCTGCAGGTGGTCCTGACGGTGCGCGACGCCGTCCAGGCCCTGCCGTCGCAGTGGCAGAGCCTGACCCGCAACGGCCAGGACGTGTCGTGGCCCGACTTCGTCGTGGGCGCACGCTCGCCGCGGCAGCGCCCGCCGCTCCCGGGGGCGCGGGCGTTCCGCCGCACCCAGGACGTGCCGCGGATGCTGCGGACCTGGGGCGACGTCGTACCCCCGGAGCGGCTCGCGGTCGTCACCGTCCCCAGGGGACCGGCGGCGTCGCGCGACCTGCTGTGGACCCGGCTGTGCGGCCTGCTCGGCGTCGACCCCGCCACGACCGACGCGACGGCGTTCGACAACCCCCAGCTGGGCTACGGCTCGTGCGAGCTGATGCGCCTGGTCAACGGCGCGGGCCTCGGTGACGGGGGCGCCCCGCGGCCCTACCGCCGGGTCGTCCGCCGCCTCACCCGCGACCACCTGCTGCCGCTGCGCGAGCAACAGACCCGGCCGAGGGTCGACGAGGCCACGGCCGCCTTCGCGGTCGGCCTCAACGCCCGCACCCTCGCGCTCGTCGCCGAGCGGGCGACCCTGGTCGGTGACCCGGCCGACCTGCCGGTGACGGTCGGCGCCGGGCACGACCTCGACGCGGGTGACCTCCCGGTCGCCCCGCCCGCGGTCGAGGTGATGCGCGCCGCCGTCGCCCTGCACGACGGGGCGCTGGCCCTGTGCGCAGAGCAAGGCGTCGACGTGCCGGAGTCACTGGCCGCGCCGCTGCCCGACGACGTGACGGCCGCGGTCGACCGGCTGGCCGCCCTCCTCGCGCTGCCGGTCAGTCGCCCCCGCGACGGTCGGGGCTGATCGCGAGCCGGTAGCGCTCGACGATCGCCGCCACCCGCGGGTCGTCGCTGTCGGCCAGCGGCACCAGCAGCTCCATGACGACGTCGGTGAGCTCGGCGACGCGCAGGTTGAGCGCGCGGCTCTCCTGGACGTCGGCCTCGAGGGCCTCGAGTCGCCGTTCGAGGGCCCTCCGCTCGGTGTCGCGCTCGGTGTCGCGCTCGGTACGCCGCTGCGCGAGCACCCGGCGGGGGTTCAGGTCCATTGCAACACCAATCGGCGCAGGTGGGCGGGCGGGTCGGGGAGGTCGTGGTCGGGGTCGGGTGGGGCCGGGCGGCCCCCGTGGCGGGCGGCCTCGGCGACGAACGCGTCGAGGTCGAGCGGCCGGAGGCCGGTGCGGCGCCCCGCGGGGTCGCGCGCGACGAGCACCTGCAGATAGAGGCGTCCGCCGCCGACGAGGAGCGTGCGGGCCATCCGCAGCAGGTTGGTCCGGCCGGTGGCGTTGGTGGCGTCGGCGACGTGCACCGCCGTCATCACGGTCGGGCCCCGGACCGTGCGCAGCGCCGCCGTCGTCGCCGCGACGGAGCGCAGCTCGGTGAGGTTGCCGAACAGGAAGGTCGCGGGCAGGCCGAGCTTCGTGGACCGGGTGGCGCTCGGGCCGAACGCCTTGGGCACGTAGTCGAATCCGTACGCCGTCCGGCCCTGCTCGGCGGCCCACACGACGTCGGCGCCGGTGCCGCAGCCGGCGTCGACGAGGGTCGTGCCGGCGGGCTCGCGGGCGTGGGCCCAGCGGACGACGTCGCCGACCTCGGTGCGGGTGCGGGCGCGGGGCTGGCCGTAGTGGGGGACCCACACCGACTCGCGCTTGAACCGGTTGCCGCGGAACCACCCGCCGAGCCGGCGCCGGGTGGCCTGCGACGTCTCGAACTTGAAGGCGGGGTCGGGGACCCGCCAGTGCCCGCCGTACATCGCCTCGAGCAGCCGCTCGGGCTCGGCCGGGGCGGGGAAGCGACGCCCGGCGAGCTCGACCTCGCCCAGCGGCCACAGCCACTCGGGGCGCCAGGCCGTCTCGACCTCGCCCATCAGGTGGAGCCGGCCCGCACGCAGGAAGCCGGCGAACACGTCGAGTCCGCGCACCGTGCCGTCGGACTCGCGGACCGCGACCTTCATCGCCGCCCCGCTGTAGCGCGTCACGGTGTACCCCTCGGCGGTCAGCCGTCGCTGCAGCTCGAACGACTCGAGCATCACGTCGACCGGGTGGTCGAGCCGGCTGACGTAGCCGAGGTCGGCGTCGGAGTCGTGGCCGATGAACGTCCCCTCGCGCACGGCGCCGAGCAGCGTGCCGTAGGCGACGAACGGCTCGACGCCCGCGCGGCGCAGCGCGGCGACGACCTCGGTCATGCTGTCGAGGAGCGGCGCCAGCTGCTCGGGGCTGCGCGAGCCGAGGAGCTGGACGAGCCGGAGGTCCTTGTCGAGGGCGAGCGGGTTGCCCCGCGGGTCCACGACGTCGAGCCGGGTGTCCGACGTACCGAAACGGACGTCGGACGACCACAGCGACTCGTCGGCGCCGTGCGCGGCCAGGCTCAGCGTCGTCCGGCCGTCGAGCACCTGGGCGAGGGTGCGCGGCCAGCGCCAGGTGCGCCCGTCGGGCCCGGACCGGGTGTCGCGCAGGGCCCAGAACGAGCCGATCCGCCGGCCGTCGAAGCGGACGTCGAGCAGCACGTCGGCCTGGTCGTCCGGCGTCGCGAACGTGATGCCGTCGTCGTCCGCCGAGACCACCGAGATCGTGGGGAGGTCCGGCACCCGGTCATCGTAGGAGACTGGTGGGGCCGGTGACGTATCTCACCGTCCGCGGCCGCAAGGGGGATGACCCGCGCACCTACGGTGTCCGAGGACAATCCGAGCAACTTCACGACGTACCCGACGACGAAAGGACCCGACGATGGGTCGCCTCTGCGAGACCGAAGGCCTCACCGAAGACCAGACCGAGATCCTCAAGGCGGTCCGGACGTTCGTGGAGGAGAAGATCCTCCCCGTCGCGACCGAGCTGGAGCACGCCGACGAGTACCCGCAGGAGATCGTCGACGGCCTCAAGGAGCTCGGCATCTTTGGGCTGATGATCCCCGAGGAGTACGACGGGCTCGGCGAGTCGCTGCTGACCTATGCGCTGTGCGTCGAGGAGATCGCGCGCGGCTGGATGAGCGTCTCGGGCGTCATCAACACCCACTTCATCGTGGCCTACATGCTCATGCAGCACGGCACCGAGGAGCAGAAGAAGAAGTACCTGCCACGGATGGCGACCGGCGAGGTGCGTGGCGCGTTCTCGATGTCCGAGCCGGGCCTCGGCTCCGACGTGGCGGCCATCAAGACCAAGGCCGTCAAGGGTGATGACGGTGGCTACACGATCGACGGCCAGAAGATGTGGCTGACCAACGGCGGCACCTCGACCCTGGTCGCGACGCTGGTGAAGTCCGACGAGGGCGCCGACTCGGTCTACAAGAACATGACGACCTTCCTGCTCGAGAAGGAGGCCGGCTTCGGCGAGACCGCTCCCGGTCTGACCATCCCGGGCAAGATCGACAAGATGGGCTACAAGGGCGTCGACACCACCGAGATGGTGCTCGAGGGCCACCAGGTCTCCGCCGACCAGATCCTCGGCGGCGAGCCGGGCAAGGGCTTCTACCAGATGATGGACGGCGTCGAGGTCGGCCGCGTCAACGTCGCGGCCCGCGCCTGCGGCATCGCCAACCGCGCCTTCGAGCTCGGCATCGCCTACGCCCAGCAGCGCGAGACCTTCGGCAAGCCGATCGCCGAGCACCAGGCCATCCTGTTCCGCCTGGCCGAGATGGCGACCAAGGTCGAGGCCTCGCACGCGATGATGGTCCGCGCCGCGCGCATCAAGGACAAGGGCGAGCGCAACGACGTCGAGGCCGGCATGGCCAAGTACCTCGCCGCCGAGTACTGCAACGAGGTCGTCCAGGACTCCTTCCGCATCCACGGCGGCTACGGCTACTCCAAGGAGTACGAGATCGAGCGCCTCTACCGCGAGGCCGCCTTCATGCTGATCGGCGAGGGCACCGCCGACATCCAGAAGATGATCATCGGGCGGTCGCTGCTGAAGGACTACAAGCTCAAGGGCTGACGTACGCCGGCACGTCGGCGGCAGGTCGGCTGAGGTGCGAGCGCAGCGAGCCTCGAAGCCACGTCTGATTCGTCGGGTCATTCGTGGTCCGGGTCGGGTGGCCGCGCGCGTAGCAGACCCCGAGCCTCTCGCGGGCTGCAACGGCGCCCTCAACGGCGAGGCCTCGCAAGCTCGGCTCGCCGTCGCCAGCGCGGCCACCC
>NZ_JAURVJ010000169.1 GCF_030655615.1 Nocardioides sp.
ACATCTCCTCGCCGTCGCCCTCGCGCGCGAACGTCGCCGCGAGCGCCCGGTGCTCGGCCAGCACCTCGACGAGTTCGCCGTCGGCCAGGTCGCTGACGAAGTGGCAGGTGCCGATCGGCTTCGGGACGGCGGCCCGCAGGAGGCCGTCGCGGGTTTGGATGATCGACGTCGTCGCCTTCTCGAGCAGCTCCGGGGTGAGGTAGGCGCTGTCGATCGCGAGACCCAGGCCACTCATCAGGCCGATGATGCGATCGCGGTCGGCCTCGCTGATGTAGCCACGGCGGGCCGCGAGGGTGGCGGAGAGGGCCATGTCGACGCTCACGGCATGGCCGTGCAGCATCGGCGGCTCCGGAGCCAGCTCGAGGGTGGGGCTCCAGGTGTGCCCGTAGGCGATCTCGCGGTCGAGCTCGAGCTCGTGGAGGTTCGGTGCCTCGAGCTCCAGCATCGTGCGGATCGCCGCGTACGTGACCCGGTGGGCGACGGCCGCGAGGTCGGCGTCGCCGTCGCCCAGGTACCCGAAACGGGTGCGCAGGAGCGCCTCACCGTACTGCTCGAGATCCTCGAAGATCTCCCGGTTGCCGACGACCGCGATCTTCACGAGCTCGGCCATGCCGTTGCGCAGCTGCGCCGGCGGAAGGGTCTTCAGGAACGAGAAGTCGAGGAGGACCTGGCGGGAGGCGTGGTAGGCGCCGAGCCGGTTCTTGAGGTGCCCGTGGTTGACGGCCACCTTGATGGCCACGCTCGCATCGACGAGCCCGATGAGGGTCGTCGGGATCCGGATGTAGTTCGTCCCGCGACGGTAGGTCGAGCAGGCGAGCCCGGCGACGTCGGTCGTCAGGCCACCGCCGACCACGAGCACCGGCTCCTTGCGGACGAGCCCGAACGCGTCGAACGCATCGATGATGGTCTCGAGCGTGGCCAGGGTCTTCTCGGTCTCGGCGATCGCGACGGGAACGAGCTGCAGGTCGAGGCCGTGGGTCTCGAAGTAGGTCGCGATGTCGTCGCGGTGGAGCTCGAGGACGGCGTCGTCGATCACCATGAGGCAGCGACCGTACGGGGCGAACGCCTCGGCGACCTGACCGTTCTCCGGCGAGAAGACCCCGTCGACGTACGTCAGGTCGAAGTCGATGCGCTCCACGCCGCGCACGGAGAAGCCGCGCTCGTCGGCGGTGAAGGTGGCGTCGACCCCACCGGCGTGCTGGGTTCGGGTAGCGCTCATGCGGCACGCACCAGGCTCGCGAGGTGGGCGAACTCCAGCGCACCGACGACCGTGTCGGCCTTGCGGAAGTCGTGACCCGCGTTGTTCTCGCCGGGGAACGCGACAACGGCGACCTCGGCCGAGTTCGCGGCCTCGACGCCCCCGACGTTGTCCTCGACCGCGATCACGCCGCCGGCCTCCTCCCCGAGTTCGCGGAGCGCGAACGCGTAGACGGACGGGTCGGGCTTGGCCTGGTCGACCTGGGAGGCGTCGACGATCAGGTCGAAGTCGCCGGCGTCCAGGCCCTCGACCGTCTGCAGGATCGCCTCGACGTTCGCGGCGTCCGTCGTGGTCACGAAGGCGACCTTGTAGCCCTCGGCCTTGGCCTGCTCGACGGCCTCGCGCACGCCGGCCCGCAGCGGGGCAGGCGACTCGGCGAGGAGCGTCCGGAAGATCTCGGACTTCGTCTGGTGGACGGCATCCGCATCGACCTCGTCACCACGCTCGGCGGCGTATTCCGCGACGCGGTCGGCGCCGCCGCTCTTCGCGAGGAGCCCGCGGTAGGTGTCCTGGTCCCAAGACCAGTCGAGTCCGTGCTGCGCGAAGGCGCGGTTGAACGCCTCGCGTTGTAGCTCGGACGTGTCGGCGAGGGTGCCGATGGAGCCGAAGAAGAGTGCCGGCATCGTGTTCCTTTCCGGGCCATCGCCATCCGGCTGAGCCCATCTGGACGGTCGTACGTCGGGCTCGATCGGGCGGACCGGCGCCGCCGGTGGCCCGCCCCGGTCAGTACCGGGCGGGCTGGGGGCGATGAGCCGCGCGCGCCAGTCTCGCCCCCGCGCAGGCCCTCGGGTGATCCGTAGGGCGCGCTCGATCGAACGGCGCGGAGGGCCGCCCGCCGCGGCGGCGGGCTCCGCCACAATGCAACGGATGCCCGAGTCGCCGCGCCCCATCCTGCTCGTCGACGTCGACGGGGTCCTCGCGCTCTTCAACCTCGGGGCCGAGCCGCCCGCAGGTGTATGGCACCTGATCGAGGGGTTCCCCTACTACCTCGCGACCGAGACCGCGACGCTGTTGCACGAGGCGGCCGAGCACTTCGAGCTCGTCTGGTGCACCGGTTGGGAGGACCGCGCGAAC
Organism: Nocardioides sp.; assembly: GCF_030655615.1. GTDB lineage: Bacteria > Actinomycetota > Actinomycetes > Propionibacteriales > Nocardioidaceae > Nocardioides. The sequence goes on from NZ_JAURVJ010000169.1 coordinate 2,333, forward strand.
GACCACCTGCCGCGTCTGCTCGGCGTGCCCGGGCCGCTGCCCGTCGTGTACTTCGACCGCAACCCGGGCCGGGGCAACGCCCATTGGAAGCTCAAGGCCATCGATGCCTTCAGCGCGGGTCGGCCCGTGGCGTGGATCGACGACGCCCTCAACGACGAGTGCCACCGCTGGGCCGCGGCGAGGATGGCCGCGGGGGTGCCGACGCTCCTGGTCGAGACCGAGCCCCACACCGGCTTCACGGCGGCGCACCTCGTGCAGCTGATCGACTTCGCCGGGCAAGCGACTTCGCCCGCCTGACCGGGGCGGCCCGTTTCGGGGGACCCTGTTTCGGGACTACGGTGTCCCGATGACCCATTCCGACGAAGCGAACGACCTCCGAGCGCAGTACGTCAAGGGCGACGACCGACAGGCACCGACGGTGCAGGGTGAGCTGATGCGGGTCGTCGACGCGCTCCGCCACGATGCCGCGAACGGAACCGCGTGGTGTGAGGACCACGCGATCATGTGCGCCTTCATCGGCGACATCCTCCTCGGCTCCGGGGTGTTCCAACTCTCCGAACAGGACGAGATCAAGGCCGACCTCCATGCCCTCGCCGAGCCGGACGCGCCGGCAGCCGCCTACGAGCGCCTCACCTCGCGGATCGTGCAGTGGACCGAACTGCACCCCGAGCCCGTGCCGCACCACCCGAACGCCGCGCTCACGCGGTAGGCCCCGGAACGCAGACGGGCGCCCCCGAAGGAGCGCCCGTGAAGCGTGGTCGGCTGAGGCCGAGACCTAGGCCGGGGAGATGGCTCCCCAGATGAGGGTCATCATGCTGTCGATCCAGGCCTCGTCCTTGTAGGTGCCATTGAGGTGGCTGCCTACGACGACGCCGGCGAGGAGCGAGAGGATGAACTCCAGGTCCACGTCGGACCGGATCTCGCCTTCGTCGATGGCCTGCTGGAGCCGCGGCCGGATGGCTGCGGCGCGAGCTTCGACCACGCGCTCCTTGTAGAGCTCGTTGAACTCCTCGTCGTGTCGGTACATGAGACCTGCGCCGATCACCTCGGCGGCTCGCGTCTGCATGGTCCAGGAAACGCCCTGGACCAGGTTACGGAGCCACTCGTGGATCTCGACGCCACTGCCGGTGTCGTCGAAGACCTCCGGGAGTTCGGCCACTGCTGCGGTCGCGAGATCCAGCCGGTGCTTGAAGCGCCGGTAGATCGTGGTCTTCGCTACTCCTGAGTCCGCGGCGACGCGCTCAACGGTGAGGGCCGCAAGGCCCTCGTTGTTGAGCACGTCGCGTGCGGTCTTGAGGATCTTCGCGTCGACTTCCGAGCGTCGCCGCGCGTGATACGCAGCTGCTGGATGTTCGCGAACCTGGCTATCGGGGGAACTAGCCATAGTGTTTTTTTACCTTCCGCCTTCTGGCTCGATGTCGAGCTGTGCGAGTTCGTCTGCGAACCCGGGGTCACCGCCGAGTCCGGCGCCGATGTCTTCGAGGGCCGAGAGGTCCTCGCCGATGGCCGCCCCGAGGTCGCCGAGGTCGTCGCCGAGCCCAAGCTCAGCAGCGATCTCGTGCTCGTCGAGGAGGCCGAGGTCATCAATAGCACGCGGGAGCGGCTCATTCGGCTCGATCTCGATGCGACGGTACTCCTTGAGGCCCGTCGCAGCCGGGATCAGCTTGCCGATGATGACGTTCTCCTTGAGGCCGACCAGGTTGTCGCGCTTGCCCTCGAGGGCAGCGTCGGTGAGCACCTTGGTCGTCTCCTGGAAGGAGGCCGCGGACAGGAAGGACTCGGTGTTGAGCGAGGCCTTCGTGATGCCGAGGATGACGTCCTCGTAGGCCGCCGTCTCCTTCTTGTCCTTGCGCAGCTGCTCGTTGACGTCCGCGAACTCGTAGCGGTCGACGAACTGCCCCGGGAGGTAGTCGGTGTCGCCCTTCTGGTCGACGCGGACCTTCTTCATCATCTGACGCACGATCACCTCGACGTGCTTGTCGTTGATGTCGACGCCCTGCTGCTTGTAGACCTTCTGCACCTCGCCGACGAGGTACTGCTCGGTCGCGGTGCGTCCGCGGATCGCCAGCAGCTCGTGCGGGTACAGCGAGCCTTCGTTGAGCTGATGGCCGGCCTTGACGGTCTGGCCATGCTCGACGAACACGCGCGTACGACGCGGGAACGCGTGACGGTGCTCCTCGCCTGCCTCGTCGGTGATGACCACGGTGAGGGCCTTGTCGGTCTCCTCGATCGTGGCGACACCGTCGGTCTCGGCGATCTTCGCGACGCCCTTCGGCTTACGAGCCTCGAAGAGCTCGACGATGCGCGGCAGACCCGACGTGATGTCGGAGCCGGCGACGCCACCGGTGTGGAACGTACGCATGGTGAGCTGCGTGCCCGGCTCGCCGATCGACTGGGCGGCGATGATGCCGACCGAGTCGCCGATCTGCGCGGTCTTGCCGCTGGCCATCGAGCGGCCGTAGCAGTGCTGGCACAGCCCGGACTCCGCACGGCACTTCAGCACGGAGCGGACGCCGACCTGCGCGGTCGTGTCCTCCCCGGCGTCGGCGACGAGCTGCGCGAGGTGGGCGCGAGTGATCTCGTTGCCCTTCTTCGCATGCTCGGCGCCCTTGCCGAGATCGGTGAGCGGGAAGCGACCGACGAGGTTCTCGTTCGGCTGGCCCCCGTCCACGAACAGCGGGAGCTCGATGCCGTCGTCGGCACCACAGTTCTCGAGGCGGATGATGACGTCCTGCGAGACGTCGACCAGACGACGGGTGAGGTACCCGGAGTCGGCCGTACGCAGGGCGGTGTCGGCGAGTCCCTTACGGGCACCGTGGGTGGAGATGAAGTACTCGAGAACCGAGAGGCCTTCCATGAAGTTGGCCTTGATCGGACGCTCGATCGTCTCGCCCTTCGGGTTGGCCATGAGGCCACGCATACCTGCCAGCTGGCGGATCTGCTTGAAGGAACCACGAGCGCCGGAGTTGGCCATCATGTAGATCGGGTTGAGCACGTCGAGGTGCTCCGCCATCGCGTCACCGACCTCGTCGGTGGCCGCGTTCCACTGGGCGACGACCGCTTCCTTGCGCTCGACCTCCGTGATCAGACCCATGTCGTACTGGTCCTGGATGTCGGCCACGCGAGCGTCGTAGCTCGCGAGGATCTCGCCCTTGTTCGGCGGCGTGACGACGTCGTTCTTCGACACGGTGATGCCGGCGCGGGTGGCGTACTCGAAGCCGATGTCCTTGAAGGCGTCCAGGACGAGCGAGACCGTGGTCGCGCCGTAGTTCTGGATGAGGCCGTCGATCATCGAGACCGCGTCCTTCTTCTTCATCGACTTGTTCACGAACACGTGGCCCGCGGAGTCGAAGCCCTCACCGACGGCGACCGCGAGGGCCCGCTCGATGCGCTCGTTGTAGATGATCCGGCCGACCGTGGTCAGCAGGTGCCCCGTGTGCCCCTTCGGGCGGTACTCGGCGAGGTCGTGGATCTTCACGACCTTGAAGTCGACGGCGAGCTCGGCCTCCTGCGCGGAGCGGAAGACGTGCGGGCGCGCCGTGTCCTTCGGCCAGGCATCGGTGCCCAGCTTGCCGGAGAGCTCGAGGAGCTCCTCTTCCTCGGGGCCATACGTCACGTAGTACTGACCGAGGACCATGTCCTGGGTCGGCGTCGTGAGCGGGGCACCGTGGGCCGGCGACAGGATGTTGTTGCTCGAGAGCATCAGGATCCGGGCCTCCGCCTGCGCCTCGGCGCCGAGCGGGAGGTGGACGGCCATCTGGTCGCCGTCGAAGTCGGCGTTGAACGCGCCGCAGACGAGCGGGTGGACCTGGATGGCCTTGCCCTCGACGAGCTTCGGCTCGAACGCCTGGATACCCAGGCGGTGGAGCGTCGGCGCGCGGTTGAGGAGCACCGGGTGCTCGTGGATGACCTCTTCGAGGACGTCCCAGACCTCGGGCAGCGCCGAGTCGACCATCTTCTTGGCGGCCTTGATGTTCTGCGCGGACTTGCGCTCGACGAGGCGGCTCATGATGAACGGCTTGAACAGCTCGAGGGCCATCAGCTTCGGCAGACCACACTGGTGCAGCTGGAGCGACGGACCGGAGACGATCACGGAACGGCCGGAGTAGTCGACGCGCTTGCCGAGCAGGTTCTGACGGAACCGGCCCTGCTTGCCCTTGAGCATGTCCGAGAGCGACTTGAGCGCACGGTTGCCCGGGCCCGTCACGGGGCGACCACGGCGACCGTTGTCGAACAGTGCGTCGACGGCCTCCTGGAGCATCCGCTTCTCGTTGTTGACGATGATCTCCGGCGCACCGAGGTCGATCAGCCGCTTGAGGCGGTTGTTGCGGTTGATGACGCGGCGGTAGAGGTCGTTGAG
>NZ_JAURVJ010000164.1 GCF_030655615.1 Nocardioides sp.
GCGCGCGCAGGGCGACGTGCCGGGTCTGGCCGCCCTCGACGAGCGGCTCCCGGAGGCCCTGCTGCTGGGCTCGCCCGACACGGCGGCCCGGCTCGTCGCACGCTGGGTCGAGCCGCTCGACTCCCTGCCGACCACCGAGCGCCGCGCCCTGCTCGAGACGCTGACGGCGTGGGTCGCCCACGCCGGGTCGGCGACCCGCACCGCGGCCGCCGTGCACTGCCACCGCAACACCGTCGTCAACCGGCTGCGCCGCGTCACCGACGTCACCGGGATCCCGCTGGCCGACGACACCCCGCCCCTCGAGCTCGACCTCGCGCTGCGTGCCCATCGGATGGGACTCGCGGTCACATCCCACCCACCCGGGTGAAATCCTGTGCAGTCTGCACAGTCACATCGGTGTGATGGTGGGCACTGAGCCGATGGTGCCGGCTGGGTGATGGCTGTCACAGTGGGGGTCACGAACGCTGCTCACCTGGACCGCGCACCTCGGAGGTCCGGGTCGTTCGCCATCATGGGGATGTGACATGACTCAAACAAGCGACGGCTCCAGCCCGTCCAGCGACCTGCACAACGACACCGATGCCGCCTCGGGCGGTCTCGGACGCCGGAAGTTCCTCGGCTACGTGATGGCGGGCAGCACGCTCGTCGTCGCCGCCGACATCACGGCCGGCCGGCCGGCACGGGCCGCCGTACCCTCCGACCCGCAGATCCCGGAGGCCTACGACCTCGAGGACCTGCAGACCGACTCGGCCCTGCCGACCTCACAGCTCATCACGGTCACGATCACCAAGGAGGGGCGCGCCAAGTTCGCGCTCCCGCGCACCGAGGTGGGCCAGGGCATCATCACCTCGACGGCGATGATCCTCGCCGAGGAGCTCGACCTCCCGTTCGACAAGGTCGACGTCACGCTCGCACCGGCTCGGCCCGAGCTGCTGCTCAACCAGCTCACAGGCGGGTCTAACACGACCTTCTCGACCTACACCCCGATCCGGGTGGCGGCGGCGATCGCCCGTGGGCGACTCATCGAGGCCGCTGCGATCCTCTTCGGCACGACGGCCGACCGCCTCACGACGACCGGCGGCGTGGTCAGTGACGCGCTGGGCAACCAGGCGACCTACGGCCAGCTCGCCTCGGCGGCCGCCAGCCAGGTCGTCGAGGCGGTCGAGGTGGTGCTGCGGCCCAAGGAGGACTTCAAGGTCATCGGGCGGCCGCGCAACCGCACCGACGCCCGCGCGGCCGTCACCGGCCAGAAGGACTTCACCACCGACCTCCAGGTCCCGGGCGCCAAGCCGACCATGGTCTGCCGCGCCCCGGAGCACGGCGGCACCCCGAAGCGCCTCAACAACAGGGCCAAGATCCTCCGGATGCCCGGCGTCACCCACGTCGCGCAGGTCCCCACGGGCATCGCGGTGCGGGCCAACACGTTCGGCCAGTGCATCGACGCCATCCGCGAGATGGACGTGACCTGGAACAACGGGCCGGTCCACGGCTGGTCCGACGCCACCGTGCTCAACAAGCTGCGCAAGGGGGAGCTGCCGCTGGTCGTCCCCGACGTCCCGGTGCTCGCCCAGACCATCAACACCAACTTCGCGTTCGCCTTCCGCAGCAGCGCCGCGCTCGAGACCTACTCGGCCATCGCCGACGTACGCCCCGACAAGGCGACCATCTGGGCCGGGCTCAAGGTGCCGATCCTGGCCCAGCAGCGGGTCGCCGAGGCGATCGGCATGTCGCAGGACAAGGTCAAGGTCAACGTCATCACCGGTGGCGGCTCGTTCGGTCACAAGCTGTTCGGTGACCACGCCATCGAGGCCGCCCGCATCTCCAAGGCGATGAAGGTGCCGGTCAAGCTCATGTGGCACCGCGCCGACGAGCCCCGCCAGGGCCGGCTGCACCCGATGGCCACCTCGCGGATCCGTGCCACCGTGCTCAACGGGCAGGTGCTCAGCTTCGAGCAGCGTCACACCAGCGTGACCACCGACTTCAGCCACGGCCTCGGCGAGATGATCACCTCGCAGGCCGACGAGCTCGACCCGCTCGGGATCGGCGGCTTCGGCTTCGCCGAGACGATCTTCACGCTCACCCAGGAGCTGCCCTACAACTTCGGCCTCGTGACCCAGCTGCTCAACGAGCCGCTGGAGTTCGAGGACAAGTTCAGCACCGGCAGCATGCGCAACATCTACTCGCCCGACACGTGCGTCGCGGCCGAGCTGACGATCGACCAGATCGCCAACAAGCTTGGTAAGGACCCGGTCGCGTTCCGCCTCTCGATGCTCAAGAACGAGCGGGTCAAGGCGGCGCTGCGCAAGGTCGCCGAGGAGGGCAGCTGGGGTCGCAAGATGACCCCCGGCACGGCCCAGGGCGTGGCGATCCACAAGGAGTACAAGGGCTGCACCGCGGTCCTCGTCGAGATCGACACCCGTCCCCAGACCGTCAACCGCGACCTCGGCAAGGAGACCGTCACCGGTCCCCGCGTCACCAAGGTCGTCATCGCCGTCGACGCCGGGCTGGTCATCAACCCGCGTGGCCTCGAGGCGCAGATGCAGGGCGGGGCCATGGACGGCATCGCGCTGACGCTCACCAGCAGCTGCCACCTCAAGGACGGCCGGTTCCTCGAGGCGAGCTGGGACAACTACTTCTACACGCGGCAGTGGAACGTCCCGCCCAAGGTCGAGATCCACATCGTCAAGAGCGACTCCGACACCCCCGGCGGCGCCGGGGAGGCCGCGGTCGGCTCGACCGCCGCCGCGGTGGCGTGCGCCTACGCCCGGGCCACCAAGCGGCTTCCGACGTTCTTCCCGATCAACCACGGCGAGATCAGCTTCAAGCCCAAGTCGTTCGTGCCCCCCGTTCCCCAGTCGCCGACCAACGGCCTCAAGCTCGCCCGCTAGGGACGAAGGAGACAGACCATGCCCAAGCAGACCTTCATCCTCAACGGCAAGCCCGTGACCGTGAGCGTCAACGACGACGTCCGGCTCCTCTGGGTGCTGCGCGACCTGCTCGGGGTCACCGGCCCCAAGTACGGCTGCGGCATCAACGTGTGCAAGGCGTGCACCTCGCACATCAACGGCAAGGCGTTCAACCCGTGCGCCACCAGGGTCGGCGACCTCAAGCCCAAGGACCGCGTCACCACCATCGAGGGCCTGGCCAAGACCACGCCCGGTGACCTGCACCCGATGCAGCAGGCCTGGATCGACCGCGACGTGGTGCAGTGCGGCTACTGCCAGCCCGGTCAGATCATGCAGGCCGTGGCCCTGGTCAAGCGCGTACGTCGGGAGGGGCGCGACATCCGCGACTCCGACCTCGACTCCATCCGCAACATCTGTCGCTGCGGCACGTACGTCCGCATCCGCGAGGCCATCGAGCAGGGCGCCCGCAAGATGCGGTAGCGCAGGCGTGGCCGACGAAGTCGGCACCGCCGTCGCGCTATCGGGTTGAGGAGCGACGAACCCCCGCGAGCTCGCTCGCGGGGGTTCGATCGCGTCTCGAAACCCTTGGGGCAGGTCATGACGTGAAGTTGGGACTCGCCGGGACGAACGTTTCGCCATGAGTCGACTTTCTCAGTAGACTTACCCCATGGTTGTCACGCGTCTCCCGAGGCCCGCCGCGGCGGCGTACGCCCCCGGACCCCACCACCGGGTCGCCGTCATCGGTGGCGGTGCGAGCGGGGTCCTGAACGCGATCAACCTCCTCGGACGCAGCGCCGACCCCGGCCTGCGGGTCGAGATCCACGAGGCGTCGGGCATCGTCGGGCGCGGCATCGCCTACGGCACCAACGACCCGCGCCACCTGCTCAACGTGCGCTCGCGCCACATGAGCGCGTTCCCCGACATCCCGTCCGACCTCATCGAGTGGGCCCGGCGCACCGGTCGCAGCGAGGACCCGCAGGCGTTCCTGCCGCGGCTCGACTTCGCGACCTACCTCCAGGACCGGCTCGCCCAGGTCGCCGACCACCGGCTGACCATCTGCGCCGGCCGCGTCGAGGACGTCGTCCCGGTCGGCGGGCAGTTCGAGATCCGGACCAGCGACGTCACCAGCACCGCTGACAGCGTCGTGCTCGCCTACGGCAACCAGCGGCCCAAGGCCCTCGTCCTCGACGGCGACCAGCTGCCCGCGGCCTCCTGGCACCTCCCCAACCCGTGGGACCTCGGGGCGCTCCGCGTCCTCCCCGACGACGCGACCATCGTGGTCGTCGGCACCGGCCTCACCGCCGTCGACACCGTCATCACGCTGCTCGAGGAGGGCCCGCGACGTCGCGTCGTGATGGTCAGCCGCCAGGGCCAGCTGCCCCGCGCCCACGTCGCGCAGCTCTCCACCGCCTGGGTCCAGCCCGTGCCCGAGGGCCCGCTGACCGCCGACCTGCTCGCCGACCACGTCAAGGAGCAGATCGCCGCGGCCGCGAGCCAAGGCGTCGGCTGGCGCGCCGTCGTCGACGGCCTGCGCGCCGCGACCACGCCGCTCTGGAAGCGCCTGCCGCTCGCCGAGCGCCGCCGGTTCCTCGAGGTCCACGCCCGCGAGTGGGAGGTACGCCGTCACCGGATGGCCCCCGAGGTCGCCGCCCGCATCCGCGCCTACGAGGACGACGGTCGGCTGAGCGTGCTCGGCGGCGGCATCGCCTCGATCGCCGACCGCGGCGACCGCTGCCAGGTCCTGGTCGGCGACGCACCCACCCCCATCGTCGCCCAGGCCCTCGTCAACTGCACCGGCCCCGCCACCGACATCACCCGCAGCCACGACCCGCTCCTCCTCGCCCTGCGCGAGCGCGGCCTGGTCACCCCCGACCCGCTCCACCTCGGCATCGACACCCTCGACGGCGGCGAGCTCGTCGACGAGACCGGTCGCGCCGTCCCCGGCCTCTTCGCCGTCGGCCCGCCCCGCAAGGGCACGCTCTGGGAGTCGACCGCCATCCCCGAGATCCGCGCCCAGGCCGCCGCCGTCGCCGACGGGATCATCGCCCGCTCGGCCCTCGGCGTCGACGTGCTCCGCGGCATCACCGGTGACCTGGGGTCGACCCACCCGAGCGCTGCCGCGCCCGCCTGAGGCTGCTAGGCGCGCGGACAGCCCGACCGCGGACGACGCAGGGTCAGCGAGGACCGCGCCGAGCGACATACCGACCTCACGGCGGGGACGGCAGGAACACCCGGAACGTCGAGCCCTTGCCCAGCTCGGACTCCACCTCGATCCGGCCGCCGTGCCGCTCGACGATCCGGCGGCAGATGGTGAGACCCAGACCGGTGCCGGGCTGGGCGACGGCCTGCGGGTTGGTCGAGCGGAAGAACTCGGTGAAGAGCCGCTCCTGGTCGGCGGCCGAGATGCCGATGCCCTGGTCGGCGACGGCCAGCTCGACCTCCCCGAGGTGCTGGACGAGGGAGAGCGAGATCGTGCTGCCCTTGGGGGAGTACTTCACCGCGTTGCTCACCAGGTTGGTCAGCACCCGGTCGAGGTCGGTCACGTCGCAGCAGACCATCACCTCGCCCTCGGGCGCCGAGACCTCGAGGGTCAGGTCGCGGCGGGCGGCGGCGACGCGGGTGAGCTCGAGCGCGTCGAGGAGCACGGGTACGGCGTCCATCGGCTCGGTCGGCTTGGCGCCCTCGGGGTCCTCCACCTCGGAGAGCAGCAGCAGGTCGTCGACGACGCGGCCCATCCGGCGCGCGGCGCGGTCGAGCGCGTCGATCGAGCGGCGGGCGTCGCCGATGATCGAGGGGTCGGCGTCGAGCATCTCGACGTAGCCCATGACCGCGCTGAGCGGGTTCTTGAGCTCGTGGGAGACGGTGCTCAGCACCTGTGACTTGTACGTCGCCAGGCGGCGCAGCTCCGTGACGAGCTCCTGGCCCCTGATGAGGTTGCGCGAGTTGACGACGGCCTGGCCGATGTCGCGGGCGATGTCGAGCGCACCGGCCTGCTCGTCGGGGCTCCAGTGCTGGTTGGGGTCCTTGCGGCCGAGGATGACGTGTCCCAGGCTCTCGTGCCCGGCGCCGAGCGGGACGAGCATCGTCGTGCCGAGCCCGACGGCCACCCGGGCCGCCTCGCTCGCCTCGTAGGCGGCGTCGCCGATCTCCGGGTCGGGGGTCAGCTGCTCGCCCACGATGATGACCCGCTGGGCCGTCCAGGCGCTGCGCGACGACGCGCGGATGGTCTCCTTGACGTCCGGGGGCAGGTCGGACGGCGGGCTGCCGGCCTCGGGCAGGCCCTCGGTGGGATAGGTGCGGATGGCCAGGAAGTCGGCGCGGAACCCCTCGAGCAGCGGGTGCCGGCAGTCGTCGAGCACGCTCTCGAGGTCGTCCTGCGACGTCGCGAACCGCACGACCCGGCGAGCGGCCTCGGCCAGCCGGATCCGCTCCGCCAGCTCGTCACGGTCGACCGCCATCCGCAGGGCCCGCTCCGCCTGCACGGCGTAGCGCTGCAGCAGGTCGCGCTGGGTCGGCCCCGGCCGGCGCTGGCTCATCGGCACGTCGATCGACAGCAGTCCGATCATCGCGTCGGCCTGGTCGTAGAGCGGCGCGATCAGCAGGTCGAGCGGGTGCCAGGCGTCGGGCGCGTCGATCGGCGTGAGGTCCGGGACCCAGCCGTGGGTGCGGACGTCGAGCGCGAGCCGCTCGTGCGGGACGAAGCGGAAACGGCCCCAGTCGTCGGCTCGGTCGAGCTCGGGCAGCACCATCGCGACCGGCGTCGTCAGGCCGAGCATCGCGGTCGTGGCGTCGTTGCTGCCCTCGACCGAGACGGCGAACATCTGCTCGCCGCGGACCACGCTGATGATCGCGATCTCGAAGCCCACCATCTCGGCCACCGAGGAGGCGACCAGGTCGAGGGCGTCACGAGACCCGGCGTCTGACCAGCTGGTGACGTCGATCTGGGGACGGGGGAGAGGGGAGCCGTCGGTCAAGCTGTGACCTCGTGGTGTCGGGGGGCACCTCCAGCGTAGGCCGCTACGGGTGATTAAGCAGGCAGTTCGAGAATCAGGGACATCCGAGGGCGACCGATACGATGGTGTCGTGCCCTTCCAGAGCTCTCGCTCCCGGCCCGGTGGTGACGGTCGGCTGACCGCGGCACTCGACCCTCACGACCAGGGACCCCAGGACGCGTGCGGCGTCTTCGGTGTCTGGGCGCCGGGCGAGGACGTCGCCAAGCTGACCTACTTCGGGCTCTACGCGCTCCAGCACCGTGGCCAGGAGTCGGCCGGCATCGCGGTCAGCAACGGCCGCCAGATCCTGGTCTATAAGGACATGGGCCTGGTCTCGCAGGTCTTCGACGAGACCACGCTCAACTCGCTCAAGGGCCACCTCGCCGTCGGGCACGCGCGCTACTCGACGACCGGCGCCAGCACCTGGGAGAACGCGCAGCCGACGTTCCGCCCGACGTTCGACGGCTCGATCGCCCTCGGCCACAACGGCAACCTGATCAACACCCACGAGCTGCGCGAGCTCGTCGACGCCCTGCCCGGTCCCGAGGACGAGCTCGAGCTCCACACCCGTCCCGGCAACGTCGCCACCAACGACACCAGCCTGGTGACGGCGTTGCTGGCCCACCACCCCGACACCACCCTCGAGCAGCGGGCCCTCGAGGTCCTGCCGCTCCTCCAGGGCGCGTTCTGCTTCGTCTGGATGAACGAGAACACGCTCTACGCCGCCCGCGACCCCCAGGGCATCCGCCCGCTGGTCCTGGGTCGGCTCGACCGCGGCTGGGTCGTCGCGAGCGAGGACGCCGCCCTCGCCACCATCGGTGCCAGCGTCGTCCGCGAGGTCGAGCCCGGCGAGATGATCGTCATCGACGAGAACGGCCTGCGCTCCCACCACTTCGCCGAGCCCGACCGCAAGGGCTGCGTGTTCGAGTACGTCTACCTCGCCCGCCCCGACGCCACGATCAGCGGCCGCAGCGTGCACGAGTCGCGGGTCGAGATGGGTCGCCAGCTCGCCCGCGAGTTCCCCGTCGAGGCCGACCTGGTGATCCCGGTCCCCGAGTCGGGCACGCCCGCCGCTGCTGGCTACGCCGAGGAGAGCGGCATCCCGTTCGGCCAGGGCTTCGTCAAGAACGCCTACGTCGGCCGTACGTTCATCCAGCCCAGCCAGACCCTGCGCCAGCTCGGCATCCGGCTCAAGCTCAACGCCCTCGACCACATGATCCGCGGCAAGCGCATCGTCGTGGTCGACGACTCGATCGTGCGCGGCAACACCCAGCGGGCCCAGGTGAGGATGCTCCGCGAGGCCGGTGCGCGCGAGGTCCACGTGCGCATCTCGAGCCCGCCCGTGAAGTGGCCGTGCTTCTACGGCATCGACTTCGCCACCCGCGCCGAGCTCATCGCCAACGGCCTCAGCCCGTCCGAGATCGCGGCCAGCGTGGGCGCCGACAGCCTCGGCTACATCTCCCTCGAGGGCATGATCGGCGCCACCAAGCAGTCGACCGACACCCTGTGCCAGGCCTGCTTCACCGGCACGTACCCGATCGCCCTGCCCGACGAGAGCCTCTTGGGCAAGCACCTGCTCGAGACCTCGATCCAGTCGCCCACGCACGGCAAGGCCCTGCCCGTGCTCAACAACCCGTGACACCACCCGTCACACCACCCGTGAGGACGGCCGCGTGAGCGATCAGACCCAGAACGCCTACGCCCGTGCCGGCGTCGACATCGACGCCGCCGACACGGCGATCGAGCTGATGAAGGGCTGGGTCGCCAAGGCGAGCCGACCCGAGGTCATCGGCGGCCTGGGCGGGTTCGCCGGGCTGTTCGACGCGAGCGCGCTCACCAGGTTCGACCGCCCGCTGCTGGCGACCTCGACCGACGGCGTCGGCACCAAGGTCGCGATCGCCCAGGCCATGGACAAGCACGACACCATTGGCTTCGACCTCGTCGGCATGGTCGTCGACGACCTCGTCGTCTGCGGCGCCGAGCCGCTCTTCATGACCGACTACATCGCCACCGGCCGCGTCGTGCCCGAGCGGATCGCCGCGATCGTCAAGGGCATCGCCGAGGCCTGCCTCGAGGCCGGCTGCGCGCTCGTCGGCGGCGAGACCGCCGAGCACCCCGGCCTGCTGGGGCCCGATGACTACGACGTCGCCGGAGCCGCCACCGGCGTCGTCGAGGCCGACCGCCTCCTCGGCCCCGGACGGGTCCGTCCCGGTGACGCCGTCATCGCGATCGCGTCGTCCGGCCTCCACTCCAACGGCTACTCCCTGGTGCGCCACGTGCTGCTCCAGGAGGCCGGCTGGACCCTCGACCGCGACGTGCCCGAGCTCGGCCGCACCCTCGGCGAGGAGCTGCTCGAGCCGACCCGCATCTACGCCAAGGCGTGCCTCGCCCTCGCCGACCACACCGAGCTCCACGCGATGGCCCACGTCACCGGCGGCGGCCTCGCCGCCAACCTCGCGCGCGTGCTGCCCGCCGAGCTGCGCGCGACCCTCGAGCGCGCCACCTGGAATCCAGCGCCGGTCTTCGACCTCGTCCGCCGGGTCGGCAACCTCACCCAGGCCGACCTCGAGTCGACCCTCAACTGCGGGGTCGGCATGGTCGTCCTCTGCCCGCCCGACTCGGTCGACCCGGCCCTCCACCTGCTCGACGGACTGGGCCTCAAGGCGTGGGTCGCGGGCCAGGTCGACGTCGACCCTGAGCAGGCCGCCACGGTCCGGATGGCGGGCCAGCACCCCGACTGGTGACCCCTGTGGCGAAATTCTCGGGACCAAACCGGGAACCCGTGTGCCGGAACAGACGTGCAACAGGTAGCGTTGTCCCCACGAGATCCTGTTGAGAGAGCCCGGGACGCCCTGCGCGCCCGGCCAAGTGTGCGAGGGGGCTGGACCCTATGGGCCGCGGCCGAGCGAAAGCCAAGCAGACGAAGGTCGCGCGCGACCTGAAGTACCGTACTCACGAGACGGACTTCGGGGCGCTGGCCAAGGAGCTGCACGGCGACGAAGACAGTCCAGACCCCGTGGCCGAAGAGCTGCCTGACGAATGGTCGGACTACGCCGACCGGTCTCGGGACTGACGCTTCCTCCCTCCAGGACCTCCGTGAGCCGTTGGCTCGTGGGCTTTGCCAGCGCGCCCGTACGTCGGCTGAGGTGCGAGCGCAGCGAGCCTCGAAGCCACGTCTGTCTCGACGAGTCATTCGGGGTCCGGGTCGGGTGGCCGCGCGCGTAGCAGACCGCGTCTCGGCGTCAAGGACGCTTCGCGCCGCTTCGCGGTCGCCTGCGGCGATCCTTGACCCCGAGCCACTCGCGGTCTGCTTCTCGGCGCGCAACGGCGAGGCCTCGCAAGCTCGGCTCGCCGTCGCCTGCGCGGCCACCCGACCCGGCGGTGCGTGAGCCACCGTTCTGGTCGATCGGACGTCCCGGTTCGGTGGCGTGCGCACCGCTCACTCGGGTCGGCTCGGGTGGGCGGTGTGTGAGCCACCGTTCTGGCCGATCTGACGGACGGGTTCGGTGGCTGACGCACCGCCCGGCACAGGCCTGGGCCGGCCACCCGACCCCGAATGACCCAAGGCCGAGCAAGACCAAGCCACAAAGCGCCAGCTCAGCGCCAGCTCAGCGCCACACGTACGCCAGACCTACGCCAGCCAGATCCCCCGCAACCGACCCACCTCACGCATCCGCTGCTCGGCGAGCCGGTCGGCGGCGATGGCGGGGGGTACGCCGTCGGAGGCGGCGAGCTCGAGGACGGCGCGGGTGGTGTCGTAGATGGTCGCGGCGCGCTGCTGCGCGCGCTCGAACGAGAACCCCTGCAGCTCGTCGGCGACCTGGATGAGGCCGCCGGCGTTGACGCAGTAGTCGGGGGCGTAGACGATGCCGCGGTCGGCGAGGGTCTTCTCGACGCCGGGGTGGGCGAGCTGGTTGTTGGCGGCGCCGCACACGACGCGTGCCGAGAGCACGTCGACGACCTCGTCGGTCAGCGCGTGGCCGAGGGCGCAGGGGGCATAGACGTCGAGGGCCGAGGCGACGAGCTCGTCGGTCGAGCCGACGGACCGCACGCCCGGGTGCTCGTCGAGGACCCGGTCGACGGCGGGCTGCCAGACGTCGGTGACGACGACCTGGGCTCCGGCCTCGACGAGGTGCCCGACGAGGTGGCGGCCGACCTTGCCGACGCCGGCCACGCCCACGACCCTGCCCTTGAGGGAGGGTGTGCCCCAGGCCGACTCGGCGGCGGCGAGCATTCCGCGGAAGACGCCGTAGGCCGTGAGCACCGAGCTGTCGCCGGCCCCACCCTGGGCGACGGTCCGGCCGGTGACCCAGGAGCACTCGCGGGCGACGTGGTCCATGTCCTCGGAGTAGGTGCCGACGTCGCAGGCGGTGAGGTAGCGACCGGACAGCGACTGCACGAAGCGGCCGTAGGCGCGCAGCAGCGCCTCGGACTTGAGCGTCGCCGGGTCGCCGATGATGACGGCCTTGCCGCCCCCGAGGTCGAGGCCGGCGAGCGCGGCCTTGTAGGACATGCCGCGCGAGAGGTCGAGCACGTCGGCGAGGGCGTCGGCCGTCGAGGCGTAGGGGTGGAAGCGGGTGCCACCGAGCGCCGGGCCGAGGGCGGTCGAGTGGATCGCGACGATGGCGCGCAGTCCGGTGGCCGGGTCGTTGGCGAAGACGACCTGCTCGTGGTCGGCGCCGAGCTCGAAGACGTCAGAGGTCGTCGGCAGCTGCTGAGACATGGATGGTGTCCAATTCGGTGGGGTGGTCGACCACGGGGTGGGTGGTCTCGAAGCGGTCCGCAGGGGTGGCGCGGGCCTTCTGCCACGATACCGGCATGTCGCCGCGTCAGCTGTGGGCGCTGTACGAGCCCGTCCACGCCGTCACCTACTTCGCCCCGGAGGCCCAGCAGGCCTTCGCCGAGGCCGGCCTGCGCGGGTTCTGGCGTGGTTACTTCGCCGGTCGTACGGCGCCGCTGGGCCCGGTCGGCCCAGCGCCGGTGACCGCGCTCTACGCCGGGTTCGCCCCGGCCATGGTCGAGCGGGCGCTCCCGGGGGTCTGGGACCTCGTCACGCCCGAGCGGGCGCTGGCCGTGCGCCTCGACGGCGCGGTTGCCGCGCTGGCCCGGCTGACCGACGGCCTCGACGACCAGGTGGCGGAGGCGGCGCCCCTGCTGCGGGCCGCGGCCGAGGCGGCCGAGGTCGGCGGTCGCGCGCTCGGTGAGGCCAACGCGGGCCTGCCCTGGCCCGACGCGCCGCTCGCCGTGCTCTGGCAGGCCGCGACCGTGCTCCGTGAGGTCCGCGGCGACGGCCACGTCGCCGCCCAGCTGACCGCCGGGCTCTCCGGCCTCGAGACGATGGTGTTGCGCAGCGGTCACGACCTCGACCGCACGGTCCTCCAGCCCCACCGCGGCTGGACCGACGACGACTGGACCGCCGCC